>DASRGX010000053.1:0-53151 GCA_035650835.1 Rudaea sp. | reverse complement strand
GTGCTCGACAGCCTAGAACGGTTCCGGCAACGACATCTGGCCATGTTCGCCGATAGCGCGTGGGAACGCTTGGGCACGCATTGCGCGGTCGAGCAGAACAACGCGATCGAAGTCGAGTTCAAGGTCGCTGCCGTATTCGCTGACGCGCTGACGGGATTGCCCGCAGCACGTTTCGAGGGTCGCGTGCTGGACGGCATGGCCCGCATCGCACGCGAAGACCGGCTCGCCATTCTCGACGACGACGACACGATCGTCGGATTCGCCGAGTTCAGCTACATCGCCGACGACGAGGATGCACTCAGGCTGCGCACGCCGCGCAAGCGCGGTTTCGACGGCTACGTGCGCGGATACGCCGCCGGACAACGCTATCGTCTCGTGCTGCTGCACGAGGGGCGCGACGCCGCGACCATGATCCGCATCGTGGATCCGGGCTGAATCGTCCCTGCGGAACGCCTATGCAGCCGGAATCGCCGCACACGCTCTGGATCGTCGGCACCTCCGTCTCGATCGAGCACGACGGCTACGTCGCGCGCCTCGCACCTCGCGCGCGCGAACGCGGATTTGCGCTCGGCAATTTGTCGATCGGCGACCAGACCTCGCTGATGGGCTGCATGCGCCTCATGGGCGTATGCGCGTCGATACGTCCCGGCGATGTCGTCGTCTGGGAATACAGCCTGCTCGACACGCTGCTCACCGTGTTCGACCCACACGACGTCCATTTCGCCCGACGCCTGGCCTGGCGCGAAGCGCTCGCGCGCGGCGCCCGCGTCATCGTGCTGCTCGTCGCGCCGAAGACGCGAGTGCGGCATCGCAGCTCCCGCGAGCGCCGCATTGTTGCCGATGCGCGTTCACTCGGCCTGCCGTGCATCGACACGCGCGAGCTGGCCCTGAAGCTCGGCATCGCGAACGCGGCCAGCCACTACCGCGACGACCGCCATCTGCGTCGCGATTCGCCGCTCATCGACGCCATTGCGGCAGAAGTCGCTGCGCTGCTCACCGCAGGCGCGCCCTCGGCGTGCCGCGTGCCGCGAGAATGGGCACGCGCACGCCGCACCTGGCGTTGGCTCGATATCGCGGAACTCGGTGCTGATCGCGCCACGGTGCGCAAGATCGAGAACAGCCTCGTATCGCTCGATGCGCTCGCGCTCATGCCCGGCGATGCGATCGCACTGCCCCCGCTGCAGCGGCTCGTCGCCGTCGGTTGCGTGAGCACGCACGGGAGCGGCGGCGTATGGTGCGGTCACGCGACGTGTCGGCCGGCGTCGACACGGCTGCCGCAAGCGCTCGGCTACGATTTCCTGCTGCGCACGAGCGGTATCGCATGCCGCAACGGCCACCTCGAGCGCCTCGTCAGCGCGCCGGCGGAGGCCTATCGTCGCGGCGCGTGGCGAGATTACGGACAGGAAGCCAGCACGGCACCCGGCGAGGTTCTCGTGTTCGGCGCCCTCGTCGAGACTGCGGCGTCGCCCGCGGACCGCTGGCTGACGAACCTGCACTCGCGCAAGCGAGCCGCGTACGAGTTCCTGCGGCGCTTCGTTTGACGCTCGGTATTGATCGGCAGCGCCGATTCAGGCATGGTGCCGGCGCGTTCGGAACCGGCAGGCGACAGGTATGGACAGCTCGCAACTCAACCAGGCGGCACAGACGTTCCGCACGCGTCTCGACCAGCACAAACGCCAGCTCGCGCCGAGCGAATTCGGCTGGTATCCGTACGGCACGCTCGACAATTTCTACCTGCTCGACCGCATGCTCACGGGCGAGAACCGGAACTTCCTCGACCGCGTCGGCGAAGGCGCTATCGTCGATATCGGAGCGGCCGACGGCGACGCCGCTTTTTTCCTCGAGTCGCTCGGCTACCGTGCGCATGTCGCGGATTTCCCACCGACGAACTTCAACGGCTGCCGCGGCGTGCGCCTGCTCAAGGAATCGTTGAAATCCGCAGTCGAGATCCTCGAAACCGATCTCGATGCACAATTCCGCCTGCCAGGCGACCGTTACGAACTCGCATTCTTCCTCGGGATTCTCTACCACCTCAAGAATCCGTTCCTCGCGCTCGAATCGCTGGCGAAGAGCGCGCGCTATGCCTTCGTGAGCACGCGCATCGCGCGCTACAGCGCCGCTCGCCACGTGCGGTCGCGCGTGGAGCTGCGCGAGCTGCCGGTGGCGTATCTCGTGGCACCCGACGAAACCAACAACGACGCCACCAATTTTTGGATGTTCTCCGAGAAGGGGTTGCGCCGCATCCTCGATCGCTGCGGCTGGGACGTGCTCGACTTCGCCACGTTCGGCAATACAAGCGATTCCGATCCCGCGACTGCGGCGGGCGACGAACGCGCGTTCTGCTACGTACGCAGCCGCTATTTCTAGCCGCCGGGCGATCGGCTCCCGCTCGAACGCGACGGCAGCCGCCGATACAAAGTCGCGCCCGCGGGCAGGGCGAGACCTGCGTCCCACTCGTCTTCCGCCGGCCGGAAACGCCCATAGGCGAGTATCCATCTCACGCCGGACGGAATAGCGGCCGTCTCGAGCGCGAAATGCGGAGCCACCAGCCTGACCATCACGTTGTCGCGCAGATAAAACGCCGTGCGCATGAGCGGTTGCATGTCGTCGCTGAGCACGAGGCCGCTTTCGAGCTCGTGCGGATCGACGATCGCCTCGACCGCGAGCACGGTGCGATCGACCTCGCCGAATTTCTCCGATTCGGCGGCGTTGTCGTTCACGACCAAGAATCCGCAGACGCTCAACGACGCCAGGAACACCGCATAGAACCGCGCCACCGTTCGTTGCGCGAACGGAACGAGCAGCGCTACGAGTACGCCGAGCACGGCCACGACGTGGATGTCCTCTGCTTGCCAGTAACTCGCAGCGGCCAAGAACGGGTGATCGACCCAGGAAAAACGTACGGCGCCGAGATCGCACGCCAAGTAACCGACGGCGACGACGAAGATCGGCGCGACCGCCAGCCACGTGCGGACGCGCCGCTCGGGCGGCTGACGCAGCAGCTGCCGAAAGCTGCAGTAACCGCAGAGCAACACCAGCGCGAACGCGAAATCGTAGTAGCGCTCGTGGATGCGATCCGGCGATTGCGTGTCGTCGATGCCAGCAATCGTCGCCGTGAACTTGATCGTGCCTAAGAGCAAGCACGCGAGCGTCACGTACGCGAAAAGGTGCAGCCGCCGTAGTTGCTTGCGCTCCGCGGACGCCGGCGCGGACGGCCGCTGCGACAGCCACGTCACGCTCGCGGCAAGCGGGGCGGCGAAGATCATGAAGAACGATCCGAGGTTGTTCGTCGCCGCTGTGCGCAAGCGCGCGAGCGCCTGCGCATCGAGCGACAGCTGCGCCGTGTGCGTCAGGAAACCGGCATACAAGCCGAACGTGCGATCGAACCAGGTTTCGCCCGTGTCGGGCGCCGCCGAGATGCCGAGCACGGCGCGCGCGAGCACGAACGTGGCGAGCAAAACGCCGAAGCCGAGCCCGAGCCGCCGCCGCTCGCCGCGCCAGCAGGCGATGCCGACGAGCACGGTCACGGCACATGCGGCGAGGATCGTCAGGCCGTGCGGTTTGATGAGGCTCAGCGCAGCCAGCGCGAAGCCCGCCGCCGCGGCGTGGCGCAAGCGTCCATGTGGTTCGATGAATGCCACGAAGGCCCAGACCACGAAGTAAAAGCCCAGGAAATAGGACGACTCGGGCATGAAAAAACTGGTATACGAGCTGTTCGGCATGAGCAGCATCGCTACGGCGAACGCGAGCGCCTGCGTCGCGGGCAAGAAGCGGCGCGCGAGCGCGAACAGCGGGAAAGCCGCGAGTGCGAACAGCACGCAGTTGAGCGCTCGCGCCGCGCCAAGCGTCGCCGCGCCGCACAACGTGGCGAGGTGGTACACGTCGAAGAAAAGCTGGTTCGGCAGCGGCAACAGCAAGGCATTGCGCGAATAGACGAGAGGATTGCCGAGGCTCTTCGACAGCAACGCATAACTCATCTCGTCGCCGAACACGATCGGCACGCCGAGCGTCGCGACCCTCAGCATGAGCAGCACCCCGACGAGCGCCGCCGCGGTCGTCAGTACGACGAGCGGATGGCGCGCCGTGATATTCCGCAACGAACGCAGCGCCCGAGCGACAGCGGCGCGCGGATGCGCACGGCTCACGGCATGAAGCGGCGCGAGAAGGATCGCTCGCCAACGTACGGCGCGACCCGGCGCGACCGATCGCAGATCGCGCTCGATCGTGCGCGCGAACTCGAGCCGACGCATTCGAACGAACGCGTAGAGCAGCGTCAGAGCGCTCATCCACCACATCGCATCGCGTGCGCGCACGAGCCCGCGCGAGGCCTGCGTCACGCGGATGGAATCGATCTCGTACGCGCCGCCGTTCTCGGCGGTGAGGCGCAGCCACGCGTGCTCGGGAGGCATGTCCGACGACCAGCGCAGGATGCCCGCCTGGTTGCCGCCGTGATAAAGCCAGACCTCGCCTTTCTGCTCCGGCGAATCGTATTCCTTCGCGAAAAAGTCGACGTACAGATGCACCGGGTCCGCCGTTGCCGCGCTGCCGGCGACACGGATGGTGTATTCGTGCTGGGCTTTGAGCACGATGGGCAGCCGGACCGCCGAACCTCCGGCGGCGGCGCCGCAGCGGTAAGCGGAACCACCGAGCGCGACGCAGTCGGCGAATTCCGGCTGTCCGAACGCGAGCGGATGCGCGAGCCACTCGGCGCGCACGGCGAACCAGAGCGCGCCGTAGACGATCATGCAAACGGCGGCGGCGATCCAGCGTCGCAGCTGCGCATTGGTCCACCACGGCGATCCGGCGCCGCCCTCGCCGAAAGCTTGTCCCCGCATGACGCCGCTCTCGATTCCGGAAAGCGGCGAATGCTAGCAGACTTGCGCAGCGGCTCAGCGTGCGCGCTGCTCGTCGAGCGTGAGCGCCACCTTGTCGCGCAGATACACGGGCAACGCATATTCGGGGCTTACGCCGCGTCCCGCCTCGAATTGCGGCGCCGCGAGCCGCACGACGGCGCGCGCCTGCGGAAAACGCGCGCCGTCCGCCCAGCGCGGCGCGTGCGGCAGACGCGCGGCGAGCGCCTCGCGATAGGCGTCCCACCCGCTGCCTGCGATGCACCATTGTGTACTTTGCGGCAGTTCGAGCCGCGCCGCCGGACCGACGTGCTCGCCCCCGAGCGGCTCGACGACGCCGCCGACGCGGCGGTACGCGCCTGCGTAGACCTCGCCCATGCGCGCATCGATGACGGCCAGGATCGCCGTATCCTGTGCCGTCTGCGCAGGCACGTCTTGGGCGAGCGCAGCGAGCGACGAGACCGGCACGACCGGCACGTCGAGCCCGAGCGCAAGGCCCTGCGCGAGCGAGATCGCCAGGCGCACGCCCGTGAACGCGCCGGGGCCGCGCCCGACCGCGATGCCGTCGAGCCGGCGGCGCGAAATGCCGGCTTCGGCGAGCAGGCCGTCGATCATCGGCAGGATCAGCTCCGCGTGCCGGCGCGGCGCGATTTCGCTGCGTTCGATGAGCTCCGCACCGCAAAGCAAGGCGGCCGAGCAGCATTCGGTCGAGGTGTCGAGCGCGAGCAGATTCATGGTCGTTCGGTTCCGTGCAGGATCAACGCGAGGCCGCGGCCGCGGTCATCGCGTACCAGTCCACCTTGCGGGTCAGGTACATGAGCGCAGCGACCACGGCGAGCAACGCCGCCGCACCCATCAGCAACGAGTATTGCTCGCTCGCGATCAAACCGTACAGCAGTGCGTAGACGAGCGCCAGCACGGCGCCGAGCAGGATGCCCAGCCGCCGCGTGCCGAGCACGGCCGCAGCGTAGCCGCCGACGATCGCCGCGACGGCTGCGGCCGCGAGCACATATGCGAGCGCGAAGCCGATCTGCTCCGAGAGCGCGAGCAGCACCACGTAGAACGTCGCCATCGCGAGCCCGACGAGCAGATACTGCACGGGGTGCACACGCAGTTTCTTGAGCACTTCGAACAGGAAAAAGGCGATGAACGTCAGTGCGATGAACAGCACGCCGTATTTTCCGGCGCGCTCGTTGAGCTGATAGACGCTCACGGGCTGGTACAGGCTCACGCCGAAAGCGGCGCCGCCGACGTACAGCGAGTGCTGCGCGTCTTCCTGCCAGCGCTGGCCGAAACTGCGGTTCAGATCGAGCACCTGCCAGCGCGCGTCGAAGCCCTGCGCATTGATGTGCCGTTCCGCCGGCAGGAACGCGCCCTCGAAGCTCGGATCGGGCCACGGCGCGCGCAGGCTGGCTTCGGTCCGCCGCGCCACGGCAGCACGGAGAGGCTTTGCGTGCCGGCGAGCGTCAGCGCGATTCGAAACGGCAAGTCCTCGCCGGGCTTCGCGTCGACGTGAGCGGAGATCGCGCCGACGTTGCCGACTCCCGCCTCGCCGGGACCGAACGCATATTCGACGCCGCCGACTGTGACCGCGCCGATGCGGCGGATGCCATGCGCGTCGGCGATCGGCAGGCGCAGCTCGGCGCGATCCCAGTGGTAGACCACGTCGCCTCCTTCGACGGATTTCAGGTCCGCGCCGATGAAGCGTCCGGAGAGCTCGATTTCAGCGGTATACACCGGCACCGCGTAGATGCCGTAACTGCGCAGCTCCGGCGCGAGTGCACCCGCGACATCGAGCCGGTCGGGCAAGAGGATCGTCGTGCTCTCCTGCGTGGTCCAGCTGTTGCCGATCTGCACGCGCACCGTTTTCGGCACGGCCAGCACCGGCCCGCCGACTTGCTGCTGGCCGCCGTAGCTCTGCGCGATGGTCGCGATGGTCCGTTCGCGCAGGCCGTTGCGCTCGCCGATCAAGCCCTGCACTTCGGCGAGCGGGATCAGCATCAAGAGCGCGAGGAACCCGATGCCGAACACCTTGAACGTGATCGAATGGAAAACCGACATGCGTCTCTCCGTCGCCCCGATGCGGAGATTGGGCGCCGCGCGCATGGCGACGGCTTGCCGCGATGCTGGCGAAACGCGGGCGAATCGGGGCGGCCGGCGGGCGCTCGATAGTCCGTTTTGCGTGCTTCGTGGTCAGTCGTCTGCCGGGGACCGCATCAGGCTTTTGCCGGCGGCTCCCAGAGCTCGACGCGATTGCCTTCCGGGTCCATGATCCAGCCGAAACGGCCGAAGTCGCTTTCGTCCACGCGCGCGTCCACCTGTACGCCGGCCCCGCGCAGCTCGGCGAGCAGCGCATGGAGATCGTCGACGCGGAAATTGATCATGAAGGGTTTGTCGCTCGGCGCGAAATAGTTCGTCGTTTCCTTGAACGGCGTCCACACGATGCAGCCCGGACGCGCGCTGTCCTCCAGGAACTTCGCGCCGCCGAAACCGGCGAGCTGGATCTTGAGATGCTTGGCGTACCACGCGCCGAGCGCTTCCGGATCGCGCGCCTTGAAGAACACGCCGCCAAAACCGATCACGCCTGCCATACCCGCCTCCTCCGTTGGGCGGCGAAGTATCACACGGGCTCCCAGGGGTTGTCATCGCGGCAGCGCCGCAGCAATGCCAGCGTCGCCTCGTCGATCGCGAACGCGATGTCGTCGATCGCCGCGACCGCCCGCACCGGCACCATGGCGTTCGTCACGAACGCGCCGCGGAACGCCGCGACGTCGCCGAGCCCGATCGCTCGCCTGCTCTGCGGAACGCCGAGACGCTGCATGCCGCGTGCGAGCAGTTCCTGGCCCACACCGCGCAGCTGCGGAGCGTCGGGCCAGACGACGCCGTCGCCGTCGAGGAAACCGAGGTTCCACACCGATGCCTCGGCGATGCGGCCGTCCGCGCCGGCGAACAGTGCGTCGTCGAAGCCCGCCTGCTGTGCGCGGGCGCGAAAGTGGAAAAGTGGAAACGTGCCCACGTGCTTGACGTCCGGCAGCTCGCGTCCATAGCGAAACGACTTGAGCCGCGCGGGTGCCGCCGATCGCGGCTTCGCCGGCGCGACGATGACGAGGATATCGGGTTCCGCCGCAGCGCCGGGGAGTTCGCGGTCGAACGCGCGCGAAAACACGTTGACGCGCACCGACAGCGCCGCGTCGCTGCCGATGGCCTGACGCACGCAGGCGCGCAAACGCTCCGGGTCGAGATCGCTGCCGAACAGCGTTCTCGTCCCGCGGACCAGCCGCTCGAGATGCAGCGCGAAGCCTTGCACGCGGCCTGCCCGCGCTTCGAATGCCGTGAAATGTCCGTAGTTGCTCTGGATGAGCGGACGCAGGTCTTCGGCGCTCGCGGGCCTGCCGTTGAGCTCGATGCGGGCGGCGTCGATCATGCGGGTTCGGATGCCGTCGCCGACGGCGTCCGCGCAAAGAACGCCTGCACATCGGCGAGCTCGCGCGTCACGGGCAGCGGCGGCAGGCTCTGCAGGAAAAGCTTGCCGTAGGCGCGCGCGGTCAGGCGCGGATCGCAGAGCACGAGGACCCCGCGATCGCCGACGTCGCGGATCAAGCGCCCTGCGCCTTGCTTGAGCGCGATCGCCGCGGCCGGCACTTGCCATTCGAAAAAGGGATTGCCGCCGGCGTCGCGCAGAGCCGTCAGGCGGGCATCGAGCACAGGGTCGTCCGGCGCGGCAAAAGGCAATTTGTCGATGATCACGCAACTGAGCGCCTCGCCCGCCACGTCGACGCCCTCCCAGAAACTCGCCGCGCCGAGCAGCACGCCGTTGCCCGATTCGCGGAATTCGGTCAGCAGCTGGTGCCGCGGTGCAGTGCCCTGCACGAACAGCGGAAACGGCAGGTCGGCGAAGATTTCCGCGGCGCGGCGCAGCGCCCTGTGCGACGTGAACAACACGAAGCTGCGCCCGCCCGCCGCCTCCAGCACGGGCCGCGCGACGGCCATCGCGCGATCCGTGTAGTCGGGCGCGTTCGGGTCGGGCAAGCCCTTCGGAAGGTACGCGAGCGCCTGGCGCGCGAAATCGAACGGGCTAGGCAGGCTCATCGCGACGGGATCGTCGAGGCCGAGCTGGCGCGAGAAATGGTCGAATCGTCCGGCCACCGATAAGGTCGCCGAGGTGAAAATCCAGCTCGCATGCGACTGCTCGCGCAATGTGCGCAGCGGCGGCGCGAGATCGAGCGGCGTGGCGTGCAGCGAAAAACCCTGTGCGCTGAGTTCGTACCAATGCACCGCCTCTCCCGCAGCGCCGTCGAGCACGGCATGCAGACGCTGGCACAGCGTCTCGGCGCGCTCGCTCGCCGCACTGAGGCCGCGCGAACGCTCGGCTTGCAGAGCGAGCGCCTCGGCGAGCTTGCGCAGCGCCTCGTCGAGCGCGTGCAAGGTTTCGAGCGCCTCGGCGTCGTGTTCGATCGCCG
This sequence comes from Rudaea sp., assembly GCA_035650835.1. Lineage (GTDB taxonomy): Bacteria > Pseudomonadota > Gammaproteobacteria > Xanthomonadales > Rhodanobacteraceae > Rudaea. Next base: position 43,841 of record DASRGX010000053.1, on the reverse strand, counting down.
TGAACGGACCTTTCGCGGGCAGCCGGTCCAGCGCGAGCCGGGCGCGGCGGGCGGCCGGCGCGATCGCCTCGACCGGCTCGCGCAAGCCCGCGAGTGCACCCGTGACCGAGCCGCACTCGGCGAGCGCGTCGGCGGCGAGCTCCGAGATCTGGCGCGAAGTTATACTTGTGGAAAAAAATACACCGGCCAGTTCGGGAATCTGGTGCGCTTCGTCGAGCACGAACGCGTGCGCTCCGGGAAGGATTTCGCCGAAACCCTCCTGCTTGATCGCGAGATCGGCGAACAGCAGATGGTGATTCACGACGACGAGATCGGCTTCCTGCGCCGCACGCCGCGCCTTGACGACGAAGCAGTCGGCGAACTTGGGACATTCCGCGCCGAGGCAGTTTTCCGCGGTCGAGGTCACGCGCGGCCACAGCGACGATTCCTCGGGAACCGCTGCGAATTCCCCGCGGTCACCGCTCGCGGTACGCGCCGCCCAGGCCCTGATCGCCTGCAATTCCGCGACCTGTTCGCGCGAGGCGAGCCGGCCGTCCTTCGCCGTCTGCTCGAGCCGGTAGAGACACAGATAATTCGCGCGTCCCTTGAGCAGGCTCGTGCGCAACCGCGCACCGAGAACGGCGCGCACGCGCGGCAAATCGCGATGGAAGAGCTGGTCCTGCAGCGTTTTCGTCCCCGTCGAGACGATCACGCGTTTGCCCGAGCACAGGGCCGGCACGAGATACGCGAAGGTCTTGCCGGTGCCCGTGCCGGCCTCCGCGATCAGCATGCTGCCGTCGGCAATCGCTTCCTCGACGGCTTCGGCCATCGTCTGCTGAGATTCGCGCGGAGCGAATCCCGGCACTTCGCGCGCGAAGGGTCCCTCGGGGCCGAGCAGCTCACGGGCGCTCAAATGGCGCATCGAATAGTCCGGGGTGGTTCAGCGGACGGCGGAACGCAGTTCGAAAGCTTTCGCTCGTCCTGTGGACGAGCGACGTACTTTTCTTTGCCTGGCCAAAGAAAAGTACGCAAAAGAAAGGCCACCCCGCGTGCGCGCCCTACGGGCATCCTGCCCTCCGACTCCGCGAGGCCGCTCCGGGGTTTGCTGACAGCACATCCCTGTACTGGCAGCAAACTCGCGCGCGTCCTGCGCGCGATCGCTGCGCGACGCTTCCTCCGCGGCCTCGCCGCGCCCGAGGGGTCCCAAAGAGCAGCGCGCTCCTGCGCGCAAAAGCGAGAGCGAAGCTCTCTGCTCTTTAGCTCGCTTCTGCGCACATGGAATGTGCGCCGCTTCCCGGGGCCCCTCGAGCGCGGCGAGCGCACGGAGGACAAGCCCGCAGGGGCGGCGCGAGGGATCGCGCCGACTCCGCTGTCGGCACACGGAAGTGCCGTCAGCGGAGCCCGTAGTGTGCTCGCGCACCCGCAGGGCAGGATGCCCGTAGGGCGCGCTCGTGGGGTGGCCTTTCTTTGGGACACCTTTCTTTGGCCACCCAAAGAAAGGTGTCTCGCTCGACCGCAAGGGCGAGCGAAAGCTCTTGCTCCACTCGTTCCCAAAAAAACGGAAACTGGATTCGTGACTTCGCAGGAATGACCAGCGGAAGCTGGATTCCAGCTTTCTCCCGAATGACGAGCAGAGAAGCAAGATAACGACGCGGGCACGCGCAGCCCGCTCGTCAATAGCGCGCCGGCGGCGGCACGCGGCAGCCGCTCGCTTCTTCGCGGATCTTCGTGGCGCCTGCGGTGTCGCCGAGCGTCGTGCGCGCTTCGATCAAGGTTTCGACGTTGCGCGCGCAGAGGCTGCCGACTTTCGGGCCCATGTCGTAGGATTTCTGCGCCGCCGCCGCGGCGCCTTTCCAGTCGCCGCTCTCGACGAGCAGCTCGGCCTCGTACTGCACGAGGTCCGGCGACTGCGGTGCGATGGCGAGTGCCTTGCGCACGCTCGCGAGCGCCTGATCGGGCTGGCGCTGCGCTTCGGCGTCCTGCGCCTGCTTGAGCAGACCCTCGACGGCGGCGTCGCGCAGCGGATGCACTTCGACGCTCGAATCGAACTGGGCCGCTGCGGCGCGGATCGAGGCGACGGCCGCTTGCGGGTCGCGTTCCGGACGGCTGGCGGTTTTCGCCGGCGGGCTCGGCTGCGAGCAGGCGGCGAGCGCCGCGCCGAACATGACGATGTACACGAATGGATGACGTTTCATCTCGATCTGTCCATGTCGGGATCGACTGCCGATCCCTCCTCAATGCCCACTGAACAAGCCTTTGATCTCCTGCCACACGCAATGTTCCGTGTCCGCCGGCAGCGCGCCGGCGGCGAACGGCAGCTCGCGCGCATGCGGACACTGCGATTCGGTGCGCCGGCCGGATTCCATGTCGACCCACGCCGTCTCGATGCCCTCCTGCGGCAGCGCGAGCGGCGCCGTCGGCAACCGCCGGAACAAGGCGATCCAGGCCTGCAAAGCGCCCGTCGCGCCGTAGAGGCCGGTCTGCTTGTTGTCGTCGCGGCCGATCCACACGACGGCGAGATGCGACCCGGTGTATCCGGCGAACCACGAATCGCGCTGCGAATCGCTGGTGCCCGTCTTGCCCGCCGCATGCAGATACCCGAGCCCCTGCTCGCCGATCGCGTGCGCGGTTCCGGTCTGGGTCACGGCTTGCAGCGCATAGCTTACCAAGCGGGCCGGTACGATGTAGCCGCCTGCGCCCGGTTTGACCGTGTAGCGCGTGAGCGGCCGTCCTTGCGCATCGAGCACGCCGCGCAGCGCACGCAGCGGCAGCGCGTGGCCGTCGGCCGCGAAATACTGATAGAGCTGCGCCATCTGGTACGGCGAGAGATCCACCGCCCCGAGCAGCAGCGACGGATTCGGGTTGATCTCGACGCCCAGGCCGAAGGATTCGAGAAAGCCGCGGATCTTGTCGATGCCGAGCGCCACGCCCAAGTGCACCGTGGCGAGATTGTACGAGTGCGCGAGCGCATCGACGAGCGCGACGCGCCCGTGCGCTTCGCGATCGTCGTTCTGCGGCGTCCAATGCGTCCCGTTCGGTTGCGGCAAGTCGACCGGCACGTCGTCGAGCGGAGTCGCCAGCGAATATTTCTCCGGCTGCGCGAGTGCGACGAGATACACGAAAGGTTTGATCAACGAGCCGACCGGACGCTCGGCCTCGAGCGCGCGGTCGAAGCCCGGGTCTTCGGGATCGCGCGCGCCGATCAGCGCTTCGACTTCGCCGCTGCGCGCGCCGGTCACCACCATGGCGCCCTGGAGCTCCGGCTGCCGCTTGCCGAGCGTTTCGAGCGTCTTCGTGAGCGCGCCTTCGGCGAGCGCCTGCGTCGACGGCGCGAGCGTCGTGTGAATCGCGAGGCCCGCTCGTCTGAGTTCGCTGGACGGATAGTCGCGCGCGAGCTGGGTACGCACGAGGTCGAGGAACGCCGGCGTCGCATTGCGCGGCAGCCCCGGCGTCTCGAGCACGCCGAGCGGCGCGGCGCGTGCCGCCGCCAACGTGGCGTCGTCGACGAGACCGGTCTCGTAGAATTCGTTGAGTACGAGATTGCGCCGATTGAGCGCGAAATCGGGATGGCGCCGCGGGTCGTAGAGGCTCGGCCCCTGCACGAGGCCGACCAGCAACGCGATGTCGGCTGCGCCGAGGTCCCGGGGCTCGCGCCCGAAGTAGAACTCCGCGGCCGCGGCGAAGCCGTGCACGGCCTGGCCGCCCTGCTGGCCCAGGAACACCTCGTTCGCATACGCCTCGAGAATGCGATGCTTGTCGTACCGCGCCTCGATGAGCAGCGAAATGAGCGCCTCGTTGAACTTGCGCGTGAAGCGCTGGCCGCGGTCGAGGAACAGGTTCTTGACGAGCTGCTGGGTCAGCGTGCTGCCGCCTTGCACGACACGGCCGGCGCTCAAATCGGCGAAGGCCGCGCGCAGGATGGCGCCCACGGCGATGCCGTGGTGGTGCTTGAAATCGCGATCCTCGACGGCCTGGATGCCAGCGACCAGCAGGGGCGGCAATTGCTCCAAGGTGACCACGCGCCGCTCTTCCTGCTCGGCGCCGTACAGCGTGGCGATGCGCGCCGGATCGATGCGCACGGCGTCGAGCGCGGCGCCGCTCGCGGCGTCCGCGAGCGCGGTGACGCTGTTCGCCGACAGCGAGACGACGAACCGCCTGGCCGGCGTGCGGCCGTCGGCGTCGCTGAACGCACGCGTGGCGATCGTGAACCGGCCGCCGTCCTGCGCGTAGGTGCCGGGCATGCGCGCCGACGGATCGTGCTCGTAGCGCGAGGCCGCCAGCTCGAGCAACAGCGCCTCGGCCGACATCGGCATGCCCGTCTTGAGCTCGAGCGGGCGGGCGTAGACGCGGCTCGGCAGGTCCCAGGACAAGTCGTCGAAGCGCGCACGGACCTGGCTGTCGAGATAGATCGCGTAAGGCGCGAGAAAGCCCACGGACAGGCCCGCGCCGAGCCAGAACGGCGCGCGCAGGAATCTCCAGAGCGTTCGGCAGACCGAAACGAAACCGCGAAGTATCGACAAGGGTAGAGGCGCGGATGACACGGATGCGCCCAGTCTAGCCTAAGCCGCCGCGCGCGGGTTCGGTGACAGGGCCGGGCGGTTACGGGATAATTCACTGTTCGTGTGCATCATTCCGTCGTCTTCCACCGGAGCCGCCTCATGCAACGTCGTCTCGCTTTCGTCATCGCCGTGTCGCTCGCGTTTCCCGTCTGCGCCTGGGCAGATTTCCAGGCCGAATACCAAGTCACGAAACAGGGCGGCGACGTGCCTGCGCTGTCGCGCATCGAAGTCGGTGGCGGCCAGATGCGCATGGATGCCGGCAAGGTCGGCATGCTGTTCGACACTTCGGCTGGCCGTGTTCTCGTGTTGCAGAACGACAAACGGACGTACATGGACATGCAGAAGATCGCCGACACGACCAGCGCGGCGATGGCGCAGGCGAACGCGGCGCTCGCCAACCTGCCGCCCGAGCAGCGCGCGATGATCCAGCAGCGCATGGGCGCCGCGATGGCCGGCGCCGGCGCGAAGCTCGAGGTGAGCGTTACGCCGACCGGCGCGAGCGACCGCGTCGCGGGCTACTCGTGCGAGGTCTACCGCACCGACATCGGCGGCCGCCATCGCGAGGACACCTGCCTCGCCGACGTTTCCGCGGCCGGCATCCCGGGCGCCGACCACGCGACCGTGCGCAAAGCGTTCGAGCAGATGAAGGCGCTCGGCGAGAAGATGTCGGCCGGCATGTTCCACTCGCCGGTCAACCAGCTGCCACCCGACAAGTTCCCGGTGCGCATCACGCACTACGACGACGCCGGCAACCCGACCCAGGTCGTCGAGCTCAAGAGCATCGCGGTGTCCAGCGTGCCTTCGGGCGATTTCGCCGTGCCGGCCGGCTACACCGAGCAACAGATCGACACGCACGGGCGCCGCTGAAAACCGACTTGTGGAAAATTCCACTTTTGCGCCGGTGCGCGTCTGCGTCTTCGGCGCCGCGGCGCCTGCCGATTGGTTGGCGGGCGTCGCCCGCGAGGCGGCCGACGCCGCTTCGATCGAGGCGTTCCACGGCTCGCCCGAGGCGCCCGCTGCGCTCGCGCAGGCCGCAGGGAAGTTTCCGGGCGACGATCTGATCCTGATTCGCGCCGGCACGGCCCTGCCGCCGCGCTGGTACACGCGCCTGCGCCGCGCGCTCGCTGCCGACGGCGTGCTCGTCGCCTCCGCCCTCGACAACGCCGGCACGGCGCGCTCGCCGCTGCCGGAAGGCGCGCACAGCGACGCCGGCGTCGCGCGCATCGACGCGCTCTGCTACGCCTACGGCCGCCGCGCGCTTCTCGATTGGCCGACGTTTTCGCCGCTGCTGAGCGCGTGGGGCGGTGCGCTGCTCCGCGGAGTCGATCCTGCGAAGCTGCGCGGCGGAATCATGCCCGCGCTCTACGCGCCGTTGCGCGGCGTGCTGCTCGACCATCTCTACGTCGCCGCCCCGGACACGCCGCTGCGCGGACCGGCATCGGCGACGGCTGGCGCCGATCCGCTACCGCCTTCGGCATTGGGCGAGCTGCGCGAATGCGTCGGCACGGCGCTCGCGCTCGGTGCGGGGAAAGTGGATTTTTACCCCGGGCTCGACGCCAAGCCCGTCGTTCTGCACGTGCTGCACGGCTGGGGCGGCGGTGCGGAGCGCTTCGTGCGCGATCTCGCCCGCACCGACGACACGCGGCATCATATGGTGCTGATGGCGCACGGCAATTTCGACCGGCGGCGCTACGGCGAGGTGCTCGAGCTCCGCGACGGCGCCCTCGCTCAGCCGGCGCTGCGCCGTCTGCTGCTGCCCGCGCCGATCGCGAGCACCGCGCTCGCCGACCGCGCCTACGCCGCGTTCTTCGCCGAGATCCTGCGCGACTACGCCGTCGATGCGATCGTGATCTCCTCGCTGATCGGCCACAGTCTCGACGCGCTGCGGAGCGGCCTGCCGACGGTGTACTTCGTACACGATTTCTATCCGCTCTGGCCGCTCCTGCACCGCAATCTCGACGATCCGGCGCTCACGTTCGACGCTGCGCTGCTGCGCGCCGATCTGGCCGGCGCGGACGCCGGCTTCGAATTCGCCGAGCGCGATCCGGACTACTGGCTCGCCTTGCGCGAAGCCTTCGCCGACGCCGCGCTCGCCGCACGCACGCCGCTCGTCGCGCCGAGCCGGGCCGCGCTCACGCTGTTCCTGCGCTTGCAGCCGCGCCTCGCGAACTTGCCGCAGCACGTCGTGCCGCACGGACTCGAGCCGTGGCCCGGAAATCCCGCACCGCTGCCGGACCCGCCCGCGCGGCCGCGCCTGCGCCTGATCGTGCTCGGCCGCGTCCGGCGTGGCAAGGCTTCGGTGCTGCTGCGCGGAATCCTGCCGCGGCTCGGCGAACACGCAGAACTGTTCCTGCTCGGCGCCGGGCCCGAAAGCGCGGAATTCTTCGGCACGAGCGGCGTTCACATCGTGCTCAACTACCGCCGCGACGACATCCCGGCGATGCTCGCGCGCATTGCGCCCGACGCAGCGCTGATCCTGCCGAACTTCGCCGAGACGTTCAGCTACACGCTCTCGGAGCTCTCCGCCTTCGGGGTGCCCGTGCTCGCCACGCGCCTCGGCGCACTCGCCGAACGCGTGCACGACGGCGTGGACGGTTTCCTCGTCGACCCCGAGCCCGCCGCCATCGTCGCGGCGATCGCACGGCTCGCGGCCGATCGACGGCCGCTCGCGACCGCACGCGCCGCGTTGCGGAAAAATCCACAACGCACACTTGTGGACATGGCGGCGGACTATCGCGACCTGCTGCCCACGGCGGCGCACTCGATGCCGCGCTACGTGCCGGTCGTGCCGTCATCGGACCGCCTGCTTGCGCAGATCGAGGCCGACGAGATCGGCGCAGTCAAGCGCGAAATCGCCGCACAGCGCACGCGCATCGACGCACAGGCGAAGGCGCTCGAGCAGCGTACCGAATGGGCGCTCGGCCTCGAAGGCGAGGTCAAGCGCACGGCGGCCGCGCAGCGCCGGCTGCAGGCCGATTTCGACGAGCGCAGCGCCTGGGCGCTCTCGCTCGACGCCGAGCTCGGACGCCTGCGCCCCGAATTCGAGCGCGTAGAAGCGGAGCTCGCCCAGATTCGCGACCAGCGCGATCGCATGCTCGCGAGCCGCTCGTGGCGGCTCACGCGCCCGCTCCGCTACGCCACGCGCAAGTTGCGCGCGCTGCGCATGCGCCTGGCGTTCGCCTGGAGCCGCCTGCGCGCGATCGTGCACCGCACGCGCGGCAGTCTCGCCAGCCGCGGCCTCGCCGGCACGCTGCGCCGCGCATCGGCCGAATTCCGGCGCAAATCGCCCGCCGTGTCGCCGCTCTCGGTAAGCGCACCGCAAGACGACGGCGCTGCGTTCACGGTGCCGACAAGCGAAGCGCCGCGTGTGTCGATCGTGATCCCGGTCTACAACAAAATCGCCTATACGGCAGCTTGCCTGCGCTCGCTCGTCGCGCACGCGGGTGTCGTGCCGTTCGAGATCGTGGTCGTCGACGACGCCTCGACCGACACGACGCCGCAGCGCCTGGCCGGCATTGGCGGCATCCACGTCGTGCGCAACGCCGACAATCTCGGTTTCGTCGGCTCGTGCAATGCCGGCGCCGCGGTCGCCAAGGCCGAGTTCCTGCTGTTCCTCAACAACGACACGGTGGTCACACCGGGCTGGCTCGACGCGCTGCTGCGCTGCTTCGACGAAGAACCCGAAGCGGGGCTCGTCGGCGCGCGGCTCGTCTACCCCGATGGGCGCCTCCAAGAGGCCGGCGGCATCGTGTTTCGCGACGGGTCGGGCTGGAACTACGGTCGCTTCGACGATCCGGCCGACCCGCGCTACGCATTCCGCCGCGAGGCCGACTACTGCTCCGGCGCCGCCGTCATGATCCGCACCGCGCTTTTTCGCGAGCTCGGCGGCTTCGACCGCCGCTACGAACCGGCCTACTACGAGGACACGGATCTCGCATTCGCCGTGCGCGCCGCGGGCAAGAGGGTGTTCTACGAGCCGCACGCGACGGTCGTGCATTTCGAAGGCGTGACGGCGGGCACGGACCTCGGCAGCGGCATGAAGCGCTACCAGGTCGTCAACCGCGAAAAATTTGTGGAGAAGTGGAAAAAGGAACTCGCCGGCCAGCCCGCGCCGATCGACGACGCCGCGCACGCCGAGGCCGCCGCCACCTGGCGCGCGCGCGGACGCGTGTTGATCGTCGACGCCTGCACGCCGATGCCGGATCACGATTCGGGCTCGCTGCGCATGTTGAACCTCATGCGCATCCTGCGCGGGCTCGGGCTCGCCGTTAGCTTCCTGCCCGACAACCGCGCCCACGACGGACGCTACACCGAAGCGCTGCAGGCGCTCGGCGTCGAAGCGCTGTATCACCCGTTCGTCGCCGACCCGATCGCCTGGCTGCGCAGCCATGGTCGTTCGCTCGACGCGATCCTGCTTTCGCGCCACTACGTCGCCGCGAACTACGTTGGCATCGCGCGGCTCTACGCACCGCAGGCCCGGCTGATCTTCGACACGGTCGATCTGCACTATTTGCGCGAGCAGCGCGCCGCCGCGCTCGAAGGCAGGAGCGAGCTCGCGCAACAGGCCGCGCGCACGCGCGCGCAGGAGCTCAAGCTCATGCGCGAATGCGACGTCAGCCTGGTGGTCAGCGCGATCGAGAAGGAACTGCTCGCGCGCGACGTGCCGCATGCACGCGTGGAAATCCTGTCCAACGTGCACGAGGTGCATGGCCGCAAGCGCGAATTCGCCGAACGGCGCGATCTCGTCTTCGTCGGCGGCTTCCAGCATCCGCCGAACGTCGACGCGGTGCTCTGGTTCGTCGAGGCCGTGTTCCCGCTCGTGCGCGCACGCCTGCCGGACATCGCGTTCCACGTCATCGGCAGCCGCGCGCCGCAGCGCGTCCTCGATCTTGCGCACGACGGCGTCGTGATCCACGGCTACGTGCCCGACATCCAGCCGTTCATGGACGGCTGCCGGCTTTCGGTCGCGCCGCTGCGCTACGGCGCGGGCGTGAAGGGCAAGGTCAACATGGCGATGAGCTGCGGCCTGCCGGTGGTCGCCACGCCGTGCGCGGTGGAAGGCATGCACGTCGAGGCGGGACGCGACGTACTCGTCGCCGAAGCGCCCGCGGATTTCGCCGACGCGATCGTGCGCGCCTACACCGATGCCGCATTGTGGAAAACGCTGTCCGACCACGGCTTGGCCAACGTCGAGCGCCATTTTTCTTTCGCTGCCGCGCGCGCTGCGTTATTGAATATCCTCGGGATGCGAGGCTGATTCGAGCTGTCGAAAAAGCGCGTCACGAAGGACGCGCGAAGTACGCGAACAGGCAATCGAAAAGCTTCGTTCTTCTTCGCGTTCTTCGTGGTTCAAGCTCTGTCGGTCTCGATGCGGCGTTCGCCGAGCGGCGCGCCTGCCGGCCCGAAACTGCGCTCGACGAGCGTCAAGCCGCCGTCCGCGCGCGCGTAGGCGAGCGTGCTCGCGCGCGTGCCGTACTGTTCGCCGCGGATGAAGATCGGCGCGAGCGTGCGTTCGAGCGCGAGCCCGACGCCGGTCTGCGGCAGATCGAGGTCCGCCGGCTGGTGCGTGTCGGCGAGCAGTTCGAGTAAATCCGCGTCGTCCCATTTTCCACTTTGCCGCATCGCCTCCATGCCGCGGCGCAGGCGCCGCATCTTCGGCCATTCGTCTTCGAGCGAACCGTTGCTGAAGGCGTGTACGCCGCGCTCGAGTCGGCGCGGCCGGCCGTCGATGCTGCTGACGAACATCGTCGTGCCGCCATCGCCGACGACGAGATTGAACGGCCCGTACTCGGCACGCCGCGCGGCGACGTCGGTGACGTAGGCATCGGCCGCCGTCGCGCCGGCGACGTAGCCGCCGACGAGCTCCCCGCGCGAGCGCGGTGCGGGCGACTGCTTGCCCGTGCGCACGTTGGTCACGGCCGCAAACCGGCCGTTGCGATTGACCGCGAGCCACGAGCCGCCGGCGACGAGGTCGCGGCCGCCGATGATCTCGGGATGATCGTTCCATGCCGCCGCCGCGGCCGTGGCGCGCGCGTGGAATTCATCGCGATTGCCGAGCAGGAGCCACGGACGCTCCGGCACGGTATTGATGGCGACCAGGATCAGGCACATCGAAAAGTATACTTTTAGCTCAGCCGCCCGCCGACGGGAGCGCTTGCGCTTTTTGGTCGAGCGGGTCGATGCGCGGGTTGTTCGGCGCGAGCTCGCGTGCGGCCTTGACGGCACGCAGGGCTTCGTCGCGGCGGTTCTCGTCGATGCGCGCTTGCGCGGCGTCGAGCATCGCGTCGGCGAGGCGCGCGCGCAGCGCGGGCACCGAGGTATCGCTCGGATCGGACTGCGCGATCGCGTCGATGTCGGCGCGCGCCCGGAACGGCGTCTTGTCCTTGAGCGCCTGCTCGAACAGCTCCTTGGCGCGCGCCGGGATGCGATTGAGCCCCGCGAAAGCCTTCGCATTGTTGCCGTCGATGCGCAGCACCGCGCGGTATTTGTCGTAGGCGCAATCGCCGGGCGGAAGGATCAAATTCCCGGCCGCCATGGCCTTGTCGGCCTCCTCGAGCATTTCGGCGATGCGCGACTGATCGGCGGAAGACACCTGCACTTGCTGCCGGCCGATGTCGAGCTGCTCGCGTGCTTCGCGCAGGCGCGATTTCGCCGTGCGCAACTCGGGCAGATCGGGTGCCGCCGCCTCGGCCTGCTGCAAAAGCTTGTCGGCCTGTGCGGTATTGCTGGCGTCGAGCGCACCGTTCGCGTCGGCGACGAGCGCCTGCGCCGCCTTGCGCAAGCCGGTTCGCGCACGCGCATTGTTCGGATCGCGTTTGAGCACCGCTTCGAACAGCGCGACGGCGCCATCGTCCCCACCGAGTTTGCTCGCGCGCAGCGCCGATTCGGCGCGGCCGAGCTGCGTGTCGGCGGCCTGGCTGTCGTTGGCGCGCTGATTCGCGAGGGCTGCGCGCAGCTCGAGGATCGCCGGATGGTTCGGCGAGAGCTGCGCGAGTTCGTTCACGCGCTGGTTCGCGAGCTCGACGTTGCCGGCCGCGAGCGCATCGTGCGCCTGCTGCGCGAGCGCCTCGATGACTTTCTTGAGGCCGTTGAGCGCGAGTGCGTTCGCCGCATCGGCATCGAGCACGCGTTGATAGGCCTCCGCCGCACTGCCGCTGCCGAGCAGTTTGCCCGCCGCGAGCGCGCGATCGCCCTGTGCGAGCAGTTCGGCGCTCTGCGTGTTGCGGGTCTCCGCCGAATGCAGGCGGAGCTTCAATTCCTCGATGTCGCTGCCGCCGCCGAGCACTTCGCTCGCAGCCGCGAGATCGCTGCGAGCGCTCGCGAAGTCGTTGCGCGTGATCGCGGCGCTCGCGCGCTCGACGAGCCGCTGCCCGACGCGGTTGAGGCCTTGACGCGCCGCATCGTTGTCGGCATCGAGCGCACGCGCAGCCTGGAACAGCTCGCGCGCGCTGTCGCCCTGCGTGCCGATGAGCTTACCCTCGGCGAGTGCCTTCTGGCCGCGCGCGATCAAATCGTTGAGCTCCGTCTTCGGCAGCAGCGCGCGCAACCGGTCTTGGTAGCGCCACGCACCGAAGGCGCCGATCAGCACGAGGACGAGCGCAAGCGCCACGAGCCAGCGCCGCGAACCGCCCGGTTCCGTCGTGCGCCCGGTATGCACGGGACGCCGCGACGCCGCCGCGGCGATTTCGTCGAGCCGGCCGATGCTCGGTTCCGCGCGGTACCGCATGCCGCCGGGTGGCGTGCTCGAAACGGGCATCGCCCGCGTCGGCGTGTTCGAGCCCAGGATCTCGCGGCGATAGGCGTCGCTCGTCGTCGCAAGCTCCGGCAGTTCGCCGTGGGCGATCGCGATCTCGAACTGCTCGATCGCGTCCGCGACGGCTTGACCGTTCTGGAAGCGTTCCTCTGGCTGCTTGGCGAGCATGCGGTTGAGCAGCGGCTGCAACGGCTGCAAAGCTTCCGGCAACACGGGCACCGGCTGCGTGATGTGCATGATGCCGACGGCCAGCGAATCGTCGGCATGGTAAGGCACGCGGCCGACGAGCAGCTCGTACAGCACGACGCCCAAGCTGTAGATATCGGCGCGGCCGTCGAGCGTGCGCCCGCGCGCCTGCTCGGGGCTCATGTAGTGCGGTGTGCCGATCACCGTGCCCGTGCGCGTCATGTGCGTGGCCGAATCGGCTGCACGCGCGATGCCGAAGTCGGTGAGCGCGGCGCTGCCGTCGTCGCGCATCAGGATGTTGTCGGGCTTGACGTCGCGATGAATGAAGCCGCGCGAATGCGCATAGTGGAGCGCCGTGGCGATCTCGCGGATCGCACGCAGCGAGAACGTGACCGGGCGCGGCGTGCCATCGTCGGAAAGCACCGCGCCGCCGCCCAGGTACTCCATCGCGATGTAGTGGTGATCGCCTTCACGGCCGACATCGTGCACACCGACCACATGGCGATGGTGCAGCTTCGCCGCGATGCGCGCTTCGCGCAGAAAGCGTTCGCCGAAATCCGGATCGACGAGCAGGGCCGGCGACATGACCTTGAGCGCGACCTCGCGCTGCACGGATTCCTGGATCGCCAGGTACACGGTCGCCATGCCGCCGCGGCCGAGCTGACGCAGGATGCGATATCCGGGTATTTCGATCACGTGCGCAGGCATCCGCCAAACGGGCGCGTCACCGGAAAGCCCATCCCCCCGAGGCGCCCGACCGAGCGGCTAGCATAGCACGGGCCAGGCGCGATGCCGCGTCGTAGGCGCAGTAAAGTTACAGGAAAACAAAGAATTGGCCCAAAATCCGCACGAGTTCCATGAGGAAAGAGCGAGCTTGCGCTTGTCCTGAGCTTTTGCTCTAGAGCTTCCGCTCGGCCGCAGGACGAGCGGAAGCTCTGCAAAAAATCAAGGATGGAAAACACACTGCGCGTCAGGCGAGGCGCCGCGCCTCGATGACGTTCGGCACGCCCGAGAGGCGAGCGAGCAGCGTCGATAGCTGTTCGAAGTCCGTCACGCGGACCGCGAAATTCATCGTCGCGAGGCCGGTCGAGGCGTCGACGCGCGTATTGACGGCGAGCAGGTGCACGTTCGCCGCCGCGATGACGTTCGTGACGTCCTTGTGCAGCCATTTGCGGTCGTAGCCGCGCACGAGCAGATCGACTTCGTACGCCTGCGCGCGCGAACCGCCCCATTCGACTTCGATGACGCGGCTCGGATCGCGTGCGCGCAGGCGTGCGAAGCTCGTGCAGTCGGCGCGATGGATCGAGACGCCCTTGCCGCGCGTGATGTAGCCGACGATGGCGTCGCCGGGCAGCGGTTGGCAGCAGCGGGCGAGGCTCGTGAGCAGGTTGCCGACGCCTTCGATCGTGACGGCGTCCTTGTCGCGCTTCGGCGCGCGCGGTGCCTGCACGGGCTGTGCGGGCGGCGGCGTATGGCTCTCGTGCAACACGCGCGCGACCTGGCCCGCCGTCACTTCGCCGAGCGCGAGCGCGACGAGGAAATCGTCTAGCGTTTTCTGATGGAACTTCGGCGGCAGCGTGTCGAGATCCACGTTCGCGAGCGCGAGACGCTTGAGCTCCTTTTCGAGAATCGCGCGGCCGGCCGACAGGTTCGCCGCGTGGTCGACGTGCTTGAACCACGTGCGCACTTTCTGCTGCGCGCGATGCGTGTTGAGGAAGCCGTGCTGCGGCGCGAGCCAATCGCGGCGCGGCTCGGCGTTCTTGCCGGTCAGGATCTCGACGCGGTCGCCGCTCGCCGGCTGGAACGTGAGCGGCACGATGCGTCCGTTCACCTTGGCGCCGCGGCAGCGGTGGCCGACGTCGGTGTGCACGTGGTACGCGAAATCGAGCACGGTCGCGCCGCGCGGCAGGTCCATGACCTTGCCCTGCGGCGTGAGCAAGTAGACGCGGTCCTCGAGGATGTCGGTGCGGAAGCCCGCGAGCAGCGCGGCTTCGTCTTCGTGCTCGTCGCGCGCCTCGAGCAATTGCCGCATCCAGGCGACCTTGCGTTCGAAATTCTGCTCGCTGCCGCCGCCTTCCTTGTAGCGCCAGTGCGCCGCGACGCCCTGTTCGGCGTGTGCGTGCATGTCGTGCGAGCGGATCTGCACCTCGAGCGTCTTGCCCTCGGGGCCGACGACGGCGGTATGCAGGGACTGGTAGTGATTGCCCTTCGGTCGCGCGATGTAGTCGTCGAATTCGCTCGGCACGGGCGGCCACAACGTATGCACGACGCCGAGCGCGGCATAGCAGGCCGGCACGTCGGCGACGAGCACGCGCAGCGCGCGGATGTCGTAGAGCGTCGAAAAATCGCCGCCCTTGCGCTGCATCTTTTTCCAGATCGAATAGATGTGCTTGGGCCGGCCGGCGATGTCCGCCGCGATGCCGGCATCGGCGAGCGCCGACCTGAGAGCATGCATCGCATCGGTGATGTAGCGCTCGCGATCCTGGCGGCGCTCGTCGAGCAGGCTCGCGATGCGTTTGTAAATGTCCGGATGCAGGTAGCGGAACGCGATGTCCTCGAGTTCCCACTTCAACTGCCAGATGCCGAGACGGTTGGCGAGCGGCGCATGGATGTCGGCGGTGAGCTCGGCAAGGGCGCGCCGACGCTCGGGCGGCGCCGCGCCGGCAGCCCGCATGCGCGCGAGCTGCCGCGCGAGCAGGATGAAGACGACGCGCAAGTCGCGGATGATCGCGAGCAGCAGCCGGCGCAGCCCTTCGGCGCTGCCCGCCGTGCCGCGCGCGGCGTACAACGACCAAACCTTCTCGGCCGCCTGCTGGCCTTCGATGAGCTCGCGCACATGGGGTGCGGCGCGCACGATCGCGTCGAGGTCGACGGCGATGCCGCATTGTTGCAAAGTGAACAAAATATACGCGGCGCAGACTTCCGCGTCCGCGCGCAGCTCGTCGAGCAGACGCAGCGTCTCGGCCATTTCCGGCTCGATCGCTCGCACGCCGGCATGCTCGTGCGCCGCTGCGATCTGGTCGCGCAGCGGCTGAGCCCAAGCGGGTGCGTCGGCGGCAGCGAAGTGGCGCTGCAGCCAGCCGGACAGGTCGTCCTGCGGGAGGCGATCGGCGTACTTCACGCGCGCTACTTTGGCACGTCGCTCGGCCGGCGACAATGCGCGCGCACCGCCGGCGTACCGCCGACGGTGTCAGTTGCGCATGCGCGTTACGGGCCGGTCAGCGTCTGCTGCGCCGTGCAACCGCTGCCGAGGCAGATCGTGCCGCCCGGGCCGACCGTCGCGGTGTCCGTGATGTTGCCGCTGGTCACGTTGACGGTGCCCTGCAACGCGTAAATGACGTTCCCGCCCGCGGCCACGGCGATCGCGCTCTCGTTGATCGCGCCGGTGCCGCTCGGGTTCGGACAGCTGCTCGTCGAACCCGTCGGCGTGCAAGTCCAGCCGCCGAACGAGAGGCCGGCGACGGCGGGATTCGCGAGTGTCAGGCCCGTGGCATCGGTGCCGCCCACGTTGGCGATCGTGATCGTGTAGTTCACGACGTCGCCGGATTGGGTGTAGCTGTTGCGATCTTGCTGGAGCGAGAATTGGATCAGCGGCGCAGTCGGCACACTGGCGCTCGCCGAGCAGTTGCCGCCCGAGCAGGAGCCGCCCGGCACCGTGATCGAGGCGCCGTCGGTCACCTGCGCCGCGGGCGCGAACGAACCGGTGCCCGCGAGCGTCAACGTGATCGCATAACTCAGGCTGCCGCCGACGGGCAGGCTCGGCACGCTCTGGCTGATCGCGCTGTTGCCCGACGCCGCCGGGCAGGTCGCGCCGCCGGCGGGCGTGCAGGTCCAGCTCATGCTCTGCGCGTTGGTCGGCAGCGCGTTGTTGACGCCCACGTTGCTGAGCACCGCGCTCGCTGCGTTCGCGACGTTGAGCGTGTAGCTCAGCGTACCGCCGGGCGTCGCCGTCTGCGACGGCGTGGCAACGACGCCGACGCTCGCCACCGAGGCTTGCTGCATCGTGATCGTGAACGATTGCGTGCTCGACAGCGCGGGTGCGTAGCCCTGGGCCGAGAACGTGGCGGTGCACGTCGCCGTGCCGGAGACGTAGGGATAATCCGGCGAGCCGCTCGGCGTGAAGCCGAAGCCGAGCTTCAGCGCGCCCTGCTTCTGGCTCGAGGTGGCGAAACTCGTGTTGGAGAGCGGCGTCGCGAGTATCCCGTTCGGGTCGCTGCACGACAGATTGCTGACCGTGATCGCGTCGGCCGCGACGTTGCCGGGCAGCGTCGAATCCGAGTTCGGATCGACGAGATAGACGAGCGGATCGACGTTCGCCGTGCCGCCGCCCGAGATCGTGTTGGCGTACACGAGCGCGCCGGGCAGCGTCCCGCCGTCTTGGTCGCGGATCGAGCAGGACGTCGAGACGGTGTCGTTGTTGCAGACGATGCTGCCGACGTTGAGCGTAGGCAGGTTGTTCGCGCTCGCGACGGCCACTTTGTCGTCGAAACGCTGCGGATACGTGCCGAACGGCGGGAAAATGGCGGCAACGGCGGGGTAAAGACCTGCGCTCAGCGTGCTCCAGTTCGAAGTGGCCGTCGTCGAACCGATGTTCTGCACGTAGATGTAGACCGAATTGTTTCCGGCCTGGATGTCGGCGGGGCCGATGGTGTGCGTCGTTCCGACGTTGTTGCACGTGGCGCTGCCGTCGACGGGGCCGGGCTGCGGGACGCCGGAACCCAAGACGCACCAGATGGGCGCGGTGCCGCCGTTGTTGGCTGCGTCGAAAAACGCCATATCGTAGCCGAGCTTGACGCGCCAGCCGGTCGCCGTGGAGGCGTTGTGGATCACGACGACGTAACCCAGCGCATTCGCCGGCGTCACTCCGCTGACATGCACGGGTTTGGCCGCGCCGCCCGACGACGGGGACACGACGGTCTGGACCGAAACCCAGGGTTCGGTGCCGACGTGCCCCGGAGTCTCGAAACTGTCGTTGAAGATGCCGTACGGCCCGACGGCGAGCGCCGGCGCACCGCCACTGACCGGGTTGATCTGGTAGCAGACCACCTGCGGCGGCAGTGTGCCGCCGAAATTGCTGTAGCTCGTCGCCACCCCGGGAGGGGTCGCGCCATCGTAGCTGATGGCGTTCAGGTCGACGACCGAGGGGCCGCCCGCGCCGAATTCGAGCAGGCCGCCCGGGCTGGCATTCGTGAAGGCGGGCGCCATGCGCAAGGTCGTGGCGGGCCCAAGCGTGCTGTTCGAGGCGATTTCGTCGCAGACAACCGGGCTCGTCACGGCGCTCGTGGCGACGTACGCGCCCTGGTTGCTGCCGGTACCGACGTCGTAAGTGAAGGAGTTCGCACCGGTGCTGATCCCGATGTCCGTGGGGTGGGTCCCAGAGCAGCCGTTCGCGGTGCAGGGTCCGAGCAGGTCGATCGTGAACGCGAGAGGGGGACCGGACGTACCGGCTCCGGCGAGAGAGGCGTACGCGCAGCCGACGGCCACACACATGACTAGGAAAAGCTGCCGCATTTTCTTACTCCAGGGCTGACCCGTACTGGCCCGTCCTGGACACAGCCGGTCAATGTTACGAAAAGGAATCGTTAGGTTATGATAAGCCCTTGATTCCAGAAAGTTGTTAACGACCAGTTAGGCGGCACCGAATTCCCGACCGGCGCCCCTGCCGGCCTGTGCCGTTCGCCTCCCGCATCGACCCAGCAACAAGGCAATTATATATATGTACAAACGTATAGTTGTAGCTATTTCGGCCGCCGTTCTGTGCGCCGGCCTGGTACAGGCAGCGGGCTTTTCCTCGCTCGAGGAACGCATGTCGCAAAGCGAATTCCATGCCGCCGGCCTCGACAAGTTGACGCCCGACGAGCTCAAAGCCCTCAACGAGTGGCTGCGTACGCACTCGGCGAGCACACCGACCTACGTCACCCCGTCGGGCCAGCCTGTGTTCTACCCCAAGGAATCCGAGCGCACGACGATCGAAACGCGCATCGACGGCCATTTCTCGGGCTGGTACGGCCATTCGGTGTTCAAGCTCGAAAACGGCCAGGAATGGACGCAGGCCGAATCGGGCAGCTACACGTTCGGGCCGGTCGATCACCCGAAGGTCAAGATCAAGCCCATGCTGATCGGCAGCTGGCTCATGTACGTCGAGCCCTGCGGGTGCAGCGTGCGCGTCGACCGCACGAAGTAACGCCAACGCGGAAACGGGCGAAGCTGGGCATCAGGTCAAGGTCGCGATGATCTTGCCCAGCCGCTTCGGCGAGACCGGCTCGGCGGTCTTCAACTCCTGCGCGAACAGCGAAACGCGCAGTTCCTCGATGAGCCAGCGCAGCTCCGCGAGAGCCGCGGCTTCGCCGCCGCGCGTGGCCTTGAGCTTCAGGTACTCGCGCCAGTAGCCGCGCACCGTGAGCATGCGCGCCTGATCGCGCGCGGCGTCCTGGCGCAGACGCTCGGCGCGCAGCCGCATGGCCTTGAGATAGCGTGGAAAATGCGCCAAACGGGATTTTTCCACTTCGCGGACGAAACCCGGATGCACGAGCGCCTCGAGCTGCTCGCGCAGATCGTCGTAATTGGCGCGCGCATAACCCATGAGCGGCGGCTCCAGCCACGGCCCCAGCTCCGCGTAGGCGGCGAGCACGTCCTCGACGATCGCGAGCCGCTCCATCGCCGCAGGAAACAGCGCTCGCCCGAGCTCCGCCTCGAGGTGCACGAATTCCGCGCGCGTGCGCACGTCGAGGTCGCGCGCGTCGACGAGGTCCGCGAGCGTCGCCTCGACGATGTCCTCGCGCAAGGATTCGACGCTCGCCACGGCCGCGTACTTGAGCGCCAGCTGGCGTGCGATCGGCAGCTGCCGGCGCGCCTGCTTGATCGCCTCGCGCAACGCGCGCCGCAAGAGGCGCGCGACGCCGGCCGTATGCGCCGCGCGCGCTTCGTCCGCCCGCTCGAACACGCGCAAGGCGACGCTCTCGCCGAGATCGACGAGCGCCGGATACGCGACGAGTCCGCCCTCCCCCGTCACGGTGCGCGGGATGTCGACGTCGAATTCGTCGACGTCCTCGCGCGTGAGTTCGGCGTCGGCGCGGCGCGAGAACGCCGCACGCGCACGTTCGCCCCAGGCGGCGCGCAGCGCGTCGAGATCGCGACCTTCGGCGAGCGTCGCGCCGCGTTCGTCGTGGACGCGGAACCGCATCGTCAAATGCACGGGCAGCGTGACGGCGGCGAAATCCTGCGCGGCGATCTCGACGCCCGTGACGCGCCGCAGATACGCGGCGAGCGTCTGCGCGAGCGCTTCGTCGCGCGGCGCCTCGGCCGCCGCGAAGGCGCGCGCGAAATCGGGCGCCGGCACGAAATTGCGGCGCAGCGCCTTGGGCAGGCCGCGGACGAGCTCGGCCACTTTGTCGGGCAGCAAGCCCGGCACGAGCCATTCGCAGCGCCGCGCCGGCACCGCGTTCACGAACGCGAGCGGCACGTTGAGCGTCACGCCGTCGGCAGGGTCGCCGGGCACGAAGCGATAGTCGAGCTTGAACCGGTGCCCGACGAATTCGAGCGCGGGCGGAAAGTCTTGGGCGCGGATACCGGGTTCGTCGCCGAGCACGTCGTCGAGCGACCAACGCAGCGCCGCCTGCTGCGCCGGGGACGCCGCGCGATACCAGGCGTCGAACGCGGCAGCCGTGTGGATTTCCTGCGGCAGTTTCCCGGCGAAGAACGCCGCGAGCTCGTCTTCGCTGCGCACGAGCCCGCTGCGCCGACGCTTGGCTTCGAGCTCGTGCGCCTGCGCGAGGACGCGCGCGTTCGCGCGCACGCAGTCGGCGCGGCAATCGATCTCGCCGCGCACGAGCGCCTCGCGCACGAACACGTCGTGGGCAAGTGCGGGGTCCTGCGCGCCGAATTGCACCGTGCGCTTCTCGACGAGGATCAACCCGAACAGCGTCACCTGCTCGAAGGCGAGCACGGCGCCGCGCTTGCGCGACCAGTGCGCGTCGCGCCACGTGCGCTTGACGAGATGCGCCGCCTGGCGCTCGATCCACTCGGGCTCGATGCGCGCGCAGCCTATCCCGTATACTTTTTGCAAATCGACGATTTGTCCGGCCAGCACCCACGGCGGCGGGTGCTTGGCGAGCGCCGATCCCGGAAAGATCTGGAACTTGCGCTCGCGCGTGCCGCGATACTGGCTGCGCTCGTCCTTGCGGCCGACCTGCGTCGGCCAGCCGGTCAGCAGACAGGCGTGCACCGCCTCGTAGAGATCCGGAATCGTAGATGAAGATGCGACTCTCTCGAATCCCGAATCCCGAATCCCGAATCCCGGCTCTTCCACCAACAACTGCCGATGCAACTCGCGCCATTCGCGCATGCGCAGATACGACAGGAAGCGTTCCTTGCACCAGTCGCGGAGCCGGCTTTGCGTGAGCTCTTCGTGCGCGAGTGCGTGCGCATGCCAGAGATTGAGCACGCCGATGAAATCGGATTTCGCATCGGCGAACTGCGCATGCGCGGTATCGGCGGCCTGGCGCGCGTCCGCCGGACGCTCGCGCGGGTCTTGGATCGAGAGGAAGGCGACGAGGACCAATAGGTCGCGCAGGACGCCGAGCTTGCGCGCCTCGACGAGCATGCGCGCGAGCGCCACGTCCACCGGCAGCTTCGCCATGTCGCGCCCGGTCGCCGTGAGCCGCTTGTGCTCGTCGATGGCGCCGAGCTCGGCGAGCCGCCGGTAGCCGTCGCCGATCGCCCGCGTGCCCGGAGCGTCGACGAACGGGAATTTCTCCACGTCGCCGAGCTTCAGGCTCAACATGCGCAGGATCACGCCGGCGAGCGAGGAGCGCAGGATCTCCGGATCGGAATAGCGCGGCCGCGCGGCGAAATCCTCCTCGCTGTATAAGCGTATACAAATGCCGGGGCCGATGCGGCCGCAGCGCCCCTTGCGCTGGTCTGCCGACGACTGCGAGATCGGCTCGATTTGCAAGCGTTCGAGCTGGTTGCGCGGCGAATAGCGCTTCACGCGCGCGGTGCCGGTATCGATCACGTAGCGGATGCGCGGCACCGTCAGCGAGGTTTCGGCGACGTTGGTCGCCAGGACGATGCGCCGGGCGGCGCCGGGCTTGAACACGCGATCCTGTTCGGCGGCGGAGAGGCGCGCGTAGAGCGGCAGGATCTCGGTCGCGCGGTATTTGCGCCGCGCGAGCGCAAGGTGCGCGTCGCGGATCTCGCGTTCGCCCGGCAGGAACACGAGCGCGTCGCCGCGCGGGTCCTCGCGCGTGATCTCGTCCACGGCCGCGACGATCTCGCCGCTCAGGCCCGCGTCCTCGCGCGGATCGGACGGTCGCCAGCGCACCTCCACCGGATAGCCGCGGCCTTCGACTTCGACGACGGCGGCATCGTGGAAATGCTCCGAGAAGGCCGCCGTGTCGATCGTCGCCGAGGTGACGATGAGCTTGAGATCGCGGCGCCGTGCGAGCAGGCGCTTCAGGTAGCCGAGCAGGAAATCGATGTTGAGGCTGCGTTCGTGCGCTTCGTCGAGCACGATCGTGTCGTAGGCGTCGAGCCAGGGGTCGGACTGCGTCTCGGCGAGCAGGATGCCATCGGTCATGAACTTGACCAGGCTGCGTTCGCCGACGTGATCGGCGAAGCGCACCTGGTAGCCGACGAGGCCGCCGACCTCGCCGCCGAGCTCGGCAGCGACGCGCCGCGCGATGCTGCGCGCGGCGACGCGGCGCGGCTGCGTGCAGCCGACGAGACCGGCGATGCCGCGGCCCGCGGCGAGGCACAATTTCGGGATTTGCGTACTTTTTCCGGAGCCCGTCTCGCCGGCGAGCACGATGACTTGACGGCGGCGTATCAGGCCGACGATCTCCTCGGCCTTGGCGGCGATCGGCAGCGCGTCGTCGATGCGGATCTCCGGCACGCTCGCCTTGCGAGCCGCGTAGCGTTCGCGCGCGACGTCGACGCGGCGGCGCCAGGCCGCGAGCGCGGCGGCGTCGCCGGGCGTCGCGCGCGCGAGCGCCTGCGCGAGCGCTCGGCGATCGCGCAGCAGGGTTTCGTCGAGCAGCGGCTGCAACGCAGCGAGCTCGGGATGCAAAGGGGGTCGCTTCATCGTTTCACGCGAAGGCACGAACCGCGAAATGCCGCAAATCGCGCTGGCGCGCACTTCGTGCACTGGCGGGACGCCGATAGACGCGGTCTATCGTCCGGATCGCATCAATGTATTTTCATTCGGCGCAACGCATCATTATAGTCGCGCCATCCACACGAGGAGGAGCGCTGCGATGGCCAAGATCAAGAACGTCCCGACCCGGATCGACCTCAAGCCCAAGCTGCGCGAAAGCATGGTCGAGCTGCTCAACGTCCAGCTCGCCGATGCGCTCGACCTCTACACCCAAGTGAAGCAGGCGCACTGGAATGTCAAGGGCGTGCTGTTCATCGCGCTGCACGAGCTGTTCGACAAGCTCGCCGAAGCGCTCGAAGAGCCGATCGACGACATCGCCGAACGCATCACGGCTTTGGGCGGCGTGGCGCTCGGCACCGCGCGCGTCGCCGCACGCCAATCGCGCCTGCCCGAGTTCCCGCTCGCGCGCGTCGAGGATCTCAAAGCCGTCGCCGCGCTCGCCGACCGCTACGCCGCGCTCGCCGCCTCTACGCGCGCGGCGATCGAAACCGCCGCGAAGGAAGGCGACGCCGACACGTCGGATCTTTTCACCGGCGTCTCGCGCGCGCTCGACAAGGCGCTGTGGTTCCTCGAGGCGCACCTCGCGGAGTAGCGCTCACGGCGATACGGGCCCCGGCGGTGTGGATTTGCGGTCGATATCCCCGGGCTTCGGCAAGTCGCTGTCGTTCCAGCCGCCGCCGAGCGCTTTGACGAGCGCCACGCTGTCGGTCAAACGGTTGCTGAGGATGTTGATCGCGTTGCGCTCGTTGCTGTACGCGGTGGCTTCCGCGGTCACGACGTTGAGATAGCTCACCGTCCCGGCGCGGTACTGGTTGTTGGCGATCCTGAGCGATTCCTCGGCGGCGCGCACGGCCTCGGCCTGGGCCGCGGCTTCGGCATCGAGGATGCGCAACGCGGCGAGCTCGTCTTCGACGTTCTGGAAAGCGGCGAGCGCGGTTTCGCGGTAGTTCGCGACGGCGGCGTCGTAGGCGGCGCGTGCGGCGGCGGTTTGCGAACGGCGCGCGCCGCCGTCGAAGATCGTCTCGGCGAGCTGCGGGCCGAGCGACCAGAACCTGCTCGGCGCCGTCAGCCATTTCGAAAAACTCGAGCTTTGGAAGCCCGCCTCCGCCGACAACGTGAGCGTCGGGAAAAACGCCGATTCCGCGACGCCGATCTGCGCGTTCGCTGCGGCGACCTGGCGTTCGGCGGCGGCGACGTCCGGCCGGCGCTCGAGCAGTTCCGACGCCACGCCGACCGGAATCGCGGGGGGCGCAATCGTCAGCCTCTGCGCAGGCAGGCTGAATTCCGCCGGCGTCTTGCCGATCAGGAGCGCGATCGCGTGTTCGAGCTGCGCGCGTGAAATGCCGAGGTCGATGGCCTGGGCCTGCGCGGTCTTGAGCTGCGTGTCGGCTTGCACGACGTCCGCGCGTGCGGCGACGCCGACTTTGTATTGATTCTCAGTGAGCTCGAGCGATTTTCGATACGCGGCGACCGTGTCGTCGAGCAGCCGTTTCTGCTCGTCGACGATGCGCAACTGGAAGTAATCCTGCGCGAGCTCGGCGTGCAGGCTCAAGCGCGTGGACTCGAGCGTCGCCGCGCTCGCCTGCGCGTTGGCGGCCTGTTCCTCGACCGTGCGCCGCACGCGGCCCCACAGGTCCGGCTCCCACGAGGCCGTGAACGGCAGCGAGTACGTATTGCCGATGTGCACGCCGCTCGCCGTCGTGCCCGTCGCGCCGCCGATCACCGTGCCTCCGGAGACGATGCTGCTCGAATTGCCGTAGCGGGCAGAGCGCGTCGCCGAAGCGCTGACCGCGACCGTCGGGAAAAAGTTGGCGCGCGCGGCGCTCACGAGCGCTGCGGCTTGCCGGTACTGGGCTTCGGCCTGGGCGAGGCTCTGGTTCGCGCCGTCGACCTGCGCCTCGAGCGCATCGAGGGCAGGATCGCCGAAGATCTCCCACCAGGCGCCGCGCTTGAGCTCGTCGCCAGGCTTCGCGGGCTTCCAGTCCGCGTTCTCCTTGAACGCGGCGGGCCGATCGGCGTCGGGCTTGCGGTAGTCGGGACCGACCGCACAGGCCGCGAGCGCAGCGCACCACGCGGCGATCGCGGCTTTGTACAAGGATGGACATGTGTACTTTTTCATGACGGATGCTCAGGTCGCCTCGGGCGCCGCGCCGGACGGCTCGCGCCGGAAGCTCGCCCACGTGCGCGCACTCCACAGGCGGAATCGATCGAGGTACAGATACACGACCGGCGTCGTGTACAGCGTCAGGAGCTGACTCACGAGCAGGCCGCCGACGATCGAGATGCCGAGCGGCCGGCGCATCTCGCTGCCCTCGCCGAAGCCGAGCGCGAGCGGCAGCGCGCCGAGCATGGCCGCGAGCGTCGTCATCATGATCGGACGGAAACGCAGGCTGCACGCGCGAAAGATCGCGTCGCGCGAGCTCAGGCCGTCGCGGCGCTCGGCTTCGAGCGCGAAGTCGATCATCATGATGGCGTTCTTCTTGACGATGCCGATCAGGAGCATCACGCCGATGAACGCGATCAGGCTGAATTCGGTGCCGCAGATCAAGAGCGCCATGAGCGCGCCGACACCGGCCGACGGCAAGGTCGAGAGGATCGTCAGCGGGTGCACGTAGCTTTCGTAGAGCACCCCGAGCACGATGTAGATCGCGAGCAACGCCGCGAGGATCAGCCAGGGCAGCGAGCCCTGCGATTGCTGGGCCGTGCGTGCCGTGCCTTGGAAGCCGCCGTGGATCGTCTTCGGCACGCCGAGCCGGCTCATCGCACGCTCGACGGCGGCCTGCGCGGTGCCGAGGCTCACGCCTTCGGGCAGGTTGAACGAGATCGTGTTCGCGACGAACTGGCCGTGATGGTTCACCGACAGCGGCGTCGAGCCGGGCCCGTAGCTCGCGAACGCCGTCAGCGGCACCATCTTGCCCGAGGTGCTCTGCACGTAGATGTCCCTGAGCGTATCGGGGTTCTGCAGATACTTCTGCGCGACTTCCATGATTACGTGGTATTGGTTGAGCGGGTTGTAGATCGTCGACACTTGGCGCTGGCCGAAGGCGTCGTTCAACGCGCTGTCGATCGCCTGCGTCGTGAGGCCGAGCCGGGCGGCCGTCGGACGGTCGAACGCGAGCGCGGTCTCGAGCCCGTGGTCCTGCTGGTCGCTGTTGACGTCGGCGAGCTCCGGCACGTTGCGCAGTGCGTCGGTGATCTTCGGTCCCCACTCGCGCAAGTCCTCGAGGCTGTCGCTCTGCAGCGTGTACTGATACGCGGCGGCGCTCTGGCGGCCACCGACGCGGATGTCCTGCGCGGCCTGCAGGTACAGGCTCGCTCCCGCCACTTCGGACAGCTTCGGCCGCAGGCGATTGATGACGCCGTCCGTCGACAGCCGGCGCTGCGCGAGCGGCTTGAGCGAGACGAACATGAAGCCGCCGTTGCGCTGGCCGCCGCCCGTGAAGCCGGCCACCGTGTCGACCGCGGGATCGCTCTTGATGATGCGCATGAACTCGGTCATCTTCTGCGACATCGCCTGGAACGAGATGCTTTGGTCGGCCTGCACGCCGCCGACGAGCCGCCCCGTGTCCTCGGACGGGAAGAAACCCGTCGGTACGATCTTGTACAAGTATACATTGAGGCACACCGTCACGAGCAGCGTGAACATCATGAGCAGTGGCACTTCGAGCGCCGATGCGAGCGTGCGTTCGTAGAACCGGCGCATGGCGTCGAAGGCGCGTTCGTTGAGCTGCATGAGGTGCGAGAACCGGCGGCGTATCGCTCCCCCGCCTTCCTTGTACGCGGGGGCGTCCGCCGTCCGGTGCCGGCGCAGGATGCGCGAGCACATCATCGGCGTGGTGGTCAGCGAAATCACGAGCGAGACCATGATCGCCACCGACAGCGTGATCGAGAATTCGCGGAAATAGCGCCCGACGATGCCGCCCATGAGCAGGATCGGGATGAACACCGCGATCAGCGACAGGCTCATCGACAGCACCGTGAAGCCGACCTCGCGCGCGCCGGTCAGCACGGCCTCGAAGCGCGGCATGCCTTCCTCCATGTGGCGCGCGATGTTCTCGAGCACGACGACGGCGTCGTCGACGACGAAACCCGTGGCGATCGTGATCGCCATGAGCGAGAGATTGTCGAGGCTGAAGCCCGCGAGGTACATCACCGCGAACGTGCCGATCAGCGACACCGGGACGGCGACCGCCGGAATCAGCGTTGCGCGCCAGCTGCGCAGGAACACGAACACCACGAAGATCACGAGCAGGATCGCGATGATCAGCGTGCGCTCGACGTCGTGCAGCGAGGCGCGGATCGTGCTCGTGCGTTCGATCGCGACGTCGATGCGGATGTCCGCCGGAATCGAGGCGCGCAGCTGGGGCAGGAGCGCCATGATGCGATCGATCGTCTCGATGATGTTCGCGTTCGGCTGCTTGTTGATGATGACGAGCACGGCGGGCTCGCCGTTGAACAAGCCCTGGTTGCGGATGTCCTCCACCGAATCGTTGACGTCGGCGACGTCGCGCAGCGTCACGGCGCCTTCCTTGCGCCAGGCGATGATGAGGTCGCGGTACTGGCTCGCCTGGCGCGCCTGGTCGTTCGTGTAGATTTGCCAATGCTTGTCGTCCTGCTCGACGAAGCCCTTCGGCCGGTTCGCATTCGCGTTCTGCAGCGCCGTGCGCACGGTATCGAGCGAGATGCCGTATTTGTTGAGCGCGGTCGGATTGAGCTCCACGCGCACGGCCGGCAGCGACGAGCCGCCGACCGTGGCCTGGCCGACGCCCTGGACCTGCGAGATCTTCTGCGCCACGATCGTCGAGGCGGCGTCGTAGATCTGGCCGAGGCTCAGCGTCTTCGACGTCAGCGCGA
The DNA here is from genome assembly GCA_035650835.1 of Rudaea sp. Lineage (GTDB taxonomy): Bacteria > Pseudomonadota > Gammaproteobacteria > Xanthomonadales > Rhodanobacteraceae > Rudaea. The sequence goes on along the minus strand of DASRGX010000053.1, from coordinate 16,357 downwards.
GGATCAGTATCGGCGCCTCGGCCGGATTGGCTTTCCGATACGTCGGGTTGCCCGGCATGCCCGTCGGCAATTGCGCACGCGCGGCGTTGAGCGCCGCCTGCACGTCGCGCGCGGCGCCGTCGATATCGCGGGAGAGATCGAACTGCAGCGTCACGCGCGTGGAGTTCTGCGAGCTCGTCGAGGTCATCTCCGTCACGCCCGCGATGCGCCCGAGCTGACGTTCGAGCGGCGTGGCGACCGACGTCGACATGGTTTCTGGGCTCGCTCCCGGCAACGAGGCCGACACGCTGATCGTCGGAATATCGACCTGCGGCAACGGCGACACCGGCAACAACGCGAACGCCACCATGCCCGCGAGCGCCACGCCGACCGTCAGCAGCGTCGTCGCCACGGGTCGGCGGATGAAGGGCTCGGAGAGGCTGGTCGGTCTCACGACGCGGCCCTTCGATCGCGATGACCACGCAGGATGAGTTGAACACAGCGAAACCCATCATGCGGCGATTCCGGAAGGCGATGGGTTTCGCTGCGCTCCACCCATCCTACGAAGAAAATACGCCGCGGGGTCATGCCGGCGCTTCCTCGGGCGCCGAGCGCGACCCGAACCGCCGTGCGAGCCGATCGAACGCCAGATAGATCACCGGCGTCGTGAACAAGGTCAGCACCTGGCTCACGATCATGCCGCCGACGATCGTGATGCCGAGCGGATGCCGGAGTTCCGAACCCACGCCCGTGCCGAGCATCAGCGGCAGCGCACCGAACAGCGCGGCGAGCGTCGTCATGAGGATGGGCCGGAAACGCAACAGGCACGCCTGGTAGATCGCCTCGCGCGGCGATTTGCCTTCCTCGCGCTCGGCGTCGAGCGCGAAGTCGACCATCATGATCGCGTTCTTCTTGACGATGCCGATCAATAGGATGATGCCGATGATCGCGACGATGCCGAGATCGTCGCGCGCGAGGATCAGCGCGAGCAGCGCGCCGATGCCGGCCGACGGCAGCGTCGAGAGGATCGTGACCGGATGAATGTAGCTCTCGTACAGCACGCCGAGCACGATGTACATCGTCACGATCGCGGCGAGGATCAAGAGCACGGTGTTCGTGAGCGACGCCTGGAATGCGGCGGCGGCGCCCTGGAACGCGGTGTCGATGCTCGCCGGCATGCCGAGTTCCTGCTCGACGGCCTTGATGCGTTCGACCGCTGCACCGAGCGAGGCGCCCGGCGCCAAGTTGAACGACACCGTCGTCGAGGGGAACTGGCCGAGATGGCTGATCACGAGCGGCCCTGCGCGTTCGCTGATCTTGATCACGCTGTCGAGCGGCACTTGTCCGTTGGCGACCGCGGCTTGCGTCGTGCCCGACGTCACGCCCGGCGTGGCGCCTTGCGGCGTACCGCCGCCGCTCTGCGTGCCGCCCGGCGACGAGGGGGAGCCTTGCGGCGTCTGCGCGACTTGATTCGCGTTCGACAGTCCCGGCACGTAGATCCGGCTCAGCGCCTTGAGCCCACGCTGGAACTCGGGCTTCACTTCGAGCACGACGCGGTACTGGTTCGATTCGGTGAAGATCGTCGACACGAGACGCTGGCCGAACGCATCGTAGAGCACCGCGTCGAGCCCGGCCGGCGTGATGCCGAGGCGGCCGGCGGTGTCGCGGTCGAGTTCGAGATAGGCCTCGAGCCCTTGCGATTGCAGATCGCTCGCGACGTCGGCGAGCTCCGGCTGCTGGTTGAGCTTGTCGACGAGCTTCGGCACCCAGGCGTTGAGGTCGTCGAGATTCGGCGAGCCGAGCGTGAACTGGTATTGCGTGCGGCTCACGCGGTCCTCGATCGTCAAATCCTGCACGGGCTGCAGATACAGCGCGATGCCGGAGAGCTCGCGCGACTTATCCTGCAGGCGGCGGATCACGGTCGCGACGTCATCGCGCGTGCCGTGCGGCTTGAGGTTGATCAGGAACCTGCCGCTGTTGAGCGTCGTGTTCGTGCCGTCGACGCCGATGAACGACGACAGCGATTCGACGGCCGGATCGGCGAGGATGAGCTTGCCGAGCGCCTGCTGTTCCTTGCTCATCTCGGCGAACGAGACGGATTGCGCGGCTTCGGAGATTCCTTGGATGAGCCCGGTATCCTGCACCGGGAAGAAGCCCTTCGGTATAACAATATACAAAATCACCGTGAGCACGAGCGTGCCGACCGCGACGAGCAGCGTGGCGAACTGGCGGTCGAGCACCCAGGCCAGCCAGCGACCGTACGCGGCGATGATGCGCTCGAACATCTCGCCCGTGCGGCGCGAGAAGCGGCTTTCGTCCTCGGGCTTGCGGTGCTTCAGGATCTTCGCGCAGAGCATCGGCACGAGCGTCAGCGACACGATCGCCGAGATCACGATCGTCACGGCAAGCGTGATCGCGAACTCGCGGAACAGGCGCCCGACGACGTCGCCCATGAACAACAGCGGGATCAGCACCGCGATCAGCGAAATGGTCAGGCTCACGATCGTGAAGCCGATCTGCCCGGCGCCTTTGAGCGCGGCGTTGAGCGGCGTCTCGCCTTCCTCGAGATAGCGCGAGATGTTCTCGATCATGACGATGGCGTCGTCGACGACGAAACCCGTCGAGATCGTGAGGGCCATCATCGTGAGATTGTTGAGGCTGAATCCGGCGAGATACATGATGCCGAACGTGCCGACCAGCGACAGCGGCACCGAGAAACTCGGGATGATCGTCGCCGGCAGGTTGCGCAGGAAGATGAAGATCACGAGCACGACGAGCACGACCGCGAGGAAGAGCTCGAACTCGACGTCGGCGACCGAGGCGCGCACCGTCACGGTGCGGTCGGTGAGGATCGAGATGTCGACGGCGGCCGGCATGGACTCCGTGAGCTGCGGCAGCATCTGCTTGACGCGATCGACGACCTCGATCACGTTCGCGCCGGGCTGGCGCTGGATGTTCATGACGATCGCGGGCGCGGTGTTGGTCCACGCCGCGAGCTTCGCATTCTCGGCGCCGTCGACGATGTCGGCGACGTCGCTCAGGTGCACCGGCGCGCCGTTGCGGAATGCGATGACGATCTTCCGGTATTCCTTCGCCGACTTGAGCTGATCGTTCGCGTCGATCGTGTAGGAGCGCGTCGGTCCATCGAAACTGCCCTTCGCGCCGTTGACGTTCGCGCTGCCGATCGCGTTGCGCAGATCTTCGAGGCTCATGCCATAGGCGGCGAGCGCGACGGGGTTGGCCTGGATGCGCACGGCCGGGCGCTGTCCGCCCGAGAGCGTGACGAGACCCACACCGGTCACTTGCGAGATCTTCTGCGCGAGCCGCGTATCGGCAAGGTCCTCGATTTCGGTGAGCGGCAGCGTCTTCGACGTCAGTGCGAGCGTGAGGATCGGCGCGTCGGCCGGATTGACCTTGCTGTAGATCGGCGGCGCCGGCAGGTCGGCCGGCAGGAACGTGCCGGCCGCGTTGATCGCCGCCTGCACTTCCTGCTCGGCGACGTCGAGGCTCAGCGCGAGCGTGAATTGCAGCGTCACGACCGAGGCGCCCGCCGAGCTCGTCGAGGACATCTGGTTCAAGCCCGGCAGCTGGCCGAACTGCCGCTCGAGCGGTGCCGTCACGGAGGACGTCATGACTTCCGGGCTCGCGCCGGGATAAAGCGTCGTGATCTGGATCGTCGGGTAGTCGACCTCGGGCAGCGCCGAGAGCGGCAGGAAACGGTAAGCGAGTATGCCGACGAGCAGGATCGCGACCATCAACAGCGAGGTGGCGACCGGACGCAGGATGAACAGGCGCGACGGATTCATCGCTCAGCCGCCGGAGCCGTCCGATGCACCGCCGGATTTGCCGCCAGCGGGTGCCGGTGAGGTGCTGCCGGGGCCGGGAGCCGGCGATGCGCCCTTGCCGGCATCGTTCTGGTCGCTGCCTCCGCGCCGGCGGTGCTGTCCTTGCTGGTCCGGCTGCGCTTCGCCGTCGGTCTTGCGTTCCTGGCCGCGCTCTTGTTGCGCACGATCGCCGCCCGACGGTGGCGCCTCGCCCGGCAACTGCACCTTGCTGCCTTCGCGCAGGCGATCGCCGCCTTCGGTCACGATCGTTTCGCCGACCGTCAGGCCGCTTTCGACGGCGACGCGCTCGCCTTGCGTCGGCCCCGTCTTGATGGTGCGCACGGTGACCGTGTGATCGGGCTTCACGACATAGACGAACAAACCGTTGGCGCCTTGCTGGAGCGCCGAGGTCGGAATCACGGTGGCGCCGTGCAGCACATCGAGCAGCACGCGCGCGTTGACGAATTGGTTCGGAAACAGCGCCTGATCGGAATTGGCGAATTCGGCCTTGGCCTTGACCGTTCCGGTGCTCGTGTCGATCTGGTTGTCGAGACTCGCGAGCGTGCCCGAGCCAAGCTTGTTCTGGCCCGCGCGATCGTAGACGTCGACCTTCAGCGAACCGCCGCCATGCATCTTCTTGAGCACGGCCGGCAGATTGTCCTCGGGCATCGTGAACAGCACGTCGATCGGCATGAGCTGGGTGATCACGACGATGCCGCTGCCGTTCTGCACGTTGTTGCCCGGGTCGACCTGGCGCAATCCGACACGGCCGCTGACCGGCGCCAGTACCTTGGTGTAAGCGAGATTGACTTTCGCCGTCCCGATCTGGCCTTCGTCGGATTTCACCGTGCCTTCGTATTGGCGCACGAGCGACGCCTGGGAATCGAGCTGCTGCTTGGCAATCGAATCCTCCTTGAACAATGTCGCGTAGCGGTCGAGGTCGATCTTCGCGTTGGCGAGCAGTGCCTGATCGCGGGCGAGCGCACCTTCGGCCTGGGTCAGCGCCGCTTCGTAGGGGCGCGGATCGATCTCGGCGAGCAGATCGCCCTGGTTCACCATCTGGCCTTCGGTGAAATTCACGCGCTGCAGTTGCCCCGGAATCTGCGCGCTGACCGTGACGTTGCGCAGCGGCGTGACCGTACCGAGCGCGTTGAGCGTGATGTCGATGTCGCCCGTCCCCACTTCGGCGGCGCCGACCGGCATCGGTGCACCGGCACCGCCGAAACCGCCGCGGCCTCCGAAGCGCCCGCCCGCCGTTCCCTGCGCCGGCGTGCGGTGCGCGAGCAGGTAGCCGCCGAGCGCGATGAGGAGCGCGGCGGCGAGAATGCAGAGGGCGATGAACCAGGTGCTCCGGGGCCGCTTCTGCGCCGGGCGGCGGTAGCCTGAATCCAGCGGATCGGTGCTCATGTCGCGAGGCAGTCCTTCTGGTGGGTGTTCGATCCATGCTGCCGAAGTTCAACTTGCGGATCAACGCAATGCTCCCGTTCGGCACGGGTGCGTAACATACTCGGTAGCTGCCGGCCCCGCAGTTGCGACCGGGTAAAAGCCTGTAATCGGTTGTAAACCGCAAAACACAGCGCGCAGCGACTACCGCCCGGGGCTGCATCGCGTCAAAATGCCGCCTCAAGCCCGCAAATTATCCTTAGCCTTGGCTGAACGGCTCCTCTTCGACCGGCTGTCCCGAAGCCAGCGCGAGCTCGCGCTCACGCTGGCCCGCCTGCGCGCCTGCGCGATCGCGGGGCAGGCCGCCACGGTCGTGCTGATCTCGCAGTGGCTCGGGTTTTCGGTCTCGCTCGGCGGTCTCGCCGCGGGCATCGGCGCGCTCGCCGCGTTCGAGGCGCTGGCCTGGTGGCGGCTCAAGCAGCCCTGGCCGGTCGGGGAAGCCGAGGTGGTGGGACACCTCGCCGTCGATATTTCTGTACTTTGTTATCTTTTATACTTGACCGGCGGCGCGACCAATCCGTTCATCTCGCTCTACGTCGTTCCCGTGGCGCTCGCGGCCACGGCGCTGTCGGCGCGCTATCTCGCGGCTGTGGTGCTGCTCTGCGCAGGCGCATACGCGCTACTCATGACGCGCTACGTGCCGCTACCGGCCATGCATCTGCACGATGCGAATTCGCCGTTCAGCGTGCACGTGCTCGGCATGGGCATCAATTTCGCGATCAGCGCTTCGGTGCTGAGCTACTTCGTCTGGCGGCTCGCGCGCACGCTGCGCGAGCGCGAAACCGCGATCCAGCGCGAACGCGAACGCGCCCTGCGCGACGCGGGCATCCTCGCGATCGCGACCCAGGCGGCCGGCGCGGCGCACGAGCTCAACACGCCGCTGTCGACGATGCGCACGCTGATCGTCGAGCTCTGCCGCGAACGCGCCGACGACACCGCGCTCGCCGACGACCTGATCCTGCTCGCCGGCCAAGCCGAACGCTGCCGCGACATCCTGCGCGAACTCGTCGCGCTCGGCACGGCGCAGCTCAACGAAACGCCGCAGGCGATGGCACTCGAAGCGTTCGCCACCGGCTGCGCGGAGCGCTTCCGTCTGTTGCGGCCGGAAACCGAGCTCGCCGTGCGCTTGGGCGAGGGCTGCCGCGGACGCGTGCTGCACGTCGCGCCCGGCCTGCAACACGCGCTCGTCGCGCTGCTCAACAACGCCGCCGACGCATCGGCGGTGCGGCGCTGCGCCAGTGTGGAATTCTCGGCCGATTGCGCCGAAGACACGCTCGAATTCGGCATCCGCGACCACGGCCCTGGCGCGACCGGCGCGCTCGGCGAATCCCGCCCGCAGTTCGTGTCGAGCAAGCGCGACGGCCTCGGTCTCGGACTCGCGCTCGCGAACGCGACCGCCGAGCGTCTCGGCGGCGGCATCGTCGTCGACGCACCCGACGGCGGCGGCACGCTGACGCGCTTGCGCCTGCCGCTGGCCAGTCTCGAGGACGCCCGGCATGCATGAGCAAATGCATACCGGCTCGGGCAAGGTGCTGATCGTCGACGACGACGCGGTGTTCGCGCGCGTGCTCGCGCGCGCGCTCGATGCGCGAGGTTTTTCCTGTGCCGTCGCGCATTCGGCTGCCGCCGCGCTCGACGCCTGCGCCGCATGTGCGCCCGAATTCGCCGTACTCGACCTCAAGCTCGGCGCCGACAACGGCCTCAAGCTCATCGGCGAACTCAAAGCCACCATGCCCGAGCTGCGCATCCTGTTGCTGACGGGCTATGCCTCGATCGCCACTGCCGTGGAAGCCATCAAGCGCGGCGCAGACGACTACCTCGCCAAACCCGTCGACGCGGATGCCGTGACCGCGGCGCTGCTCGGCACGCGCGGCGACAATGTGGAAAATGAGGCAAATCCGTCCGACGCGCCGCTGTCGCTCAAACGGCTGGAATGGGAGCAGATCCAGCGCGTACTGGCCGAATGCGGCGGCAACGTCTCCGAAACGGCACGGCGCCTGCATCTGCACAGGCGCACGCTGCAGCGAAAACTCGCCAAACGGCCCGTCCGCGGTTGACCTACGGCTGAGGCCGCCTGCGACATCGTGCCGCAGCGCCCCGCGTGCAAGCCGCCAGTAAGCTTGCCGGTCATTTGGCGACAGAGAAAACGCACATGCACAGAACCGTTCCGTTCGCCGCCGCCATCGGCCTTGCGCTGCTCGCGCCCGGCGCCGCGCTCGCCTGCTCGGCGTGCGGCTGTACGCTGAGCTCCGACTGGGCGAGCCAAGGCATCGCCGCGACGGGCGGCTGGCATTTCGACCTGCGTTACGATTTCTTCGAGCAGGACGAATTGCGCTCCGGCACGAGCAAAGTGTCGCGCTCGAGCTTCACGTATCCGGCGGACGTCGAAGTGCAGCAATACACGATCAACCACAACGTCGCGGCCGCACTCGACTACAGCCCGAACCGCGACTTCGGTATCAACGTCACGCTGCCGTGGTACGACCGGCCGCACGCGACGATCGCCGAGGGCGATACGCAAGTCTCGACGTCCCACGACAGCGGCATCGGCGACTTGCGTGTCGTCGGCCGTTATTCGGGCTTCGCCGAGCAGCGCAGCACGGGCGTCCTGTTCGGCATCAAGCTGCCGACGGGCCACTTCACCGACCGTTTCGAGACCGGGCCGCAAGCCGGCGAAATCGTCGATCGCGGATTGCAGCTCGGCACGGGCACCGTGGATGCGATCATCGGCGCCTACCATTTCGGCGCGTTCACGCCGGACTGGGGCTACTTCGGCCAAGTCACGCTGCAGCAGCCGCTCGATTCGCGCGAAGGATTCAAGCCGGGCACGGGGCTCAATTTCAACCTCGGGGTGCGCTACATGGGCAACCCGACGTTCGAGCCGCAGTTGCAGATCAACGCGCGCGTGGAGAAACGCGAGCAAGGCGTCAACGCGGACGTCGAAAACAGCGGCGCAACGCTCGTGTATCTGAGCCCGGGCGTCACTTGGCACCCCACGCGCCGGCTCGCGCTGTTCGCCTTCGTGCAGGCGCCGCTCTATCAGCGCGTCAACGGATTGCAGCTCGAAGCGGCCGAGTTCGCTTCGGTCGGCCTGCACTATCACTTCTGATCGGCGTATAGCGCAACGGCCGCCGCGAGCGCCGCGGCTTTCTGATCGGCGCCCCAGGGCGCGCCGACGGTCTTGCCGAGCGCCGCGATGGCGCGCTCCACGGCGGCCGAACGCGCGCCGAACGTGTCGCGCGCACGCTCGGCAAGCGCCCGTTGTGGGATCTCCGATACGGCTATGCCTAACCCGCGCGCCGCATGTATGAGCGCACCCGGGTAAAGAGCGCCTTCGGCTTGATGCATGCGCAAGTGCACGCTCAGGATCTGCTCGACGCTCCACACCGGCATCGGTCGAGCGCAAAGTACCGCGCACCCTGCGACTTCGTGGCCGCGCGCCTCCATGTGCGTTCGCGCCTCGTGCAATGCCCGCGTGGCGGCGCGCTGCGCTTCGGCGATGCCCCGCTCGACGATCGTCCGCGCCTCGGCGGCAGGCTTGCCCTCCGCCGCATGATAGGGCTGTCCTGCCCACTCCGCTTCGAAATTTTCGACGAGCTCGATGCGCCGACGCTCGACGACGAGGAACGCCGCGTCCGCCTGCGCCGCGAGCGCAACGAGAGCCGCCCAGCCGGAATGCGCTTTGAGACCGAAGGCGACGCGCATCGGCGGCGTAGAGCGAAGCTATTTTTCTACAAAGATCGCAATGTGGATTTTTCCGCTGCGATCGACCCAGCCGCGATACATGCCTTCCGTATTGAACGGCGTGGCGAAATTGCCCTTGGAATCGAGCGCGATGACCCCACCGTCGCCGCCGAGCTTCGGCACCACGCCCATGACCACCTCGGCCGCCGCCTTGCCGATCGCCTCGTTGCGGTACTCCACGCGCGCACAGATGTCGTGCGCGGCGTCCGCCCGGATGTAGAACTCGCCCCAGCCCGTCGCCGAGACCGCGCAGTGCGCGTTCGCGTAGGTGCCTGCACCGATGATCGGCGAATCGCCGACGCGCCCGTAGCGCTTGTTGGTCATGCCGCCCGTCGACGTGCCGGCCGCCAGACGTCCTTGCGTGTCGAGCGCCACCGCGCCCACGGTGCCGTGGTGCGGCGTCTTGGCCGGGTCGACGGTCTTGCTGCGCTCCTCTTCGAGCGCCTTCTGCAGCTGCTGCCAGCGTTCTTCGGTGTAGAAGTATTTCGGATCGACGAGCGGCATTCCGATCGATTGCGCGAACTCTTCGGCGCCGTCGCCGACGAGCATCACGTGCGGCGATTTTTCCATCACGGCGCGCGCGAGCAAAATGGGATTTTTCACTTTGTGCACATTGGCGACGCTGCCGGCGCGCAGCGTGGCGCCGTCCATGATCGCGGCGTCGAGCTCGTTCTTGCCGTCGTGATTGAACACCGCGCCTTTTCCCGCGTTGAACAGCGGATCGTCCTCCATGCGGGTGATCGCCGCCGTCACGGCGTCGAGGCTCGATCCACCGTCCTTGAGCACACCGTAGCCCGCCTTGAGGGCCTCTTCGAGGCCGGCACGCACCGCCATCTCCTTCTGCGGCGTGACGTCCTTGGCGATCACGCCGGCGCCGCCGTGGATGACGAGCACGGGCGCGGCGGCCATCGCGTTCAGCGCGAACGACAGCAGCGGTACTGCGGCGAGAACTCTGAGCATGGGCGCGTCCCAGTCGGAATCATGCGCCGAGTATAGCCGCGGACCCGGCGCGGCAGCGCCGAATCAGTGCGCATTGGCGAGCGGGAAATGGATCGTCGCCGTCGTGCCCGCGCCGAGCGTGCTGTTGAGTTCAATCGGCCAGTCGAAGCGCTCCGACAGCCGGCGCACGAGCGTGAGGCCGACGCCCGTGCCGCCGCGGTTGCTGCGCTGGCCGCGGAAATACGGCTGGAAGGCCTGCATGAGCTCGTCTTCGCTCATGCCGATGCCGGAATCCTCGACGCTGACGTAGTCTTCGCCGACGATCACGCGCACTGTGCCGGCTTCCGTGTAGAGGCAAGCGTTGCGGATCAGGTTGCCGACCATCGCCGCGAACACCTTGGGCGGCGCGTGCAGCGCGAACGCGGCGCGCTCGTCGAGCTCGAGCGTCACCGGCTTGCCTTCGAGCAGCGGACGCGCGCGCTCGATCTCCTCGCGCACCGCGTCGTTGATGACGAAATCCTCCTCGGGCAGGCCGGTGTCGGCCTCGCGCGCGAGGATCAGGAACGCTTCGATCATCGCTTCCATGTCGCGCACGGAGCGTGCGATGCGGGCGACCGCACGCTTGGCGAACGCAGAAAGTTCTTCGTCCGCGATCACATCGGCGGCGATCTTGATGACCGTGAGCGGGCTGCGCAGTTCGTGGCTCGCGTCGCGCGTGAAATTGCGTTCGCGCTCGACCAGACCTTCGATGCGCCGGGCGAACGCGTGCAGCGCGCGCGCGAGCGTCTCGACGTCGCCATCTGGATCGCTCGACAGATTGCTCGGATCGAGCGCATCGAGGTCGGGCGCCTTCGGATCCCAGTCGCGCACCACCTTGGCGAGCGCGATGACGGGCGACAGCGCGCGCCGCGACGCGCGGTAGGTGAGCCAGGTCGTGATGTAGATGATGAGCAGCACGACGATGAGCGGCACGAAGCCGAACAGGAAGGCGAGCCGCCCGACCTGCTCCTGGTTGAACACGAGGAACAGGCGCCCCGGCGGTCCATCCGAGACCAGCACGAGCACGATGTTGTCGCCGTGCTGGATGCGGTGATATCCCGGTGCGAGCGCGCGCAGCGGCTCGGGCAGACGCTTGACGTCGTCGCCCGGGCGCAGCAGATAACCGGACATGTTGTTCGTGTCCGGCACCGGGACCGAGGGATCGGACGCATAGCGCTGCCAGAAGTAGGTCGCCTCGCCGTCGAGCGCGCGCTTGATGAGCACGTCCTCGAGCACGGTTGCGGCGCCATAGACGCCGAGGATCGTGGCCAGGCTGATCGCCGCCACCTGCAGGACGTAGACCGTCCAGATCTTGCGGCGGATTCCAGTGCGCGGCACGCCTTGACGCCGCCTCACGCGCTCTTGCTGGCGGTGACTTCGGCGTCGAGATCGGCGAGCCGGTAGCCTGCGCTGTGGATCGTATGCAGCAGCGGCTTCTGGAACGGCTTGTCTATAATTTTGCGCAAATTATACAAATGGCTGCGCAGCGTGTCGGAATCCGGCAGGAGGTCGCCCCACACTTCGCGTTCGATGTCGCGGCGGCTGACGACGCGCGGCGATTCGCGCATCAAGATGCCGAGAAGCTTGAGGCCGATCGGCGAGACGAGAAGTTCCTGTCCGCCACGGGTCAGGCGCAGCGTCGCGGTGTCGAGCACGAGATCGCCCACGCGCAGCACTTCGGCGCTGACCTGGCGGCGGTCGCGGCGGATCAAGGCGCGCACGCGCGCTTCGAGTTCGCGGATCTCGAACGGCTTGACGAGGTAATCGTCGGCCCCCGCGTCGAGGCCGATGAGCTTGTCCTCGAGCGTGTCGCGCGCGGTCAGCATGAGCACAGGCGTGGACTTCTTCGCTTCGCCGCGCAGGCGCCGGCACAGATCGAGCCCGTCCATGCCGGGAAGCATCAGATCGAGCACGACGACGTCGTAGCTGTTCTCGACGGCGAGATGCAAGCCCGTGGAACCGTCGGCCGCGTAGTCGACCGCGTAGCCGCGGCGCTCGAGGAACTCGCCGACCATTTCCGAGATGCCGCGATTGTCCTCGATGAGCAGGATCAGGCCCGCCTGTTCCTCGCGCTTCATGGCCGCCTCGTCGCTCGAAATGGCGAAGGATGCTGGGCGGCGGGTGATCGCCGCGTGAAGGTGCGCTATGTCGCGCGCCGTCGTCGGCGCCGTCCGCCGAGCCAGCCGAGCCCCGCGGCGATGAGGCCGAGTGCCCAAGGTGCAGTGGCCGGCACTGCCAACGGCACCACCGGTGCCGCCGTGCCCTGCACGCTGCCGATGTTGACGCTCGCGCCGCGCGGGAAGCCTGGTCCGCGCTGATCGTTGACGAAGCCGAGCGGATTGATGCCTTTGCCTATCGCCGGGCTGCCTGGGCCGAGTAGCTCCGTCTGCGTCGGGCCGCCGTAATTGCCGAGCGGCCCGAGCTCCGGGTCGCTGGTGATCGTATCGGGCGGCACCGTGACGCCCACCGCGGACATGATCACGTTGTTCGATCCGGCGATCGTCGGACCGGCAGCAGCTGGGGTCGGCGTCACCGGCGCTTGGGAGTAGCCGTAGATGTCGGCGCCGACCGGCGCCGTATTGCGCGCGATGAGCGTACTCACGGATTTGAGATACGGGGCGTTGAGAAGATAAACGCCGCCGCCGTAGTCCGCCGCGCGGTTCGTCGCGATCGTGCTGTTGTAGAAATAGTCGTAACCGCCCTCCGGACCCGGGCGAACGAGCGCCACGCCGCCGCCGACGTTCGCGGAATTCGTCGAAAGCGTGCTCTGGTAGAGACCGAGGCCGTACTTGGCGAACGCGCCGCCGCCGATGTTCGCGGCGTTGTGATCGAACGTCGAATAGGCGAGCGCCAGGTAGCCTCCGTACTTCGCCCCGGAGATGCCTCCGCCGAACGAGTACGACGACGCGGCCGATGCGGTGTTTCCGGTCACGGTGCTCGCAAGGACGATCGCGTCATCGACCGTGAAGATGCCGCCGCCCGAGGCGAAAAACGGCGCGTTGCCGCCGGCCGCACCGGTCCCGGTCGCGTTGTTGCCGGCGATCGTGCTGGCCTGCACCTTCACGCCGTATTTGGCGGCGAGACCGCCGCCGAGCGCCGCGCCGCCGGTCGACGTATTGCCGCTGATCGTGCTGTCGTAGATCGCGCCGACGCCGCTCACCCCGTTCGGCCCGACGACGGGCCGCTTGTGGCTCGGTCGGCCGCGAGGCACGTAGCTGTAGTTGTAGACGAACGCGCCGCCGCCGATCGCGGCGCCCGTCGCCGGCGCCTGCGCGGAGTTCCCGCTCAGCGTGCTCGAATGCATCGAAAGCTGGTAGGCCGAAATGCCGCCGCCCGCGGCCGACCCGGTGCTCGTGCTCGTGCTTCGTGCCGTGCAGCCGCTCACCACGGCATGATCGAGCGAGACCAGTCCGTACGAAGTGATGCAGCCGCCCTGCGCGACGGTGCTCGACACGTACTTACCGTTGCGCACCGTGAGATTGTCGATCGCGAGCGCGCCATACCCCGTGTGCGCGAATACGCGGTCGACGCCGCCGCCGTCGATCGCGAGCGCCGTGCTGCCCGGACCGTGGACGGCGAGATTGTCGATCGTTACGGGCAGCGCTCCCTGGCTCAGCGTGATGCTGCTGCACGTCAAATGGCTCAAATCGATCGTATCGCCATTGCTCGCCGTGGCCACCGCGTAGCGCAGGGTGCCGGGCGTCGTGGCGCTCGCGGCATCGTCGGCGCAGCTGGTGACCGCCACGGTCGCGTGACCGGTCGGCGGCGCGATCGCGTGGCGCTTGATGCGCGGAAACACGGTGTGCAGATATTGCGCGCGCAGCTGCTTGAGATCGGGCTCGTGCGCGAGGAACGCGCGCACTTGGCTCTTGAACGACGCCGGCGTGGCGTGTGCGTCGCTGCCCGGTCCGGCCGTGCCGAGCGCCAGCAGCAATGCAGTCGCGAGCGGCTTCACGGAAATGCGAACGGCATCAGAGAACGCAGATGTCCCCATGGTGTACCCCCCGTACGTATCTCGCGAAACTTACCGCTTCCGCGGATGACCCGCAAGACAACGGAGGGATGCGGGCCGGATATTTACGTTTGCTTGCGCAATCGCTGCAACCCGAGCGCGCACAAAATGGCGACGAGCAGGCGCGTGCACCAGTCGGCGAGCGGTACGGGCAACACCGCCACAGGCGCGGCCACGCTTTCGAACGCGCCAATGTCCGGCGCTGCGCCGCGCACGCGCGGGAACCCGGGGCCGCGCTGGTCCGTGACGAGGCCGGCCGCATTGTTGCCGGCGTCGATGGCCGCGCTGCCCGGGCCGAGGGCATGCGTACGCACGGGCCCGCCATTGTTCGTGAGCGGCAGCAACACGGGCGGACCGTGTCGGGTGTCGGCCGGCAGCGCGATACCAGCTCCTGCCGTGCCGACGAGGTTGTTCGCACCGGTCACGGACGGCGGGTGACGAGCGGCGATGTCGGCGCCGCCGGTGTTGTCGACGATCAACGTGCTTTGCAGCGTGAAGCCTCGCAATGTGCCGGCCACGTACACGCCGGCCCCGACAGGCGCCTCGTTGAAGGCGATCGTGCTGTTCTCGATCGTCAAGCCGCCATAGGTGAGCACGAAGATACCGCCGCCGGCCTTTTTTCGCGCCGCATTCGTCGAGACCGTGCTGTCGATGACGAAGAACGCATAGTGGCTAGCGATGCCGCCGCCCGTGCCGCTCGAGTAGTTGTGGTCGATCGTCGACCGGTAGGCCAGGCCGCCGTTGTCGGAAAAGATGCCGCCGCCCGTGTCGTAACTCCCGTACGTGTTGCCGGCGTCGGGGGCGGCGCGGTTGCCGCTGACCGTGCTGTCGTAGAGCGCCGCAGTGCCTCGATAGGCGAACGCGCCGGCGCCGTACGAAGCCGTCAGCGTCTTCAGCGGCGCACCTTGCGCGGTGTTGCCGGAAAGTGTACTTTTATACAACGTGATGCCCGTCGCGAGGATTCCACCCCCATACGCGCCTTCGCCGATCGACGTGCAGCCCGACACCGTGCTGTCGACCAGAGTCACGTAGCCGTTGGCGAGCACGCAGGCGCCGCCGGCGACCTTGAAGCCTTGCACGTAATTCCTGCCGTTGCGCACGACGAGCGATTGCAAGGTCAGCGTGCCATAGCCGTAGTCGATGAAGACACGGTCCTGGCCGGCGCCGTCGATGGCGGGGGCGCCGCCCGAGCCTTTCACGACGAGATCGTCGACGACGATGGGGATCGCGCCCTGCGCGAGTGTGATCGTGCTGCAGCTGAGCGCGCCGAGATCGATCGTGTCGCCGCTGTTCGCCGCGGCGATGGCGTCGCGCAGCGTGCCGGGGCTGCCGTCGTCGGCGCAGCTCGTGACCTGGTGCGTGGACGCCGGGCCTGCCGACGGCCGGTGCAATTTGTTGCCCGTGACCCTGAGCGCCTGCATGAGGGCGGCAACTCCGTGGCCGTCGCCGGGATGCCAGCCTGCCGGTGCCGCCACGCTGAACGGCGTTCCTGCGGACTCCGCGAACGATTCCCCGCTCACGATAGCGGCCAAGGCGGCCACCAGAGGTACCAGGCGCGGTGCGCGCCCCTGCGTCATCCTGCGCATCGTACTCCTCCCATCGGTCTTTCGAACATGGACTCTACCACTCCGGGTTGCAGCGGTCGCGAGGCGCCGGTCGTCTGCCTGATACGCCGGATCGGATCTTCAACCGCAAAAAACGCGCAGGCCCTGCTTGCGCCTCGGCGCAGCGCGCGACTATTGTAGGGGCAGGACGAAAGGGGAGACCGGGACCGAACATGTCCTATGCCGAGAAACGACGCCACCCTCGCCTGGCTATCTACTCGGCGGCGCTGGCCGTGAGCGACGGCGAGGGTTATCTCTCGGACGTCAAGGACCTGTCCCAGGGCGGCGCCTGCATCGGCCGGCCGAAGAACTGGCCCGAGAAAGCGCCCGAGACCTGCCGCGTGTTCTTCATCTTCGACCAGGAAACCGTCATCGGCCTCGACGCGCGCGTGGTGCGTTCGGCGGCCGAAGACCTCGGCCTCGAATTCATGCCGGGCCAGGAAGCGCGCATCGAGAGCCTGCTCTACGAGTCGCGCTTCATCGATCGCGAAGCGCTGTAGCGCGCGTCCGCGGCTGCTAATCTCCCACCTTTCGATGTCAGGGTACCCCGATGCACCCCATTGCCATCAGCGCGCTGCTGCTCGTCTTGAGCAACGTGTTCATGACCTTCGCCTGGTACGCGCATCTGCGCGAGCTCGGCAGCAAGCCGTGGATCGTCGCGGCGCTCGTGAGCTGGGGCATCGCGCTCTTCGAGTACTCCCTGCAGGTCCCGGCGAACCGTCTCGGCTACGGCGCCTTCACGCTGGGGCAGCTCAAGATCCTCCAGGAGATCG
>DASRGX010000052.1:0-2200 GCA_035650835.1 Rudaea sp. | reverse complement strand
GCGCGTGAAAGTGTTCCGTATCGGCAAGACCGAGGAAGGCCGCGACATGATCGCGGTCGCCATCGCCGACGAAGCGTTGCTGGCCGGCCTCAAGGACAACGATACGCGGCTGGCACAACTCGCCGATCCGCGCACGATCGGGCTCGACGACGCGAAGGCCGATGCGCTCGTCGCGCAGTCGACGCCGGTCTACTACATCACGGGCACGATCCACTCGCCCGAGACCGGCGCGCCGACCGCGCTCATGGAACTCGCCTACCGGCTCGCCGTCGACGACGCGCCGTACATCCGCAAGATCCGTTCGCACGTGATCACGCTGATCACGCCGATCGTCGAGGTCGACGGCCGCGACCGCATGGTCGACGTCTACAACTGGCATCGCGCGAATCCGGGCAAGACGCCGCCGCCGCTGCTGTATTGGGGCCACTACGTCGCGCACGACAACAACCGCGACGCGATGGGCGTCACGCTGAACTTGACGCACAACGTGCTCGACACCTACGTCGGCTGGCATGCGCAGGTGCTGCACGACCTGCACGAATCGGTGCCGTTCCTCTACGACAACACGGTCGGCGACGGGCCGTACAACGCCTGGGTCGATCCGATCCTCGTCGGCGAATGGCAGCAGCTCGGCTGGAACAACGTGCAGGAAATGACCAAGCTCGGCATGCCGGGCGTGTTCACGCACGGCGACTTCGACACCTGGAGCCCGGGCTATCTGATGTTCATCGCGGCCATGCACAACGGCGTGAGCCGCCTTTACGAGACCTTCGGCAATGCCGGCGCCGATACGATGGACCGCATCCTCGATCCCGACGAGTACGCGCGCACCTGGTACCGGCCCAATCCGCCGCTGCCGAAAGTGCGCTGGTCGCAGCGCGACAACAACAACTACGAGCAGACGGGCCTGCTCACGGCGCTCAATTATTTCGCCGACAACTCGAAGACGTTCCTGCACAACTTCTATCTCAAGAGCAAACGCTCGATCGAGAAGCCGCAGGCGAACGGTCCGGCGGCCTACGTGCTGCCCGGCGACGACGCGCATCGCGACGCGCAGGCGCGCCTCATCAAGGTGCTCGAGGCGCAGCACGCGGAAGTGAGCCGCGCCGATGCGGCGTTCACCGTCGACGTGCCGGCTCCGGCGGACGACGGCAAGGACGACAAGGACAACAAAGACGAGACTGCGAAGACCAAAACCGTCGCGCGCACGTTCCCGTCCGGCAGTTTCGTGGTGCGCATGGACCAGCCTTACTCGCGCATCGCCGACACGTTGCTCGACCGCCAGTATTGGGCGCCCGACGATCCGCAGAAGCATCCCTACGACGACACCGGGTGGTCGATGGGCGATCTGTTCGGCACCGAAGTCGTGCGGGTGACCGACACCAAAGTGCTGGCCGCGCCGATGACGCGGCTCGGCGCACCGCTCGCGGCGCGCGGCGGCGTGCACGGCGAAGGCGCCGTGTACCTGCTCGACAACCACGCCGATCCTTCGCTCATGACGCTGCGCTATGCGTTCCGCGGCGCCGACGTGCGCGTCGCCGACCGGGCGTTCGACGCGGCCGGCCGCCACTTCGGTACCGGTGCATGGATCGTCGGCAAAGTGGACAATGCTGCATTTTCCAAAAAGCTCGCCGAGCTCAACCTCGACGCCTATGCCGTGCCGACCGCACCCGAGGTGCCGGCGCACCGCATCGGCGCGCCGCGCATCGCGCTCATGCACACATGGATCGATACGCAGACGGAGGGCTGGTGGCGCATGGCCTTCGACAAGCTCGGCGTACCCTACGCCTACATCAGCACGCAGACCGTCGCGCGCGAAGACGATCTCAAGCGCAAATACGACGTCATCGTCTTCGCGCCGGTCGGCATCCACGATACGCGTCTCGTCGTCGAGGGCACGCCGCTCTGGGGCAATCCGATCCCGTGGAAGGTCACTCCGCTCACGCCGAACATGGGCATCGACACGACCGACGACATCCGCCCCGGTCTCGGCGAAGCGGGCCTCGCGCATCTGCGCCGCTTCGTCGACGCGGGCGGACTCTTCCTCGCGGCGGACGACGCGGCCGAATTCGCGATCGACGTCGGTCTCGCACCCGGCGTTACGGTCGCGGAGACCAAGGACGTACGCGTCGTCGGCAGCGTGCTCGGCGCCACGATCACCGATGCCGCCAGTCCGGTCGCCTACGGCTACGCGGGCTCG
>DASRGX010000051.1:0-3601 GCA_035650835.1 Rudaea sp. | reverse complement strand
CCGCGGCGCCGAACTGCACGCGCTTGGGTCCGATCGCGCCGAGATTGAGATACACGGACGCCGCGCCGGGCCCGCCGTTCAGCGCGAACGTGACGGCGCGATTCGCGCCCGGCACGGTGTAGGCGATGAACATGACGTCGGCGATCGTCTTGCCCTTTTCGTCGAGGACGGGCAGCGAACCGACGGTCGCGTCGTAGTTGAGCGTCTTGCCGTCGACCGTGGTCGTCTGATGGACCGTCTTGTCGGCCGGGAACGGCGGGAGCTTGAGATCGTCGGCGGGCTTGGCGGCCTCGGCGCCTTCCTTCGCGGCAGGCTTGGCAGGCGCGTCATCGGCAGCGTAGGCCGGCACGAAGGCGCTGGCGAGAAGGCTGAAAACGAGAGCGGCGAATCGCGTGGACATGGGGTCGTACCGGAGCGAGCGGGTCGGACCGTCAGCATAGCGCCGGGCTCACGCGGCCCTATGTGCCAAAGGCTCACCCGCGGCCGACGGTCGCGCCGATACTACCGTTTCGGCCGCCTACGCTCGCCAGTGCGCGCGCGCTGTGGCAGCATGCGCTCACGCTCGTATTTTCGGGAATGACGGCTATGCGCTGGGTCCTCCTCTTAGTCTCCGTGTTCGGTTTCGCCATCGTGTTCAGCACGCGCTCTTCAGCGCTGCTCACGCTCGGCCTGCTCGCAGGCTTCGGCGGCTTGTTCGGCGCGATCATCGGTTTCGCCTCGGCGCGCATCGCCTCGACCGCGCGGCCCGACTCGATGCTGCTCTCCGACAAGGACATCGGCACCTTGCAGGCGAGCATTCGCAAATCCAGTGCGAATCCGCCGCGCGCTCCGGGCGCATAGCGGATCGGAACACGCCCGGCCACTTGGGCCGTCGAAAAAAAAGGCCGGATACTCGCGGATCCGGCCTCGTCAACCCCGACAAAAGTGCGCGCTAGGAGGCGATGTCGACGTCCTTGGTCTCGCGCAGGAAAAGCGTGCCGATGATCGCCGTAAGCGTGGCGACCACGATCGTGTACCAGAGCCCGTAGTAGATGTCGCCTTTTAGCGCCACGAGCGCGAACGAAACGGTCGGCAGGAAGCCGCCGAACCACCCGTTGCCGATGTGGTACGGCAAGCTCAGCGAGCTGTAGCGGATGCGCGTCGGGAAGAGTTCGACGAGCCACGCGGCGATCGGGCCGTAGACCATCGTCACGTAGATCACGAGGATCGTCAGCAGCACGAGCAGCATCGGCCAGTTCACCTGCGCGGGGTCGGCCTTGGCGGGATAGCCTGCCGCCTTGAGCGTATCGGCGAGCTGCTTGCCGAACGCATCGGCCTGGGCCTTGAACGCCGCGGGGTCGAGGGCGGCGCCCTCGAACGAGGATACCGTCGTGCCACCGACCTTGACCGAAGCCACCGTGCCGGCCGGCGCCTCCTGGTTCGAGTACGGGATGCCGGCCTTTGCCAGCGCGCTCTTGGCGATGTCGCAAGAATCCTTGAACACCTTCTTGCCGACCGGATCGAACTGGAAGCTGCACGTCGCGGGATCGGCGACGACGACGACGGGACTCGTCGTGCTCGCGGTTTCGATCGCCGGGTTGCCGAAGTGCGTGAGGCCCTGGAAGATCGGGAAATACGTGAGCGCAGCGAGTATGCAGCCGCCGATCACGATCGGCTTGCGGCCGATGCGATCGGAAAGCGCACCGAAGATCACGAAGAACGGCGTCGCGATCAGGAGCGCGCCGGCGATCAGCAGGTTCGCCGTGACGGCATCGATCTTGAGCGTCTGGCCGAGGAAGAACAGCGCATAAAACTGGCCGCCGTACCACACCACGGCCTCTCCCGCCGTCGCGCCGAACAGCGCGAGCAGCACGATCTTGAGATTGTCCCAGCGCATGAACGATTCCTGCAGCGGGGCCGTCGACCCGCGCCCCTCGGCTTTCATCTGCTGGAACAACGGCGATTCCTGCAGTTGCAAGCGGATGTAGACCGAAATCAGCAGCAGGAAGAACGACAGCCAGAACGGGATGCGCCAGCCCCAGGTCTCGAAATCGGCGCCCGTCGCCGTGCGGCAGAGCAGGATCACGACGAGCGACAGGAAGAGGCCGAACGTCGCGGTGATCTGGATGAAGCTCGTGTAGAAGCCGCGCTTTCCGTGCGGCGCGTGCTCGGCCACGTAGGTCGCTGCACCGCCGTACTCGCCGCCGAGCGCAAGGCCCTGCAGCAGGCGCAGCGCGATCAGGATGATCGGCGCCGCCGCGCCGATCGTCGCATAGCTCGGGATGAGGCCGACCAGGAACGTCGAGGAGCCCATGATCACGATCGTGATCAAGAACGTGTATTTGCGGCCGATGAGATCGCCGAGGCGGCCGAACAGGAGGGCGCCGAACGGCCGCACGAAGAATCCGGCGGCGAAGGCGAGCAAGGCCACGATGTAGGCGCTGGTCGGATTCAGCGCCGAGAAGAATTGCTTGGCGATGATCGCCGCCAGCGAGCCGTACAGGTAGAAGTCGTACCACTCGAACATCGTGCCGACGCTCGAGGCCGTGATGACGCGTACGTGACTTCGGCCCAGTGTGCCTTCGCCTGCCGCCATGGTAGTCGCCATGATTCCTCCTCCATTCAAAGTTGATCGCACGCGTCCGAAGCCGGCACGCGTCGCGCCCCGCGCACGCGCGACACGCCGCACGCACGAACCCCGCGGACAGCGTGCCCGTGCATGCCGGCGCCGGCCATACGCCTTTGGTCGAAACTCTTGCGCGAAATAGACGAAAGTCGTATTGGTCGCGGGCTCGCGCCGGCTACTGTGACCGCAGGCGTCGGGCGCCCATCGACAAGGAGGATTCCGGCATGACCCAACTGCACCCCGTACCCGGCGAATTCGGCGCCAAGAGCCGCATCCGCGCCGACGATTACGCGAAGCTCTACGCCGAATCCGTGCGCGACGCGGAAACCTTCTGGGCCCGCGTCGGCAAGCGCCTCGATTGGATCGTGCCTTACACGAAGATCAAGGATGTCTCTTACGACGCCAAGAACCTGCACATCCGGTGGTACTACGACGGCAAGCTCAACCTGTCCGCGAACTGCCTCGACCGCCATCTGGCGCTGCGCGCCGACAAGACGGCGATCCTCTGGGAAGGCGACGATCCGAACGAATCACGCGCGATCAGCTATCGCGAGCTGCACGCCGCCGTGTGTAAATGTGCAAATTTGCTCAAAAGCCTCGGCGTGAAGAAGGGCGACCGCATCACGATCTACCTGCCGATGATCCCCGAGGCCGCGGTGGCGATGCTCGCCTGCGCACGCATCGGCGCGATCCATTCCGTCGTGTTCGGCGGCTTCTCGCCCGATTCGCTGGCCGGACGCATCGCCGATTGCGCGTCCAAACTCGTCATCACCGCGGACGAAGGCGTACGCGGCGGCAAGAAAATACCGCTCAAGGTGAACGTCGACGAAGCGCTGAGGAAACCCGGCACGACGAGCGTCGAAACCGTGCTCGTGGTGCGGCGCACCGGCGCGCCGGTGCCGATGCAGGCGCCGCGCGATCGCTCCTGGGACGCGCTCATCGACGGCCAGGCCGACACGTGCCCGCCCGAAGCGATGGATGCCGAGGATCCGCTGT
>DASRGX010000050.1:0-3487 GCA_035650835.1 Rudaea sp. | reverse complement strand
ATCGAGCCTTTCGCGGCGACGTAGCGTGCGAGCGGCAGCGGCACCTCGAATTTCCAGCGCTGCGAGCGCGCGTCGGGTTCGACCGCGATCACGCGTCCGACGCCGTCGACGTGGCCCGAGACGAGATGACCGCCGAGCCGGTCCGCCAGGCGCAGGGATTTTTCCAAATTGACGCAATCTCCACTTTTCAGCATGCCGAGCGTGGTACGCGACAGCGTCTCGACCGAAACGTCCGCGGCGAAACGGGAACCGGCGATCTCCACGGCGGTCAGGCACACGCCGGCCACGCAGATGCTGTCGCCGAGGCGCACGTCGCCGAAATCGAGCGCAGCCGCATCGACGACGATGCGCACGTCGCCGCCGCGCGCATCGAGCGCAGCGACGGTGCCGACGGCTTGGACGATACCCGTGAACATGGCTTCACCCGCGCAGCAAGAGACGGCGATCCTCGCCGATGCGGCGTTCCTCGACAACTGCGAGGCGCCGCGCCGCCGCCATTTCGGCGATGGCCGGCAGCGCCAGCAAGGGCCGCGCGTCGCCGCCGAGCAGCATGGGCGCGACGTAGAGCAAGAGCTCGTCGACGAGGCCCGCCGCGAACAGTGCGCCGGCGAGCGTCGGTCCCGCTTCGACCTGCAGTTCGTTGACGCCCCGCTCGGCGAGCAGGGCGAGCACGGCGCCGAGATCGAGCCGGCCGTCGCTCGCGGGCACGGCGGCGAGTTCGACGCGGGCGTAGCGGTCGTCGCTCGACGCGGCGCCTTCGGCGTGCACGACGAGCGTCGGTGCGGCACCGTCGAGCACCTGCGCCGCGCGCGCAAGCGACAGCGTGCGGTCGAGCACGACGCGCAGCGGCGGACGGAACGGCGCGTCGAGGCGCACGGTCAGGCGCGGATCGTCGGCGCGCACGGTGCCGCTGCCGGTCAGGATCGCGGAGCTGCGCGCGCGCCAGCGCTGCACGTCGGCGCGCGACGCCTCGCCCGTGATCCATTTCGACGCGCCGTTCGCGAGCGCGGTGCGCCCGTCGAGGCTCGCCGCGAGCTTGAGCCGCACCCACGGCCGCGCGCGCTCGAGCCGCGAAAAGAAGCCGCGATTGAGCTCGCGCGCCGGCTCGCGCATGAGGCCCGTCTCGACCGCGATGCCGACGGCGCGCAAGGCCGCGAAGCCGCCGCCGGCCACTTTGGGGTTCGGGTCTTCGCAAGCGGCGACGACGCGGCCCACGCCCGCGGCGATCAAGGCGTTCGCGCAGGGCGGTGTGCGCCCGAAGTGCGCGCACGGCTCGAGCGTCACGTACGCCGTGGCGCCACGCGCGCGTTCGCCGGCCTCGCGCAGGGCGAATACTTCCGCATGCGGCTCGCCGGCACGCGCGTGCCAGCCTTCGCCGACGACCGTTTCACCGTGCGCGATCACGCAGCCGACGCGCGGATTCGGCTGCGTCGTGAACATGCCGAGATCGGCGAGCCGGAGCGCGCGCGCCATGTGCGTGTGATCGGTCGCGGAGAATCGCGCCGCGCCGCCTGCCGGGTGCGACACGCGCGTCACGCTTTCTTGCGCGGCGCGCGCGGATCGCCGAGCAGCGGCAGTTGCAATCCTTCGAGCGCGGGCAGGTCGCGTTCGAGGCGCTCGATTTCTTCGCGGAACGCCTGCACGTCCTCGAAGCGCCGGTACACCGAGGCGAAGCGCACGTAGGCGACCTGGTCGATGCGCTTCAATTCCTCCATGACCCATTCGCCGATGCGCCGCGAGACGACCTCGCGTTCGTTCACCGCACGCAGCTGACGCACGACGCTGCGCACGACCTCGTCAACCGCATCGCTGCCGACCGGCCGTTTTTGCAGCGCACGCTCTACGCCGCTGCGCAGCTTGCGCTCGTCGAACGCTTCCCGGCGCCCGTCGCTCTTCACGACCGCCGGCAGCTTGATTTCCACCGTCTCGAACGTGTTGAAACGCTCGCCGCAGGCCGGACACTCGCGCCGGCGCCGGATCGTCGCGCCGTCCTCCGAGACGCGCGAATCGATGACGCGGGTGTCTTCGTGTTGGCAGAAAGGGCAGTGCATTGAGAACGGGATTGGGGAGTTGGGATTTGGGGATTGGTTAGGCGCTTTTTCAAATCGCCATTCCCGAATCCCCAATCCCGGCCTTAGCCATACACGGGAAACCGCTTGCACTGCGCGGCGACTTTCTCGCGGACCGCGGCGATCACCTTGCCGTCGTTCGGCGCATCGAGCACGTCGCAGATCCAATTCGTGAGCTCGGTGCAGTCGCTTTCGCGATACCCGCGCGTGGTCACGGCCGGGGTGCCGATGCGCAGCCCCGACGTGACGAAGGGCTTTTGCGGATCGTTCGGCACGGCGTTCTTGTTCACGGTGATGTGGGCCTTGCCGAGCGCCGCCTCCGCGTCCTTGCCGGTGACCCCGCGGCCGATGAGGTCAACGAGCATCAGATGGTTCTCGGTGCCGCCCGAGACGATCTTGTAGCCGCGCTCCATGAACGTCTTCGCCATCGCCTGGGCATTCTTCACGACCTGCTGCTGGTAGTTCTTGAACTCGGGCTCGAGCGCTTCCTTGAACGCGACGGCTTTCGCCGCGATCACGTGCATGAGCGGGCCGCCCTGGATGCCCGGGAACACGATCGACTGCAGCTTCTTTTCGAGGTCCTCGCCCGCGTTCTTGGCGAGGATGATGCCGCCGCGCGGCCCGCGCAGCGTCTTGTGCGTGGTCGAGGTGACGACGTGCGCATGCGGCAGCGGATTCGGATAGACGCCAGCCGCGACGAGACCGGCGACGTGCGCCATGTCGACGAACAGGTAGGCGCCGACCTTGTCCGCGATCGCGCGGAAACGCGACCAATCCATGATCTGCGAATACGCCGAGAAGCCGGCGACGATCATCTTCGGCTTGTGCTCCACGGCGAGTTTCTCGATCGCGACGTAGTCGACGAAACCGCGATCGTCGACACCGTATTGCACGGCGTTGAAGAGCTTGCCCGAGAAATTGACCTTGGCGCCGTGCGTGAGATGTCCGCCATGCGCGAGCGACATGCCGAGTACGGTGTCGCCGGGGTTCAGCAGCGCAAAGTACACGGCCTGATTCGCCTGCGAACCCGAATGCGGCTGGACGTTCGCATAGTCGGCGCCGAAGAGCTGCTTGACGCGCTCGATGGCGAGCTTCTCGGCGACGTCCACGAATTCGCAGCCGCCGTAATAGCGCTTGCCGGGGTAGCCTTCGGCGTACTTGTTCGTGAGCACCGAGCCTTGCGCTTCGAGCACACGCGGGCTCGCATAGTTCTCCGAGGCGATGAGCTCGACGTGGTCTTCCTGGCGCTGCACCTCGGCCGCGATCGCGGCGGCGAGCTCGGCATCGTAACCTTCGATGCGCTGGGTCTTGGCGAACATCGGCTTCTCCGGGAAAACGGGGCGGAAAACGCCAATGTTAGCGGTTTCCGGCGCCCCGGCCCACTGCGCGCGCCGCTCAGGTTCCGCACCAATCGCGCC
>DASRGX010000049.1:0-27845 GCA_035650835.1 Rudaea sp. | reverse complement strand
ATCATCCACCGCATGACGACCCCCGCACGATTCTCGTTGTTGTGCCGTCGTTCGCGCAGAGGCGGGAATTCCGTTGGACGTTGCCTGTCGTCATATCGTCACCAATAGAAGAACGACGACACGATGTGCGCGGTCAGCGCAGCGAGGAGGGCGAACGACAGCGGGACGTGGATGTACAGCCAGATTTCCATCATCGCCTGATACTGCATGTCGCGTGCGACCTTCGTCGCGAGACTCTTCTTGCGCGAGATCAAGTCGATGAGCTTGCGCATGCCTTCGCCTTGCTTGTCGGTCGCGCGCTCGGCGAGGAAATCGACCATCGCGAACATCGTCGGCATTTCGGCCGTGCGCATTTCCTGCTTTTGCTCATGCAGCGCGATCGCCTTGTGCAGCGAATCGAGCGCAAGATCGGAGCCGTCGCGGGCGCGCAGCTGCGTCCAGACGCCGCCGCCGAGTCGCGTGTTCTCGATCGATCGCAGCACGACGGCATGGATCTTCGGATCGATGCCGTCGGCGAGCGCGAGCGCGTTCTGGTCGATCTCGGCGACTTCCTCGAGCATCGCTTCGCGCGTCGCGTTCTCGCGGTTGCGCGTCATGAGCGTGGGATACCGCAGATAGGCGAAAACGCCGAAGAAGCCCGAAAAGATCACGACGAGCATCAGCACGAACGCGAGCGTGTGGATGTTCCAGCCGACCTGGAAACCCGAGTGCAGCAGCACGATGAGGATCAGCGACGTGCCGAGGAACACGTGCGCGGAGAGCCAGCCCCGCAGCGTGCCGATGTTGCCGAGATAGCTGCGCTTGCGGATGCCGAAGAACATGAGCCACACGATGAGCAGCGCGCCGATCGTGCCGAGCGTATAGCCGAGCCACGTGCCGCCGTTCGGCGGACCGCCCGGATCGTGCCATGCGTAGGCGACCACCGATGCGACCAGCAGCGCGACGCTGATCCACAGGTAGCGCGAGCGGCCGTAGGTCAGGATGGAGTCATGCATGGCCGAGAATACCGGGATTCGGGATTCGGGATTTGGGATTCGAAGTCGCTATTCCGTTGTCGCGTGTGAATGCAAGCATTGAGTTCTTCCCAATCCCCAATCCCAGATCTCCAATTCCGGCGTTCAGATCACCGCCTCGATTGCGCATACGCCGGAAACTCCTCGGGCGAAATGCGGATCGCAGCGCCTGTCGGGCACGAACGCACGCAGGCCGGGCCGCCGCTGATACCTTTGCACATATCGCATTTGACGGCTTTCTTGCCGGTGGTGGCCTTCTTCTCCTTCTTGTCGTAGGGCGCTTCGCCGGGTCCCGGGCCGCGGCCGAACAAGAGCCACTGCAGGAGGCCCGGCTTCTTCGGCGGCTTGGCGGCCATGTGGATCACGCCGTACGGGCAGTTGCGTTCGCAATTTCCGCAGCCGATGCAGTTGTCGGCGATGAAGACTTCGCCGTTCGGCGCGCGATGGATCGCGTCGGGCGGGCAGTCCTTCATGCAGTGCGGGTGCTCGCAATGACGACACGAGGTCGGCACGTGCACGCTCGCATAGGTGGGACCGGCCTCGCGATCGAGCCGCGAGGTGCCGCCGTGCGTCTCGGCGCAGGCTTTTTCGCAGTTGTCGCAGCGCACGCACAGCGATTCGTCGATGAGCAGGATGTCGGTCGCTTCGCCGGCGCCCTGCGCGAGCAGGAACGAGATGATATCGCCGCCGCTCGGCATCGCCTGCATCGCGAGGTTCGCCGCGGTGCGCTGGCGATACTCGGATTGCAACCGCAGGCGCAGCACCGGGATGCGGTTGACGAGCTTCTTGAACGATTCGCCGTCCAGGCGCACGGTTTCCGTGGCGATCGCCGCGCGCGCGGTCGCCGAGCGCCGCGATTCCCCCATGAGGGCCATTTCGCCGACGTAGTTCCCGGCCGGCACGTACGAGAGCACGACGTCCTTGCCGCCGATGTTGCGCGAGATCGTCAGCGAGCCGATGCGCACGAGGTGCAGCGAATCGCCGACTTCGCCTTCGTTGAACAGCACGTCGCCGGCCTTGAAGCGCTCGAGCTTGGCGGCGGCGACGACGTCGGCGAGCTGATCCGCCGTCGCTTCGGGTGCGAAGCGCGACTGGATCGCGCGCAGGATGAACACTTGGTCGATTTCGCGCTTGACGGCTTCGACGGAATTGATGAGGCGGTTCATCGAGCGCCGCGGCGTTTCGATGAGCACGCAGTTGGCGCCGGCTTCGATGGTCGCCGAACGGCGCCGCCCCGAGATCAGGCTCATCTCGCCGAAAAATTCGCCGCGTTTCAGCGTGACGCGCTGGTTCTTCGCCGGGTCGATGACGACTTGCACCTCGCCCTCGACGATCGAGAAGAACGTGTTCGTATAGTCGTTACGCGTGAAGATGGTCTCGCCGGGCTTGGGCGTGCGGATCTCCAAATCGAGCATGAATTCGCGCAGCTGCAGCGGCGTGATGTGCGAGAGCAGGCGCACGTTCTTCTGCACGCGCGCGAGCGCCTCGTCGACGCTGCGGAAGCCCGGCATCTTGGCGAACTTGGCCTTGAGCAGCGGCTCGTCCGCCGGTTCGACCTTGCCGCCCAAGATGTATTCGACGACTTCGTAGCCCTGGTTCATCGCCTGTTTGATGAGCGGGTAGCCGCCGAGCGCGCCGACGATGTAGAGGCCTTTGACGTTCGACTCGTACTGCGACGTGATCGCCGGCACCGAAGCCGGGTCCTTGTTCGGGAATGTCACGCCGCAGGCTTCGACGAAGCCGCGCGGAGCCGTGGCGCCGAGACGCGCGATGATGCGGTCGAGCAGGATCTGCGCCTTGCCGTTCGCCGTGGCGAGGATCATGCGGCCTTTCTTGCGGCCGACCGTCAGCGCGTCGACGCGCTCGGGCGCCGAGTTGTAGTAGCACTCGATCGTGCCGTCCTCGATGGCTTTGAGGATGGCCTGCTCGTTGCCTTTCTTCGCGCGGCTGAATTCGTCCTTGCGATTGATGATGATGACGTTGTTCTGCTTCGACAGCGCGACTGCGTTCTCGATCGCCGCGTCGCCGGCGCCGACGACCGCGATCGTCTCGCCTTCGTACTCGTCGGGATCGTCGAGCTGGTATTGGACGAAGGGCAGGTCCTCGCCGGGGACGCCGAGTTTGCGGATGTTGCCTTGCAAGCCGATGCCCATGACCACGAAATCGGCGCCGATGACATGACCGTTCGTGCACTTGAGCTCGAAGCCCCCGGCGGGAGCGGGTTTGATCGCGCTGACCTCGTGCTTGTGGCGCACGTTGATCTTCAGGCGCTTGGCCGCTTCGTCCCAGCCCTCGAGGATCGATTCGCGGCTGCCCGCCTTGAACGGCACGGGCGAACGCAGCGGCAGGATCCCGGGCTCGTCCATGACGAACTTGCCCTTCTGATAACGGTAGATCGTGTTCGAAAGATGATCTTCCGCCTCGAGCAGCACGTGCGATTCGCCACGTTCGGCGGCACGCGCCGCGGCCGAGATGCCTCCGGGACCCGATCCGACGATCGCGATCTTGAAACGTTCCGCCATGTTCCCCTCCGTAGGGAATCTCCGCACAAAGCGCATGATCGCTTGGCTTCGATCGCGGCGCCGCACGTCCACAACCGCGAACCCCTTGCGGCGCAAGGTGTTCGCCCCCTCA
The DNA here is from genome assembly GCA_035650835.1 of Rudaea sp. GTDB lineage: Bacteria > Pseudomonadota > Gammaproteobacteria > Xanthomonadales > Rhodanobacteraceae > Rudaea. The sequence continues at coordinate 24,198 of DASRGX010000049.1, read as the reverse complement.
ACTCAAGGGGGCTGAAGCTCGAAAGCCCCAGTTGTCGTGCTTATTCAGAGGTTCCCTCCGCCGATCATACCGAAGGCGCAGGCTCGAATGCGAATGCCTGTGCGCGGGCGATCTGCGATCATTGCGCGGCGACGACGGGGAGCACGCGATGACAGAATTCGTTCACGAGGTCGACACGTGCGTCGAGCGCATCCTCGCGCGTGCGGGCGCCGAGCTGCGCGTCGCCATGCCGCTCGGGCTCGGCAAGCCCAACGTGTTGTTCAATGCGCTGTATCGCCGCGTCGTCGCCGATCCTGCGCTGAGCATGACGATCTACACCGCGCTTTCGCTCGCGCGGCCGCAGGCGAAGAGCGATCTCGAGCGCCGCTTCCTCGAGCCGTTCCTCGCGCGCCAGTTCGGCGCCGATTACCCCGATCTCGCCTACGTCGCGGCCCAGCACGCCGATGCGCTGCCGCCGAACGTGCGCGTGCACGAGTTCTACATGCAGTCGGGCGCGATGCTCGGCGTGGCGCAAGCGCAGCGCGATTACATCAGCTTGAACTACACGCATGCGGCGCGCGACAACGCGGCGGCGCGCCTCAATCTCGTGCTGCAGCTCATCGCCACGCGCAAGGAGAACGGCATCACGCGCTACAGTCTCGCGTGCAATCCGGACGTCACGGCCGACCTGCTCGACCGCATGGCCGCCGACGGCGCCCCGCGGCCGTTCGTGGTCGGCGTCGTGCATCCGGACCTGCCGTTCGTCGCGAACGATGCCGAGGTCGCCGCGGAGTTCTTCGATGTCGTGCTCGACGATCCCGCTTGCCGGCACACGCTGTTCGCGCTGCCGCGCGAGCCGGTCGGCATCGCCGAATTCGCGCTCGGCCTTCACGCGAGCGCGCTCGTGCGCGACGGCGGCACGCTGCAGATCGGCATCGGCACGCTGTCGGATGCGCTCGTGCATGCGCTCGTCATGCGGCAGCACCGCAACGACGACTACCGCGCCGCGCTCGCCGCTCTGGGCGCGCCGACCGACGCCGCCGCGCGCGCAGCGGCGGCAATCGGCGGCACCGAGCCGCTCGAGCAAGGCCTCTACGGCGCGAGCGAAATGGTCATGGACGGCTTCATGCATCTGGCGCGCTGCGGCGTGCTCAAGCGCCGCGTCTACGACGACTACCCGCTGGAACGCGCGCTGCTCGACGGCAGTATCGGCGAGGTGCTGCCGAACGACGCGGCCGAGCGCCTGCTCGATTGCGGCGTGCTGCCGCCGCTCGTCGACGCGCGCGAAACCGCGCGTCTGGTCCGCTTCGGGCTGTTGCCGCCCGGTACACAAATCCACAATGCGGAACTCGTGCTCGGCGACGGTACGCGGCTGCCCGCCGACGTCGCCGCCGGGCGCATCGAATGGAACCGCGTGCTCGCCGGCCGGCGCCTGCGCGACGGGCGCTACCTGCGCGGCGCGTTCTTCCTGGGCTCGCATGCGTTCTACGCGTGGCTGCGTGCGCTCGGCGGCGAGGATTTCGACGGCTTGTCGATGACGCGCGTCTCGGACATCAACCAGCTCTACGGCGGCCGGGAGGCGCTCGACGCCGTGCAGCGCCGCGATGCGCGCTTCTTCAACATCTGCATGATGGCCACGGCGCTCGGCGCCGCCGTTTCCGACGCGCTCGAGAGCGGGCAGGTCGTGAGCGGCGTCGGCGGACAGTACAACTTCGTCGCCATGGCCCACGCGCTCGATGGCGGGCGCTCGGTGCTCATGCTGCGCAGCGTGCGCGAAAGCCACGGCAAGGCGAGTTCGAACATCCTGTGGAACTATGGCCACACGACGATTCCGCGGCACCTGCGCGACGTCTACGTCACCGAATACGGCATCGCCGACCTGCGCGGCAAGAGCGACCAAGAATGCATCATCGCCATGACCGCCATTGCCGATGCGCGCTTCCAGGACGACTTGGTCGGCGCGGCCAAACGCGCTGGCAAGCTCAGCCGCGGGTTCGCGATCCCGGACGGTTGGCGTCGCAACACGCCCGCCAGGCTCGCTGAAGCGCTGGCGCCGTTCCGCAGGCGCGGCTTGTTTCCGGACTTCCCGTTCGGCTCCGATTTTACCGACGACGAGCTCGCGCTGTTGCCTGCGCTCGCGCGCCTCAAGCGCGCCACGGCAAGCAAGCTCGGCTTGGCCACGTTCTTGCTTTCGAGTCTATTGCCGGCGAAGGCGCCGGTGGGCGCGGACAAGGCTTTGGCGCGCCTGGGGCTCGATGCACCGAGCAGTATGGGCGAGTGGGTGATGCGCAGACTCGTGCTGCGCGCGTTGCGCCGCCGAGATCGTGCAGGCGCGGCGTGAGGAGTACACTGTAACGTACGGTGATCTGAGGGTGGCGATGAGCGCGTTGTTCCAACGCCTGGTGCGCGAATTGCCGGAGCGCCATGCTCCGGCGAAGAACTCGTTCGCGACCGACGCCAAGTCCCTGCGCGACTGGATCTCGCACCTGCCGCTCGCCAATCCCGGGGCCACTGCGCGGCTCCTGATCGGCGCGCTGCGCGAGATGAATCAGTTGCGCATCGATCCGACCCAGCGTCTCGAAGCGCTCGAGCTTCTGCGCCAGCCCGTCGCGCAGACGGTGGCGTGGCTCGACAAGCAGATCCTCGGCGACAGCTTGCCGCTGCCGCCGGCAAAGCAGCAGTACGGCCAGCAGGCGCAGAATTTCGAGCGCGAACTCGCGCTCGGCTACAGTGCCGTCGTCCATGATTACTGTGCGCCGGCCGGCGCCGTGCCGTTCCTGCGCGGCAAAGCCACCGCGCTCGCCCTGACCCGCGCCGTGCAGCACCGCGGCGCCTGCCTCTTGCAGGCATACCTGCTGTATCACGCGCCGCCGGAAGGCGTCTGGCAAAGCCTGCACGATCTCTTCCGCTTCGCGGTCGCGGTGCAGGCCGACGACAAGCCGCTCGAAGATCCGCTCCTGGGCGGCGCACCCGTCAGCGTGCGCACGGCCTATATGCATGCGCTGCTCTTCGCGCTGACGAACCCGTATCGCTTCACGCAGCGCGAAAACAGCGAGATCTTCGCGCTTACGCGCATCTGGGCCGCCTATTGCGAGCTGCGCGAAGGTCGCGCGCCGAGCGGCGCGATCGCGGTCCGCACCGACAGCGACCAGAGCCTCGGCTATCTGCCCGAGGAGCGCGAGGTGCCGGGCGAGGGCCTCTGGGCCTTCGAGGTCAGCGCGCTCACGCGCTTCCTCGAAGGGCAGATCGCGATGCTGCCGCCGTCGATCTCCTCCATGCAGTTCCGCGCCAAGGGCGGTCCGGCGCTGCACACCGAGGTCGGCTTCGTCGAACGGCTCATGCGGTCGTGGGGCACGAGCACCGACCGCAACCAGCAGCGCCTTGCCGCGGGTCACCAGCTCGATACCGTCATCGGCTTGCACGACTTGCATTTCGTGCTCGCCGGCGATCTCGATTTCGACGCGTTCCTGCGCAAGACGCGCGGCCTCGCGATCAGCCTGCACGAAAGCGACCGCACGGCGGCGTGGGCCGCGAACCCGGGTACGACGCGCGTCAAACACCTGCGCGCCAAAGTGCTCGATCAAAGTCTCGGCGGCTACCGGCTTGTCTGGGACAAGATCGAAGGGATGCGCGTGAAGGTCGGCGAGCTCCTTGGGCTCGCGCCGCTCGCCGAAGAAGACGAAGCCCAGGACTGGATGGTCGGCGCGATCCGCTGGCTGCGCATCGAATCGTCGGGCGCGCTCGACGCCGGCGTGGAGCTTTTGGCGCCGCGCGCCCTGCCGGTCGGTCTGCGCAGCTTCGACCCGCACGGTACGCCGCGCGCGCCGATGCGCGGCGTGCTGTTGCAGACGCTCGCCCCTGAGGAAGGCACGACGGCGATCCTCGCTCCGCAGCTGTTCGACCGCGACGCGCGCGAAGTCGAGCTGACGCGGCCCGGCGATCCTTTCGGCTGGCCCAGCGATCCTACGGTCGAGGTGCTCGACGACGTGCGCGTCGCGGACATCGGCGGGGGCTACCTGCGCGTCGAGCTCGCGCGCAAGGCCGAAGCCGGCCAGGAGAGCGCGCCGCACAGCGCGGCCAACGACGACCTGCCGCCCGCGGCCGGGGGCTCGGTGCTCGCGACTTGACGCCGTGCGCTTGAACGGGTGAAGTGCGCACCGATTTTCCGCCTACCGTCGGCAATTCCGGAACCAAGATGACTCCGCCCAGCACCTCTGCGGGCCCGTGGCCGCGCCGCCCGTCGATCGCCGTACGCATTGGCAATGTCGCCGTCGGCGGCAGCGCGCCGGTCGTCGTACAGTCGATGACGAACACCGACACGGCCGACGTCGCCGCGACCACAAAGCAAGTCGCCGAACTCGCGCGCGCTGGCTCGGAGCTCGTGCGCATCACGGTCAACACGGCCGAGGCGGCCGCGGCCGTGCCGCGCATCCGCGAAAAGCTCGACATGATGGGCGTCGGTGTGCCGTTGATCGGCGATTTCCACTACAACGGCCATCAGCTATTGAGTGCCGAGCCGGCCTGCGCCGAGGCGCTCGCGAAGTACCGCATCAATCCGGGCAACGTCGGTTTCGGCCGCAAACGCGACGTGCAGTTCTCGACCATCGTCGACATTGCGCTCAAGCAGGGCAAACCGGTGCGCATCGGTGCGAACTGGGGCTCGCTGGATCAGGCCATGGTCGCGGCGCTCATGGACGAGAACCACGGCCGCTCCGAACCGTGGGACGCGGCCCGCGTGGCCCGCGAGGCGCTGATCCGCTCGGCGCTCGATTCGGCCGCACGCGCCGAAGAATTGGGATTAACTCGCGATCGTATCTTGTTGTCCTGCAAGGTTTCAGGGGTGCAGGAACTCATCGCCGTCTACCGCGATCTCGCTGCCCGCTGCGATTATGCCCTGCATCTCGGCCTCACCGAGGCCGGCATGGGCAGCAAGGGCATCGTCGCCTCGAGCGCGGCGCTCGCCGTACTGCTGCAGGAAGGCATCGGCGACACGATCCGCATTTCGCTGACCCCCGAGCCCGACGAGCCGCGCACGCGTGAGGTCATCGTGGCGCAGGAGCTGTTGCAGACCATGGGGCTGCGCGCGTTCACGCCGCTCGTCACGGCGTGTCCGGGTTGCGGCCGCACGACGTCGAGCCTCTTCCAGGAGCTCGCCAAGACCGTGCAGGAGCACGTGCGCGCGAAGATGCCCGAATGGCGCATCAAATACGACGGCGTGGAGAACCTGACGCTCGCCGTGATGGGCTGCGTCGTGAACGGACCCGGCGAATCCAAGCACGCCAACATCGGCATTTCGCTGCCCGGCACGGGCGAGGCTCCGGCGGCGCCGGTGTTCGTCGACGGCGTCAAGACCGCGACGCTGCGCGGCGACAACATCGCGCGCGAATTCGTCGAACTCGTCGATGCCTACGTGGCGCGCACCTACGCGCGCTAGAACCGCGCCTTCATGCGGCGCCGCCCGTCACTGTGGACAGGCGGTGCCGTCGATCTGCGTGATGCGCGCGATGGGCAGGCTGCCGGTTCCGTAGCCGCTCAGCGTCGAGTTCCAGCTCGCCGTACCGTTGTTGCAGTCGGTGAACGAGAACGTGATCGTGCCCCACGACGTCTGCGTGATCCCGCTCGGGTTGAACGCGGGCGGGAACTTCGCACCCGTGTTGAGAACCGCCGGCAGCGTGACCGAGCTCTTGGTCGGATCGTAGGTGCCTTGTGCGTAGACCCACTCGTTGCCCGTGCCGTCCGGCGTGTAGACGAACCAGATCGCGACCATGATCGGCAGATTCGTGGTCGGGTCCTTCGCGTTCGTGGCCTCGATCTGGAAACCGTGGCCCGCATTGCCGGGGTTGTACCAGTTGCCGCTCACATAGCCTTTGATCGGCAATCCGCCCGTCGTGGCGTTGACGGTGATGCTGCCCGTCATGCCCATGCTCTGATGGATATCGCAATGGAAGTTGATCGTGCCCGGCGTATTGAAGGTCCGCGTGAAGCTCCAGCCCACGGCGGAGGGTGTGCCGTTGCCGCCGGTGTCGTCGCAGCCGTTCGCACAGCGGAACGAATTGTCGTCGGCATGGACATTGTGAGCGGCGCCGCCGAGATTCACCCAGGTGACGCTGTCGCCGACGTTGATCGTGACGTCTGCCGGCGAGAACATGAGCACGGGCGTCGTGCTGCCGCCGCCGTAGTAGCCGCCGTCGCCGGACGTCGTCGTGCCGCCGACGTTGATCGTGACCGTTTTCGCGAAGGCGGCCGTGCTCGCGCCGGCGAGCGCGAGGATGCCGAACACGCAGAGCTTCGAGACATGCGCAAACATATTTCCTCCCGGATTTCGCCGCGCCGGCGTCCATCGATGGGCGCCCGCACGCTTGCCAAGAACGACCGCGACGAGTGCGTATTTCTTTCACGGCCCGTTGTTCGCCGCCGTCGGCGTCCGGTAGTCTTGGGCACACCCCACCGAGGCGGAAACGCATGACGAATGCGCCACCTTTCATCGTCGCGATCCCTGCGCGTTATGCATCGACGCGGCTGCCCGGGAAACCGTTGCAGCCGATCGCGGGCGAACCGATGGTGCTGCACGTGGCTCGGCGGGCGCTCGCAGCCGGGGCGGCGGACGTCGTCGTCGCGACCGACGACGCGCGCATCGCCGATGCCCTGCGCGGGGCGGCAGTCAAGGTCGTCATGACCGCGATCCATCATGCGTCGGGCAGCGATCGCCTCGCCGAGGCAGCCGAGCGGCTGGCCTGGCCCGACGATGCGATCGTCGTGAACCTGCAAGGCGACGAACCGCTGGCGCCGGCGAACGGGATACGCGCCGTCGCCGAGGCGCTCGGCGCGGGTACGGCGCCGATGGCGACGCTCGCGACGCCGATCGGCGACGTTGCGGAGCTCTTCAACCCGAATTGCGTCAAGGTCGTCGGCGGCACTGACGGCCACGCGCTGTACTTCAGCCGGGCGCCCTTGCCGTGGGCGCGCGACGCGTTCGCCGCCACGCGCGACCGGCTGCCGGACGGCGTGGCGTTCCTGCGCCACATCGGCATCTATGCCTATCGCGCAGGCTTCCTGCGCCGCTTCGCGAAACTCGCGCCGACGCCGCTCGAACGCGCCGAATCGCTCGAGCAGTTGCGCGCTCTCGAGCACGGCCACCGCATCGCGCTACGCATCGCGCCCGAGCCTTTTCCCGCGGGCGTCGATACGGCCGAGGATCTCGCCCGCGTCGAGCGGCTCATCGCGGAAGCGGCGCCGTGAAGCTGCTGTTCGTCTGCATGGGCAACATCTGCCGTTCGCCCGTCGTCGAAGCCGTAGCGCGTGCGGAATTCGCGCGCGCCGGGTTCTCGATCGATGTCGCGTCGGCGGGTACCGAGGATTATCACGTCGGCGAGCCTGCCGATCCGCGCGCGATCGCGAGTGCGAAGGCGCACGGCTACGACGTGTCGCGGCACCGCGCGCGGCAGATCGTCGCGGCCGATTTCGCCCGCTTCGATGCGGTGCTAGCGATGGATCGCGTGAACCTGAGTGCGCTCGCGCGCTGCTGTCCGCCCGAGCACGAGCGACGTGCGGCGCTGTTCCTGCCGTTCGCGGGCCTGGAGACGCCCGATGAAGTCCCCGATCCTTACTACGGGAAGGCGCGCGATTTCGAGCGCGTCATCGAGCTCGCGCGCGCCGGCGTCGAGCGGCTGATTCGCAGCGGAGCCTTGGCGCATAATGGCGGCACGAGGATCGGATGAGGCCATGAACGCACGAGTCGCCGCGCCGGCACTGCCGAAGACGCTGGAATGGGTCAATACCGACACGCCGCCTACGCTCGATGCGCTGAAGGGCCGGGTGACGCTGCTCCATTTCTGGACGTTCGACTGCGTCAATTGCATCAATCTGCTGCCGGATTTGCGCTACTTCGAAAACAAGTACCACGACGGCCTCAGCGTGATCGGCGTGCACTCGCCGAAATACGATTACCAGCGCCAGGCCGACGCCGTTCTCAAGGCCGTGAACCGGCATCACGTGCGGCATCCCGTGGCCAGCGATCCCGGCTATCACACCTGGCAGGCGTACGGCGTGCAATCGTGGCCTACCGTGGCCCTCATCGATGCGCAAGGTCAGCTCGCGGCGCTCCTGCCCGGCGAAGGGCGCCGCCAGGAGACCGACACGCTGATCGCTCAGCTTCTCGACGAAGCCGCGACGCGCGACCTGCGCGTCTACGAACCCGGCATCAGCGCCTCGCGCCCGGAGCCGCGCTTGCCGCTGCGGTTTCCGACCAAGCTGCTCGCCACCGACACGAATCTGTGGATCGCCGATACGGCGCACAATCGCATCCTCGATTGCGCGCACGACGGTCGCATCATGCGTCAGTTCGGCTCCGGCAATCCGGGCTATTGGGACGGCCGGAATCAGGACGCGGGCTTCACCGATCCGCAAGGCATGTGCATCGTCAAGGACGCGCTCTACGTCGCGGACACCGGTAATCATGCGGTGCGCCGCATCCGGCTGCTGACGGGCGAGGTCGACACCGTGGCCGGCACCGGCGCGGTCGGCCACGATCTGCCGAACGAGCAGCTCGAGCCCACCAAGACCGCGATGTCGGCGCCGGCCGACGTGGCCGGTCTAGGCGACAAGCTCTACATCGCGGTCGCAGGCCAGAACCAGCTCTGGCAGCTCGATCTCGGCCGCAACAAGCTTTCCGTGCTAGCCGGCAGCGGCCAGTTCGCGCTCAACGACGGCGACGGCGTTGCGGCGAGCTTCGCGCAGCCGACCAGCTTGGGTCTCATCGGCCAGCAACTCGTCGTTGCCGATTCCGCAGGCTCGGCGATCCGCGTCGTGCGCCTGCTCGACAACCGCGTGACGACGCTGATCGGCAGCGGCCTCTACGATTTCGGCGACGCGCCCGGCAAGCGCGACGTGGCTCGGTTGCAGCATCCGCTTTCGGTGTGCGCCGACGCGCGCGGCTTGGTGTTCATTGCCGATAGCTACAACGGCAAGATCAAGGCGCTGAACTTGCGCACGGGCGAGCTCAGGGCGCTCAACCTGCCGTATCGCTTCCACGAACCGGCAGGGCTCTCGCTCGCCGCCGGTGCGCTGTGGATCGCGAACACGAACGCGCACGAAGTGCTGCGCATCGATCTCGGTTCCGGCCAGGTCGCGCGCTTGACTATCGGCGATTAGCGCTCATCTCGGGACGTCCGGTTCGAAGGGTTCCGCCGTGGGCGACGACGTGGAAAAAGCAGCAGCGTTCGACGGCAAGGAGTTCGTCCGCACGCTGACGACCTCGCCGGGCGTCTACCGCATGCTCGACGACGCCGGCGAGCCGCTCTACGTCGGCAAGGCCGGCAATCTCAAGAAGCGCGTCGGCAGCTACTTCCTCAAGCCGCGCATGGAGCCGCGCATCGCCGCGATGGTGGCGCAGATCGCGCGCATCGAGGTCACGCTCACGCGCACCGAGGCCGAGGCCCTGCTGCTCGAGGCGCAGCTCATCAAGAGCCTGAAGCCGCGCTACAACATCCTGCTGCGCGACGACAAAAGCTATCCGTACATCTACTTGTCGGGCGACGAGGAGTTCCCACGCATGGCTTTCCATCGAGGCGCCCGCACGGGTCCTGGCCGGTACTTCGGGCCGTTCCCGAGCGCGTGGGCCGTGCGCGAGAGCCTGAACCTCATGCAGAAGCTGTTCCTCGTCCGCCAATGCGAGGACAGCTACTTCCGCAACCGTTCGCGGCCGTGCCTGCAATACCAGATCCGCCGTTGCAGTGCGCCGTGCGTCCGGCTCGTTGAAGCCGGCGAATACCAGGCGAGCGTGCGTCATGCCGCGATGTTCCTCGACGGACGCAGCAGCGCCGTGGTCGAGGAACTCGGCGGCGCCATGGAGCAGGCGAGCGCCGCGCTCGAATTCGAAAAAGCGGCGCGGCTGCGCGATCAAATCGCCACGCTCAAGCGCCTGCATGCGCAGAACCACGTGCAGGGCGCGAGCGCCGACATGGACGTGCTCGCTTGCCGCATCGAAGGCGGCTTGGCGTGCGTGTCGGTGCTGTTCTTCCGCAACGGCATCAGCCTGGGTTCGCGCGACTTCTTCCCGCGATTGCCGACCGAAGCGAGCGCGGCAACGGTGCTCGCCTCGTTCATCGCGCAGTATTACCTCGACAAACCCGTGCCGCGCGAGATCGTGGCCAGCGACGCACCCGACGACGCCGCGGCGCTCGCCGACATGCTCGCAACGCAGACGGGCCACGCCGTCGAGATCAAGAGTCAGGTGCGTACCGAGCGCGCACGCTTCGTCGAGCTCGCCGCGAAAAATGCCCAGGCCGCGCTCGCGGCGCGGCTGGCCAGCAACCAGACCATGCAAGACCGCTTCGAGGCCTTGCGCGATCTGCTCGAGCTCGGCGAAACGCCGCGGCGTCTGGAGTGTTTCGATATCAGTCACACGATGGGCGAGGCGACGGTGGCTTCGTGCGTCGTATTCGGCCCGGAGGGCGCGGAGAAATCGCTGTACCGCAGGTTCAACATCGCCGGCATCGAACCCGGCGACGACTACGGTGCGATGCGCCAGGCGCTCGAGCGGCGCTACAAGCGGCTCGCGGCGGGCGAGGGCAGTCTGCCCGACGTGCTGCTTATCGACGGCGGCAAAGGCCAGGTGGCGCAGGCGCTCGAAGTGCTGGCCGATCTCGGCGTCGGCGGCGTGCTCGTGGTCGGGGTCGCGAAAGGTGCCGAACGTCGCGCCGGACACGAGACGCTGATCCGCGGCGACACGGGCAAAACGCTGTGGCCCGGCCCCGAGTCGGCCGCGCTGCACCTGATCCAGAGCGTACGCGACGAAGCGCATCGTTTCGCGATCACGGGGCATCGCCAGCGGCGCGAGAAAGCGCGCGAGCAGAGCCGGCTCGAGGAGATTCCGGGCGTCGGCGCCAAACGCCGCGCGGCCCTGCTCAGGCATTTCGGCGGGCTCGCCGGGGTCGCCGCCGCGGGCGTGGACGAGCTCGCGCAGGCACGCGGCGTGAGCCGCGATCTCGCCGAGCGCATCTACGCGGCATTCCACGGTTGAGCATGCTCGTGGCACACTGGACTGAGGAAAGGAATCTTCCGTAATGCATTTGACCCTGCCGACCATGCTCACGCTGTTCCGCATCGCCTTGCTGCCGGTGATGGTCATGGTGTTCTATGCGCCGTTTCACGGCGCGAACGTCGCGGCTGCGCTCGTGTTCTTCACCGCCGCGCTCACCGACTGGCTCGATGGTTACATCGCGCGGCGCTGGAACATGGGCTCGGCGTTCGGCGCGTTCTTAGATCCGGTCGCCGACAAGCTCATGGTGGCCGTGACCCTCTTCCTGCTCGTGCAGGAGAACGCCACGCCGCTCATGGCGATCACGAGCGCCATCATCGTCGGCCGCGAGATCGCGATCTCGGCCCTGCGCGAATGGATGGCCGAGATCGGCGCCCGCACGCGCGTCAATGTGGCCGCGGTCGGCAAGTTCAAAACGGTCATGCAGATCGTCGCGATCGAGGTGCTGCTCTACCAGCACGATCTCGAAGGGCTGCGCCTGTTCCACGTGGGCGAAACCTTGCTCGTGGCCGCCGCGGCGCTCACGATCTGGTCAGGCCTCGTCTACTTGCGGGCCGCGCTTCCGGAGATGCGCGCGCGCCAGTGAGCGCCACAGAGGTTGACTTCCTCGCCACAATTCGTAAGATGGCCGACTTCGCGCGGGAATAGCTCAGTTGGTAGAGCACGACCTTGCCAAGGTCGGGGTCGCGAGTTCGAGTCTCGTTTCCCGCTCCAGTTTTCGACGAAACCTCGGTCCTCCGAGGTTTTGTTTTTTCAGGGTAGCGCCGCTAAGCTGGCGCCGCCTCTCGCGGATGGCCAGGTGGCAGAGTGGTCATGCAGCGGCCTGCAAAGCCGTGTACGCCGGTTCGATTCCGACCCTGGCCTCCATCCGCAAACTGCGCGGCAGTTCCTTGCGAGCAACCGGCTCGCCTCGGCCGTATCGCGCCGGCAAACTCCGACTGCATTGTCCTTACCACAGCATCGCTCGCTCAATGCTCGTGACCGTGATATGCCGCGGCCGGAGAAACCGTGTGTAGGGAATTGTCCAGCGTGGCGCAATCTGGAACTCTGGCCAATCCCAAGGATCGGGTGGACTGCCCCACGGTTCGGTTTGCGTCTACGACGAAGCGAACGATACCTACACGTGCTCGTTTAGCTGATCCATGCGGAGGGTCGCGCGCATCGTGGCCCTCCAAAGCCCTATAGAGGACGCGAGAGATGGGAAGCTTGTCGATTTTGCACTGGCTCGTCGTTCTGATCGTAGTGGGGGTGATCCTGGGTGTGCTGGTCTGGGCGCTGTCCAAGCTGGCTCGGGGCGCCTCGACCGAGCAGCGGCTTCAAGAACTGGCTGCCCTCAAGTCTGCTGGGAAAATCACTGACGCAGAGTATGCGGAGCAGCGGGCCAGAATCATTCGGAGCGTGTAGTCGAATTTTAAGGAATTTCAACGATGTTGGAGCGCAAACCCCGACGCAGTGCGGGTACGAATTCTTGCCGATTCCGCACGCGATGACCCGGCGATCTTGACGCCGGTGCTGCGCAGGATCAATCTGGTAGGGCGGTTGCTCCCGAGGGGGTCGGGATGGACGGCAAGGCGGTCAAGTTTGCGGAATTGCGCGAAGCGTCCGATCTCGCGCTGATCAACGATATCGCGCGCATCGCCCTGCAATACATGGAACTGCGCGCGATGCTCCAGCGCATCGTGCAGGCGCTCAAACTGCACCTCGGCTGCGAATTCGTCGATTGCGCGACGCTCGATCTGCATACGCGCATCTTCACCTGCGAAGCCGTGGCCTGCGATCTGCCGTGTTCGATGCACGTCGGCTATACGCGTCAGCTCGGCATCGGCGTCGTCGGCGAGGTGGCCGTCACGGGCCGCGCGCTCTCGGTTCCTGACACCCGCAAGCACCCCAACTACATCGAAATCCTGCCCGGCGCGCGCTCGGAACTCTGCATTCCGGTGCGCCACGGGGGTGAGGTCGTGGCGATCCTAAATGTCGAGAGCCGCACCGTCGATGCGTTCCGCGAGCGCCGCCTGCTGCTCGAAACGGTCGCCGAGCAGGTCGCGGGAGCCATCGCTGCGGCGCGGCTCAACCAGGAGCTGCGCCGGCGCGTCGACGTGCTCGGCATGATGAGCGGCCTCTTGCGGGTCGCGGTCGATGCCGGCGATTTGGGCCAGGCGCTCGAAAGCATCGCGCGTTTCGTGCATGCGCGCTTCCATCTCGAGTTCTGCGGGATCCTGCTTTTCGACGCGGCGCGGGCGATGCTCGTGCTCAAGGCCGAGGCCGGTCGCGCGACGCTCGATGGCAAGTCGTTTCCCGAGTGGCCCGTCGATCTCGGCGTGAACGGTCGCGCCGTGCGCACGCGTGCGTCGCAGTTCGTGCCCGACGTGCGCGCCGATCCCGACTACGTGATGTGCAACGGCGCCACGCGTACCGAGTACGTCGTGCCGATCCTGTTCCGAGGCGAGCTGATCGGCGTCATCGATATGGAGAGCGCGAGCTACGAATCGTTCACCGACGAGAATCGCGCCATGCTCGACGCGCTCGCGGCGCAAGTCGCGGGCGCGATCCATCTGGCGAGCACGAACCAGCGGTTGACGGACATGGTGCGCGAGGTGGCCGACAAGTCCGCGGCGCTCGAAGACGCCAACGCCAAGCTCCGCGCGGCGAACCGGGAGCTGCACCGGCTCTCGCACAGCGATGGCCTGACCGGCATCGGCAATCGGCGCCGCTTCGACGAAGGCTTGCGCAGCGAGTGGCGGCGCGCGCGCCGGCAGGGCAGGCCGCTGTCGCTATTGCTGCTCGACATCGACGACTTCAAAGCCTACAACGACGGCTACGGCCACTTGGCCGGCGACGATTGCCTCAAGCGCATCGCCGCCGCGTTGCGCACTGCAGCCGAGCGCCACAACGGCTTGCTTGCGCGCTACGGCGGCGAGGAATTCGCCGTGCTGCTGCCAGACACCGAAGCCGGGCGCGCGCTGCGCTGCGGCGAGGAGATGCAGCAAGCGCTCGCCACGCTCGCGCTGCCGCACCGTTTTTCACGTGCGAGCGCGCACGTGACGGCGAGCTTCGGTGTGATGACGTTGCGGCCGCGTGTCGTCATGAAACCTTCGGAGTTCATCCGTTGCGCGGACCACGCGCTCTACACGGCGAAGGCCGAGGGTCGCAATCAAATCGTGCTCGCGCCGGAATCGCATTGATCCGGCTCGTGCGCCGGCCAGGGAAGGTTCGCGAGTATAAAAATATACGCTATTCGAGCGCCTCGCGCCAGGCGGCGAGTTTCGCTGCGAACGGCAGTCCTGCGTGCGCGGGGCTCGTCGAAGGCAGGCGCCGGTATTCGCGCGTGTCGTCGGCGAGCACGGGCGCGACATAGCGGCGGAAGCTCCGCTCCGCTTCGCCGCCGTTGAAACAGACGCGTTCGATGCGCGGATGGCCGCGGAAGAAGGCCGCGAAGTCGTTCGGCACCCGCGAGTCGCGCTCGATGGCGCTGTCGAGACTGCCGGGGCGCACGCAGGATTGCAGCACGTCCCATAGCGCAATGCCCGCCCGTGTCAGCGCGAGCGTGCGTTCGGCATACGGCGCTGCAGCGTCGAAATGCAGGATTTCGCCGAGGATGCGCCAGAAGCTGTTATGCGGATGCGCGTAGTACTGGCCCGCGGCGAGGGACCGTACGCCCGGCATGCTGCCGAGGATCAGCAGGCGCGCGGAACGCGTCGCGATCGGCGGAAAGCTGCGGACGAGACTCATTCCTTCGGTGATTCCGCAGCGATTTCCGCGTCGCGCTCGCGCAGCAGCCGCTCGCCGAAGGCGCGATACACAGGCGTCTTGCACAGCAGCGTCGAGAACGTGCGCCCGAGCATGCACGCCGCCATGATCGGCAGCACGAAATCGTGATTGTCGGTGAGCTCCATCGAGATCACCGCGGAGGTCAGCGGGGCCTGAGTGACGCCGGCGAGATAGGCCGACATGCCGAGCAGGATCACCGGCGTGGCGTCGGTGTGCGGCAGCCATGGCGCGAGCACGGCGCCGATGCCGGCGCCGACGGCGAGCGCGGGCGAGAAGATGCCGCCCGGGATGCCGGCCGCATAGGAAACGACGTTCGCGAGCCACTTGTCGAGAGCGAACCACGGCGTGATCGCATGACTGCCGGAGATGATCGCGCGCGCTTGCTCGTAGCCCGTGCCGTAGACGGCGTCGCCGCTCGCGATACCGATCGCCGCGAGCGCAAGCCCGCAGAGTGCGGCGAAACCCACGGGCGAGCGCCGCTTGAGCCTCCCCAGCACGCCCGGCAACGCGGAGGAGGCGAACAAGATCGTGCGCGCGAACGCGCCGCCGGCGAGGCCGCCGACGACGCCTGTCGCCAACACCGCGAACCAACTTTGTCCCAAAGGCAACAAAGTGGACATTTTGCCGAAATACGCATAGTCGCCGACGAGGCCGAGTGAGATCACGCCGCCGATCATGACCGCCGTGAGCAAAGCGCCGCTGAAGCGGTGTTCGTAGGCGCCGGCCAGTTCTTCGATCGCGAACATGACGCCGGCGAGCGGCGTGTTGAACGCGGCGGCGATGCCGGCCGCGCCGCCCGCGAGGGCGAACCGCGATACCGATTGGGTATCGCGGAAACCGAAACGCTGCGCGAGCCACACCATGAGGCCCGCGCCCACGTGCACCGTCGGCCCTTCGCGGCCGACCGATGCGCCGATCAACATCGCAAACAGCGTGAGCACGAGCTTGCCGGCCGCGACGGGCAGCGCGAGCAGGCGGCGCACGAATGCGGCGTCGCGCTCGCGGTTGACGGCCGCGATCACCTGCGGGATGCCGCTGCCGCGCGTGGCGCGCAGCGCGCCTTCGGTGAGCCAGGCGAGCGCCGCGAAACCGAGCGGCGTCACGAGGAGAGGCCAATAACGCGATTGCGCGAGGAGCCGCTTGAACAGCGTGTAGCAGGCGTCGCTGCCGCGCGCGAACACGATCGCAGCGAGCGCGACCGCGATAGCGCCCACCCACAGCGCAGCGCGGCGGCGCCAGCGTTGCGGCGAGAGCAGGGCGTGGTCGTCGACGGGCAAGGGAGCGGGATCGCGCATCCGTGGATTTTCGACGTTTTCGCGTGCGCGGGAAAGCATAAGCGTGCGCGGGCTGGCATACTGCGCGCGGTTTTCGCAACGGACGACGCCATGACCCGCTACTTCGCCGATCACGCATGGCTGCCGCACGGCTGGGCGCCTGCCGTGAGCCTCGATGTCGGCCTCGCGCAGCGGCCGGGGCTCGTCGTCGCGGCCGAAGCCGAGACGTTGCGCGGCGACGCCGAGCACCTCGGGCGCTACGTCCTGCCCGGTATGCCGAACTTGCATTCGCATGCGTTCCAGCGCGCCATGGCCGGTCTTGCGGAACGCCAGACGCATGCCGACGACAGCTTCTGGACGTGGCGCGAGCTCATGTACGCGTTCGCGGGACGCATCGATCCCGAGACCCTGCACGCGATCGCCGCACAGCTCTACGTCGAGATGCTCAAGGCCGGTTACACCCAGGTCTGCGAATTCCACTATCTGCATCACCGGCCGGACGGCGCTCCGTACGCGAACCCTGCTGCCATGTCGCTTGCGCTCGTCGAAGCCGCACGCGAGGCCGGCATCGGTCTCACCTTGCTGCCGACGCTGTACATGAGCGGCGGCTTCGATGGCCGCGCGCTCTCGGAACGGCAGCGCCGCTTCGGCCACGACGTGGAGAGCTATCTGCGACTGCTCGAGCATTTGCGCAAAATGGAAGATTCCACATTGCGCATCGGCGTCGCGCTGCATAGCCTGCGCGCCGTTCCGGCGGCGGCGCTGCGCGACGTGCTGGCGTCCGGCGTCGCCGACGGGCCGGTCCACATCCACATCGCCGAACAGATCGGCGAGGTGCAGGATTGCTTGGCCCTGCGCAATGCGCGGCCCGTCGAATGGCTGCTCGCGCACGCCGAGGTCGACGAACGCTGGTGTCTCGTGCATGCGACGCACATGACCGCGGACGAGACGCGCCGTGTCGCCGCCACAGGCGCCGTTGCGGGTCTCTGTCCGACGACCGAAGCGAATCTCGGCGACGGTTTGTTCCCGCTCAAGGATTTCTTGGCTGCCGGCGGCGTCCTCGGCATCGGTTCGGACAGTCACATCTCCGTATCGCCCGTGGAGGAGTTGCGTTGGCTCGAGTACGGACAACGCCTGGCCACGCGGCATCGCAATATCGCCGTGAGCGAATCGAGCGACAGCGTCGGCGAGACGCTCTGGGGCGACGCGTTGTTCGGCGGTGCGCGCGCGTCGGGCACGACGATCGGCACGCTGGAGCCGAATGCGCGCGCCGACCTTCTCGTGCTCGACGATCGCGCACCGCTGTTCGCGGCGCGCGACGCGGAGACCGTGCTCGACACGTTCCTGTTTGCGGGCAATGCGAATCTCGTGCGGCACGTCATGGTCGACGGAACGTGGCGCGTGCGCGACGGCCATCATCGCGACGAGGAGCGCATCGCCGCACGGTATCGCGAAGCGGTCATGCGCCTGGCAGCGTGAGGCTCAGGCGTGGATGAACCGTCCGCCGCCGAACACCCAGTTCTCCCAGCGCGTTTCCTTGAAACAGATCATCACGTGTTCAGCGTCGAGCGACAGCGGCGGCGCGGTCAGCGCGGCGAGTATGTCGGCCACGATCTTTTTCTTGACCTTCACGCTGCGCCCCTCTGAGAACAGGATCTCGACGAGCGCGAAATTCGCATCGCGGGGGCGCGCGAGATCGGGATACGCGGGATCGAAACGGAAGTCCTCGGGCGCGAGTTCGAGCACGCGCTGGAAGCGGTCGGCAGCAGGCACGCCCGACGCGACGAGCGCGCCGTGGACGGCGGCCAGCACGCCGGATTTGAATTCCGCGGATTTGGGTTTGGCGACGGTCAGTGTGACGAGCGGCATGGCGGGACTCCTCGGAAAACGTCAGGCAGGAAGCGGCGCGAGCGACGGTGCGCGGCGGCGCGGAATCAGCATGGCCATCGTCGCGGCGAGCAGGCAGGCGAGACCGGCGAGCAGGAAGGCTTCCACGTAGCGGTTCGTTTCGACGCGCAGCACGCCCGCGCCGAACGCGGCCACGGCGGCACCGAGCTGGTGCCCCGCGCCGATCCAACCGTACACGAGCGAGCCGCGCTCGAGGCCGAAGCGCTCGCTCGTCAGGCGCACGGTGGGTGGCACGGTGGCGATCCAATCGAGGCCGTAGAACATCGTGAAGAGACCGAGGCCGTAGAAGCTGAAATCCGAATACGGCAGATAGACGAGCGAGAGGCCGCGCAACGCGTAGTAGGCGCAGAGCAGGCGGCGGTTGTCGTAGCGGTCCGAAAGCCAGCCCGAGCACGTCGTGCCGAGGATATCGAACACGCCCATTGCCGCGAGCATGCCCGCCGCATTGACTTCCGGAATGCCGTTGTCCGCGCAAAACGCGATCAGATGCGTGCCGATCAAGCCGTTCGTGCTCAGGCCGCACACGAAGAACGTGCCGAACAAGAGCCAGAACGTACGCGAACGGGACGCATCGCCGAGCGCGCGGAACGCGGCCGCGACGGGATTCTGTCCTGTGCCCGCATCCGCTTCGAGCTGTGCGGCGCCGTATCGCGGCAAGCCGACGTCGGCCGGCCGCTCGGGCATGAAGAAAGCGACAAGTGGAATAAGCAACAATGCGGCACATGCAACGATGCCGACGACGAAGCGCCAGTCCGCATGCGCCACGACCCAGGCGAGCAGCGGCAGGAACAGCAACTGGCCCGTCGCTGTGCTCGCGGTGAGCAAACCGAGCACCGTCCCTCGGCGCGACGCGAACCAGCGGTTGACGATCGTGACGCCGAGCACCATCGCCATCGTTCCGGTGCCGATGCCGGACAGGACGCCCCAGGTCAGCACGAGACCGGCGGGCGAGGTGGCGAATGCGCTGCCGCCCATCGCAGCGGCCAGGAGCAGCAGCGCGACGATCATCGTCGGCCGGACTCCAAAGCGCTGCATGGCGGCCGCCGCGAACGGGCCCATGAGGCCGAACAGGCACAGTCCTACGGAAACGGCGAACGTGATGCTGTCGCGGCGCCAATGGAAGGTGTTTTCGAGCGGCACGATGAGCACGCTCGGCGTGGCGCGGATCGCGGCGACGACGAGCAGCGTGAGGAAGGTCAGCGCCGCGACGATCCAGGCGTAATGCAAGCGGCCGGAGAGGGCGCCAGCGAGGCGGAATTTCATGACGTCGGTCACCGGACGCTTGCGAATCGGTAGAAAGGAGTATATACACCTATTTATGAAACGACAACCGACTTGCATCTGCGTGAACCTGCGCCGCGCTTCGCGCGCGCTGAGCGCGTTCTACGACGAGGCGATGGCGCCGAGCGGCATCACGGTGACGCAGTTCTCGCTGCTGCGTGCCGTCGAGCGCGAGCAGCCCGTCGCGATCAGCGCGTTGGCCGCCGACATGGAACTGGATCGCACGACGCTCGCGCGCAATATCGCGCCGCTCGAACGCGCCGGTTTGCTCGCACTCGCACCGGGCGAGGATCAGCGCGTGACGGAAGTGCGCCTCACCGCTGCCGGAAGCGCCACGATTCGCCGCGCGTCGCCGCTGTGGGAGGCCGTGCAGCGGCGAATCGCCGCGCAACTCGGCGACGAGCGCATCGCTCAGCTGCGCGAGATAGGTGCGGCCATCTCCGTCCTCTCGTCGGCGGACGAAAGCGACTCGATTCGCGCTAAGCAGCGACGACGCAGGGGAAGTCGCTGAAACGCATGCGATGTTCGCGCCTCGCGCGGCAAGCCTGCGTTTTTCAGGGTGAAGCGAGCATGCCACGCACGGCAGCGTAGTCGCCGTCGTTCGCCGCTGGACGAATGCCGAGTATACGAGCGAGCATCGGATACAAATCCACATTGTCGAATTCCGGCACGACGGTGCCGCGACGGAATGCCGGGCCGTGGGCGACGAACAACGCGCGCATCGCAGGGTCGTCGTTGTCGTAGCCGTGCTCGCCCTGCGAGACGTGCGCGTCCGGCCGGTTCATGAACGCGCGAGTGTTGACGAGCCAGCCGTCGTCGGCCACGCAGACGATGGGTGGAATGCGCGGATTCGTGCCGTAGTGCAGGCGCGCCGGAATCGCTTCGCGCCGCCAGCAGCGCATGTGATCGTGCGGTGCTGTCAACGCGTGCGCGACGGCGGCTTCGTGCCCTGCTTTCGGCTCGATGCCGGCGATCACGCCGCCAGTGACGAGGTCCATGTCCGCCGCATCGACGAAGTCGTCGAGGATCACGATGCGATCGCGGCTCGTCGCGGTCATGCCGTGGTCGGAGACGATCACGATGTTCGCCTGTTCGAACATGCCGCGCTCGCGCAATCCGGCGATGAGCCGGCCGAGCGCGGCATCGATCTCGCCGAGCGCTTCGTTGACCGCGGGCGAATCAGGACCATGATCGTGGCCGGCATGATCGATCTGCTCGAAATACAAGGTGACGAAATCGGGATGCGGCGAGCCGTCGATCCAGGCGAGCGCCTGGTCGACGCGCGCGTTCGGGCTCATCGTGCCGTCGAACGGCAACCAATGCTCGGGACGCACGCCGTCGATCGCGACATCGGACCCCGGCCAGAACACCGTCGCCGCGTGCTTGCCCTGGCGTTCGGCGCCGACCCACAGCGGCTCGCCGCCCCACCATGCAGGGTCGGCGATCGCTTTTGCGTCTTTGTATACGAATATTTTTTTCGTGGCGGGATCGACGAAGCGGTTGTTGACGATGCCGTGATGGTCGGGATAGAGACCCGTCACGATCGTGTAATGATTCGGGAACGTAAGCGTCGGGAATGCCGGCTTGAGCGCGCGTGCGCGCACGCCGTCGGCCGCCAGCATGGCGAGATTCGGCGAGAGACCGCGATCGAGATAATCCGCACGATAGCCGTCGAG
The DNA here is from genome assembly GCA_035650835.1 of Rudaea sp. Lineage (GTDB taxonomy): Bacteria > Pseudomonadota > Gammaproteobacteria > Xanthomonadales > Rhodanobacteraceae > Rudaea. The sequence continues at coordinate 3,274 of DASRGX010000049.1, read as the reverse complement.
CGAAATCAAGATCAGCGGCGCGTGTCGTGGCGAATGCGCCGGCCGGGACGCGCATGCCGCAATGAAAAGAACGAGAGAGAGCGCGGCGAAGCGGGCGAGGCGAATCATGTTCTGGCCGAAAAATGCAGACTATCGCCGAACTACATGACAATTGAAAGCTGCGCAACGGGAGCTTGCGACGCCAGTGACCTGCTAACGCTTCCCCCGCTGGCGGGGGAAGGGCCTAGAGGGTCGCTGCGCCGAAGGTATCGCAACTCTTGATGTCGCCGGACTGGAATCCGGCCTTGAACCAGCGCGCACGCTGCGCCGCGGTGCCGTGCGTGAACGAATCGGGCACGGCGTAGCCGCGCGCTTGCTTCTGCAGCGTGTCGTCGCCAACCTGCGCGGCGGCATTGAGCGCGGCTTCGACGTCGCCTTCTTGCAGCCAATGAAGCTGCGCCTGCGAGCGGTTGCCCCAGACGCCGGCGAAACAGTCGGCCTGGAGTTCGACGCGCACCGACAGACCGCTCGCCCCCTCCATGCGCTCGCCGCGACGTTCGAGATCCTCTTCCTTGCGCATGACGCCGATCAGGTTCTGCACGTGATGGCCGACTTCGTGCGCGATCACGTACGCACGTGCGAAGTCGCCGCTGGCATGAAAGCGCGTGTCCATCTCGTGGAAGAAATCGAGATCGAGATAGACGCGATGATCGGCGGGACAGTAGAACGGGCCCATGGATTCCGAGGCGGCGCCGCAGCCCGAGCGCGTCTGGCCATGGAACAGCAGGAGCTTCGGCTGTTCGTACTGCTGACCCTTGGATTGGAAGTAGGCGCCCCAGACGTCTTCGGTGCTGCCGAGGATCGAACGCACGAAACGCACTTGCGGATCGTTGGGGTCGAGCGGCGCGTGCGGCCGCGGCGGTGCGACTTGCTGGCTCGTGTCGGTGCCGAAGAACAAGCCGAACAGCAGCGGGCGCAACTGCGGGAACACGAGGCCGAGCACGACGACGATCAAGATGCCGCCGAGCCCCAAATGGAATCCGCCGAACCGGAAGCCGCCGCCTCCGTAGCCGCCGCCGCTGCCGTCGTCCTCGACGACGTTGTCGCTCTGTCGACCCTTCTGCCAATCCATACGGCGGACCTCGCGCGGCGGGAGCATCAACACTACCCGCCGCGCGAAGTCCTCGCAAGTCGTTCGAGAGTGGCTATCGCGATTTCGTCACGGATAACGGCTGAGCGCGCCGCGGCGCACGGACTGACCGCCGTCGCCGCCCGAATACGACGCTTCGAATTCGAGCTTGCGCGGGTTGGCGCCCGGATGCAGCACGAAGCTGCCCTTGGCCAGGCGCGCGCAACCGTCGCCGCCGTTGCTGCCCTTGAACGTCAAGGTCACGGCGCCGTCGTTGCCCGCCGAATAGCTGCCTTCCTTGAGCGTGCAGGCGCTGTCACCTTCGAGACGCAGCGTCGAGTTCGCTGCGTCTGGCGCACCCAGCGTGAGCCAGGTCTTCGTCACGTGCTTTTCGCCTTCGATCTGCGAATTGCCCATCCATTGTCCGGCGAGCGCCGCCGTTTCGGCGTGCAGGGCGAGGGCGGTGAACGTCGCCGCAACGGCGATCGCGCCGCGCAGCAGTATACGATTGAACATTGTCACATTGTGCATACGGCCTCCAGGTTGGTGAGCGGCATAGCAAGCACTGCACTGACTCCGGCCGGGTGCGCACAATCCTTGACGCACGCCGACATTCTCGTGCGCACGCGACGCGCGCACACGTGCAGGAAGTCAGCGCCTATGGGATGCAGCGACGAGGAAAAAGGTCGCCATGACTTATGGCAGGGGGAAAACGAAAAGCGCCGCAACGAGTGCGGCGCGTTTCGTCATGCAGCCGAAATGCAAAGCGACTACGGGTGACCGTCGACGCCGTCGGCGAAGATCTTGTCGTAGGCCGAGACAGGCGCAATGCTGTAGCCGAGCGTGCCGAGACCGAGTTGCCCGTTGAAGCCGTCACCCCAGCAGCGCACGTTGTTGCCCGTCGTGCGAGCGCAGCGTGGTCGGTGCCGACGTTGACTTCGGCGATGTCGGTCATCGCGAGCCCGTTCGCTGTCAGCGCTGCCGAAGGAGTTGCGTGTGAGTTAGTGTCGGCCGAGCCGATACCAAGCTGGCCGTGGTCGTTCGCTCCCCAACAGCCCGCGATGCCGAATGCTTCGGCACAGGTGGTATTACCGCCGGCGCTCAGTGAGGAAACATTCGTGAGATTGGCCGAAGCATCGACGTCGATCGGGTGATTGACTCGTGAGACGCTTGAGTCACCAATGCCGAGCTGGCCGTAAGTGTTGTCACCCCAGCATTGTAAGTGGGCATTGGTACCCACGCGGGCGCAGGTGTGATTGAACCCTGCCACGATATCCGTTGCGGTAGTCATATTGGTGACGAAGACAGGTGACGACTTGTTCGCAAGAGCACCGTCGCCGTCGCCGAGCTGACCATAGCCATCGGCTCCCCAGCATTCAATTTGGCCGGAGACGAGCGCGCAGGTGTGATAGCTGCCGGCAGCGAGCTTGTTGACGCCGCTCAAACCTATTACGGACTTCAGCGCAAAGGTTTGACCGCCAGTGTCACCGGTGCCCAGGGCGCCAGTCGAGTTGACGCCCCAGCATTTGACGGTCGAATCGGCGAGCAAGGCGCAGGTGTGATAGTCGCCTGCAACGAGCTGCGTGACGCCGCCGCTTCCCAAACCCACGACTTTCACCGGTGTGTTTGAAGACGTGTTGGATGCATCGCCGAGTTCACCATCGCCGTCGAATCCGGCACACTCCACTGTTACAGCATCGCCTAACAACGCACACAAGTGGTGAAGACCGGCGACGATCTGCAGCGCGGCCGACCACCGTGACGGCAACGCACCGGCTTTAGCGTGGTCAATGAAGCTGCCATCCCCGAACTCGCCGTCGAAGTTGTAGCCCCAGCAGTCTGCTTCGAGAACGCCCGTACCAAAGTCGACGCGAGCGCAGGAAGTGCTGTATCCGCCACCGAGGACTTTCACATTGGAAAAGGCAGGAATTTGCGTGGCGAACCAGCGATCGACCACACGCGGGTGATCGCCCAGCAGCCCATTGTCGTCATTGCCCCAGCAAAGCACGCTGCTGCCCGCGCCGGTGTGGGTAACAGCGCAGGTGCTGTAGGCGCCGGTGGCGAGAACATCAAGGGTGCCGGTGCCGGTTAAGTTCGACGCCAGGACAGGCGAAGTCTGGGTCCGGCGGCCCGCATCCCCGTTGCCGAGCTGGCCGTAGAAATTGT
>DASRGX010000048.1:0-4099 GCA_035650835.1 Rudaea sp. | reverse complement strand
GGCGGAATGCAGGCACTGCAATGGGCACTGGCCGCGCCGCAGCGCGTACGCAACGCCATCGTCGTGGGAGCACACGACGGGTTGCATGCAATGAGTATCGCGCTGTGCGCATTGCAGCGCGAAGCGTTGGAACTCGACGCCGAGGGCGGCTTGCGGCTGGCACGTAAGATCGCCATGCTGACGTACAAGAGCGACGGGCTGCTCGAAAAGCGGCACGGCCGGCGTCCAGATCGCCGGCGAGGCGATTGTTTCGACGTCGAAGGCTACCTCAACGTGCAAGCCGACCGGCTGGCGGCGCGCATGGACGCTCGGAGTTACGACGTGTTGACGCAGGCGATGATGACGTTCGATGCGCAAGACGCCGGTACGAATGGCTACACAGGGCGGCGCCCCGGACTGACGTTCGTCGGCATCGGCTCCGATTGGCTGTTTCCTGCGGACGAGGTTCGCGAAGCCGCGGGACGATTTGCGGCGCGCGGTTTCGATGCTCGCTACCTTTTGCTCGAGTCGTCGCACGGTCACGATGCGTTCTTGGCCGAGACGGCGGCGCTGCGCGCGTTGCTCGAGCCCGTCGTTGCGCAGTGCCGCGTATGCTGACCGCAGACCGGCTCGCCACCGCAGCGCAACGCGGATTTTCCACGCGCGCGATTTGGAGCGGCCAGGAACCGTGCGCGGCGACCGGCGCGACGGTCGTCCCCGTCTATCAAACGGCGACGTTCACGCTTCCGGAAGTCGGCGTTTCCAAGGGATTCGACTACTCGCGTTCCGGAAATCCGACCCGGCTGGCGCTGGAACGGCAGATGGCGTCGTTGGAACAAGGCGTGCGCGCGAGCGCATTCGGTTCGGGTATGGCGGCGGTCGCCGGCGCGCTTTCGCTGCTGCGTTGCGGCGACCATCTGCTCGCAACGCGCGACATCTACGGCGGGACGCACCGGCTCTTCACCCAAGTGCTACCCGGATACGGCATCGACGTCACATTTGTCGATACGACCGACGTCGAGGCAACGTGGGCCCAAGCGCGGGCGAACACCCGCATGCTGTGGCTGGAAACGCCGAGTAATCCAGCGCTGACGATTGCCGACATTGCGGCGTTTGCGCGCACCAAACCGCGCGGCGTGCTGCTTGCGGTCGACAACACGTTTGCATCGCCGTTCTTGCAGCTCCCGCTCGTGCTAGGGGCCGACCTGGTGGTGCACTCGACAACGAAATACGTCTGCGGCCACAGCGACGTGGTCGGCGGCGCCGTCATTGCGGCCGATGAAGCCGTCGGCGAGCGAATTGCGTTCCATCAAAATGCCGTCGGCGCCGTGCCGGGTCCGTGGGATGCGTACCTCACGCTGCGCGGCGTAAAAACGCTGGCGTTGCGCATGCAGGCGCACTCGCGCAACGCTCAGCGCATCGCGGAGTTTCTGGCGGAGCGCGGCGACGTCGCCGAGGTGCGCTATCCCGGCTTACCCGAGCATCCGCAGCACGAACTCGCGCGGCGGCAAATGCAGGGGTTCGGCGGGATCGTCACCTTTCGGCCTGCCGGCGGTACGCACCGCGCGCGTGCGGTTGCACAATCAACCTCGATATTCACGCTGGCCGTTTCGCTCGGCGGGGTCGAGTCGCTCGTCTGCAGCCCGGCCGTGATGACGCACGCATCGCTCACCGAGCGCGAACGCCAGCACCTCGGCATCACCGGCGACCTGCTGCGGCTGTCGGTCGGCATCGAAGACATCGACGATCTGATCGCGGATTTATCCGCGGCGCTCGATGCAGCGGAGTACTAAGTCTCGCCGACGTTGGATCTTGCGACCCTGAGTGCGATCGAAGGAGCTGAGGGTGCTGCGCGATTTTTCGCGTGCCTCGAGCGACTCGTCGGGGACTACGGGATGAAGTGTGTGAGCACGTAGAGTAGGCCGCTGCCGATTCCAGAGAAGATGTCGGAATGTCGCACGCCCTGGGGAACGTAGATGACGTCGCCCTTCTCCAGCGCGATGTCTGCGCTTGGGTCCCCGCCCTTGAGAACGAGGTAGAGGTTCACCTCTGTCGTCGTTTGTTTGCCGTCTTCGCCCATGCGAATCAGATGGATGTGATTGAGGTCTGCCTGGGCATTTTGGCTGTTTCCGGCTTTCGCGATCACCATCGAAAGACGGTCCCCTTCGTTCACCTGCACGTCGCCCGGATGGTCTACGGCACCGGCGACGCTGACGGTAAACCGTATGGGACCGGGCACGTAAACGACCGAACCCTCTCCCAGCGGTATGTCGAGCGACGTATCGCCTCGCTGAAGAAGGCTTTGAAGAGAAACGATCGTGACCTTACCGCTCGCGTCGGCAACGCGCGCGTCCGGAAAGGCACCGTTGCTGTCCGCGATACCACCGGCCGCGGCGATGGCATCGGTGAGTTTTGCTTCCGAGCGAAGCTGGTACTTGCCCGGCGATTTCACTTCGCCGAGAACGAGCACGTTCGGCTGGCCGAGTTGGGCAATCGAAATGGTAATGACGGGATGACGCACGTAGCGGGCGAGCCGCTCGGCGAGCAGAGTCGCTGCCGCGGTCGGAGTTTTTCCAGCGACGGCGACGCGTCCCACCAGCGGAAACTCGATCGTTCCGTCTGAAAGCACCATCACGTTTTGCGTAAGGGATTGATCCCCGAACACGAGGACGCCAAGCTGATCGCCGGGGTGAATGAGCGTTTGCGAGGTCACTGCGGCAGCGGCGACGCCGGCAAACGCCGTCTGCGCGCCGGTAACGCACAGCAGCGAAAAGGTAGCGATGGCGAGAGCTCGGCTCATAGTTCGATGGTAACGCGACGCCGCGTCAACCAGAAGTCCCGGCAGGCGCAGTCCGTCTGGTCCGGGAGTCCTTCGGGCTAGGGGGCGAAAGGGCAGGCGAAGCCTGCTTAGACCGCCTCGCGGTGAACCGCGGCAATGAGCGCGGCTCGGGAGTGAACCCCAAACGCGGCTCGAACGCGGGCCGCGTGGTTTTTGGCCGTCTCGGGAGAGATGCCCAGCGTGTGAGCCACCTGTTTGTCGCTGAGCCCTTCGCAGATGAGTGCGAACACGCGCCGCTGCGCCGGGGTGAGCGAGGCGATGCGTTCGTCTTCGGCAACCGACGCGGTCCTTCGAATTTGATCCGCAACCGAGCTCTCCGGAAACGCCTCAACCGCGCTGCGAGCGTGCAGTATCCAAGCAGCATCGTCGGTAATCGCATGGAGCCGCAGGGCTGCAGCGGCCGCCCGCCATGCGTAATGGATCGATTGGAACGTCGAATAGGCGCTGATCAACAGATCGATCGCGGCCTTTCGATCGCCGGAGACGGCGAGAATGGTACCGCGCGCATACTCTTCCATCGCTCGGAGCCGGCAATCGCGCGAAAGTGCGAAGCGTGACGAGAGCCGCATGGGAATCCCATCGTAAATTGCGAGCAGCGCCTTTCCAGCCTCAACGTCTTTGTCGGACAGGAGTTCGATCAGGTTGAGCAGTGCCACGCGTTCCTCGCCCATCGTCGACCAATCGGTTTCGCGCGCACAAGCCACGGCGTGGCGCAGGAGCGCATCGCCGCTCGAATTCTCGCCGGCCATTCTGGCAAGATAGGCCTGGTCTGCGTAGGAGGCGGTGATCCACATGACCGAGGGGGCGATATCGCGCGCGAAATACGCGTAGTGAAAGGCCCGTTCGTGTTCGCCGCGCAGGGCGTGTGCCCAGGCGAGGCCGCGGAACGTCAGAAACCGCTCCACTTCGAGATCGTGCGTCCAGGGGATCGATTCGGCCATCTTTATCGCAAAATCGAGCGTTCGATTCGCCGAAATTTCGCGTACTAAGTGGATCATGGATCGCGTCGCATTGGCCAGCAGGCTCACGTCCTGCGCTTCGGGGACGCCGGCGACGTGTGTCGCCGCCTCTTCGAGAAGTTGCAGTTGTTCGAGATATTCGCCCCGCAACGATGCGACCCAGGAGAGCGAGAACAGCCAGTGACCGTACAGGTGCGGCGCCGACCTTACGTCGACGTCGCGCAGCGCGGCTTCCATCGAGTCCGGTGAGCCTTGGACCCAGGCCGTCAGCATGCGCGCATGAGCGATCTCGTACTGCGTGTCCAGGCTATACGCGTGAGGA
>DASRGX010000047.1:0-7639 GCA_035650835.1 Rudaea sp. | reverse complement strand
GCCGAACACGGATGGGTTTGCAGTGGAGGTCGCCGTCGTCGTCGAGTTGGCCGAGGTGACGACTTGCGGATTGCCGGTCATCGAGCCATCGCTGGTATTGAAGTTGCCGTCGCCGCCGTAATGCGCGGTGATCGTATGGCTGCCTGCCGCCAGCGCCGACGTGGTGAAGGTCGCCGTCCCGGCGCCCAGCGAACCGGAACCGATGATGTTGCCGCCGTCGAGGAACGTCACCGTGCCGCTCGGCGTGCCGCTGCCGAGCGATGCGACAGTAGCCGTGAACGTGACGGACTGGCCGAACACGGACGGATTGGTCGCGGACGTCACGCTGGTCGACGTGTCGGTCTTGTTGAGGATCAGACTCGCGGTATTGCTGCTGCTCGCGTGCACGCCGTCGGCCGGATAAGTCCCGGTAATCGTGTGCGGACTCGTCGCGACATTGGCAGGCGTGACGGTTGCGGTGCAGGTCGACGCTGTGCTCGTGCTCGGCGTCAGCACGCAAGCGCCGGTAATCGCATCTGTGCCTTCCGAGGACGTCACGACGACCGTGCCGAGCGGATTGAACGATGGTGCGTACAACTCCGCGTCCGATGCCGGTGTGGCGCTCGTGGTCAAACCGACGACCAAGACCTGGCCGTTGTTGAGCAGTACCGACTGCAAACCGGCATCGGACTGCTGCAACGAGCCGGTCATGTTGAACTGATCGCTGTCCTCGTCGTAGAGATCCACCGCTTGGCTTGTCGTGCCGCCGGCCAAGAGCACCATGCCGCTCGGCAGAGCGACGGCCGTGCCGCCGGCGCGAGCCTGCGACATCTGCTCGCCACTCGCCGTGAAGCTGTCGGCAACCGGATCGTACAAATCGGCGCTCGTCAGTGCGCCACCGGAGTTCACGCCACCGGCGACGAGCACCTTGCCGCTCAACAGCAACGCCGCTTCGGGCTGCCAGCGCGCGACACCGAGGCTCGCGTTCGTACCTGCGACGGCGGCGAACGTTCCGGCGCCTGCGTTGCCGGCCGGATCGAACACTTCGGCGCTATTCAACGCGCCGTTGGCGGTGCCGTCGCTCGAACCGCCCGCGAGCAACACTTTGCCGCTTCCCAACAACGTCGCGCTCGCGCCGCTGCGCGCCGCATTCAAGTTACCCGTCGCCGTGAACGTGTCGGCCGTCGCATCGTAGAGCTCGGCCGTGTTCAGCACGCCGCCGGAATCGATGCCGCCGGCGAGCAACACCTTACCGTTCTTGAGCAGCACCGCTGTCGCACCCAAGCGTGCCGCGTTCATGGCGTGGCTCGTCGCGGTGAACGTGCCGGTGTTCGGATCGAAAAGCTCCGCCGTCTTGAGCGCGCCGTTGGCTGTGCCATCGCTCGAACCGCCCGCGACCAACACTTTGCCGTTGGGCAACAATACGGCGACGGCACCCGTGCGCGCGGTATTGAGATTTCCGACCGACGTGAACGACGCCCCGGAAACGTTGTAGACCTCAGCGCCGTTCAGCACGTTGTTGTTGGCATCCGTTCCGCCGGCGACGAGCGCGAGCCCATCGCCGAACAGCGTCGCCGTGAAGCCGGTTCTTCCGGAGGCGGGTGCACCTGTCGATGCGAAGGTGTCCGCTGCGCCCGGCGGCACGGAGCCGGAGTCGGTCACGGTCACCGTCGCCGTGCTCGCTTGCTGTACGACGACGGCGGTCGGATTCACGACCACTCCCGTCGCGCTCGTGCGCGGGTTGACCGTCTCGCCGATCGTCGCCGACGTGCTGCCCGCAAACGACGCCGTATCCTCGAACGTCGCCTTGATTGCGTGCGGAGAACCCGTCGCGGAGAGCAGGCTCGTCGTGAACGCCGCCTGATCGTTTCCAGCAACGCCATTCAACGTGGCGCTGCCGATCGGCGTCGCGCCGTCGAAGAACGTGACGATGCCTTGAGCGGTATTGCTCCCCGCCGCCACCGTGGCCGTGAACGTGACCGTATCGCCCAAGGCGATCGTGCCCGCCGATGTACTGATCGCCGTCGTCGTGATCGCTTTCGTGACGGTCTGGCCGCCGACGAGCGAACCGCTGCTGTTGTTGAAATTGCCGTCGGCGTTCGAATAGTTCGCCGTGACCGAGTGCGGTGAACCGGCGACCGACAACGTCGTCGTCGCTTGGCTCTGCGCCGTATTGGCTCCCGCAGCGAGAGCGACCGGCGAACCGAAATTCGCACCGTCGACGACGAACTGCACCGAGCCGGTCGGAACCGCTGCCGTCGACGAATTCGTGATCGTCGCCGTGAACGTGACCGATTGATTGATGACCGACGGGTTTTGCGACGACGTCACGCCTGTGGACGTGCTGGCCGGAGCGACGTTCTGACCACCCGTCAGCGTGCCCGTACTGTTGCTGAAATTCCCGTCTGCATTGACGAAGTTCGCCGTCACCGTGTGCGGCGATCCCGAGGCCGACAAGGTCGTCGTCGATGCGCTCGTTGCCGAGCCGCTCACGAGCGTGACGGGCGTGCCGAAATTCGCGCCATCGACCACGAACTGCACCGCGCCCGTAGGCACCGCGCTCGAGCCGGCCGCGGTGTCGGTGACGGTGGCCGTGAATTTCACGGACTGTCCGAAGGTCGAGGGATTGATCGACGAGGCAACCGCGGTCGCCGTCGACGCCGGCGTGATGGTCTGGCCGCCGGTGAGCGTGCCACTGCTGTTGTTGAAATTGCCGTCGGCGTTGACGTAGTTCGCCGTGACCGTGTGCGGCGATGCATTGACTCCCAACGTCGCCGTCGCCTGACTCGTCGCCGTGGCGCTCGTGCTGCTCGCTGCGGTCAGCGCGACGGGCGAACCGAAATTCACGCCATCGACGACGAACTGAACGGTGCCCGTCGGCACAGCCGTCGAGCCGGCGGAACTGTCCGTCACCGTCGCGGTGAATGTCACCGGTTTGCCGAACGCGCTCGGGTTCGAGGACGACGCGATCGCCGTCGTCGTATTCGCTTTGGTGACGGCAAGCGAAGCGTTTGCCGTGTTGCCGGTCAGTCCGCCGAAATCCGTCGAGGTGATCGACACGCTGTTGTTGTACGTTCCTACTGGCGTGGCGACGACGGTCAGCGTGACTTGGCAGGTCGCGCCTGCGGCCAGGGTGACGCCGCTCAGTGCGACGCGTGAGGTCGTCGGTGTCGTCGCCGAGCCGCCGCAAGTATTGTTGAGATTGCTCGGCGAGGCGACCGTCATTCCCGATGGCAGATTGTCGGTGAACGCGACGCCGTTCAGAGTTTCGTTCACGTTGCTGCTGCTGACCGTCAACGTGAGCGTGCTCGTCGCGCCGAACGGAATCGAGTTCGGCGTGAAGCTTTTCGCGATCGTCGGCGGGTTGATCACGGTGATGCTCGCCGACCCCGTGTTGCCGGTCATGCCGCCGAGATCCGTGGCGGTGACGGAGCCTGTCACGTTGTTTTGCACGCCGTCGACGGCGCCTCTGACGTCGACCGAAACCGTGCAGGTCAAGGTGCCTGCCGCATTGAAGCTGAGCGTTCCGCCCGAGAGACTGATCGTCCCCGACCCCGCTGTCGCGCTCACGGCACCGCCGGTGCACGTCGTGCTCGCGTTCGGCGCGGCCGCGACTTTCAAGCCGGCGGGCAAGTTGTCCGTGAACGCAAGGCCGTTGAGACCGTGCGTGGTGTTCTGATTGGTGATCGTGAACGTCAGCGTCGCCACACCGTTGTCGGCGATGTGCGTCGCAGAGAACGATTTGCTGATTTGCGGCGGGAATAGCACCGTCACCAAAGTCGTCGCGGTTTGGCTGTCGACCTGCGCCGTCGGATGATCGAGTCCACCCGCGGTTGAGGTGAACGTCGCAGTTGCGGTGCCGCCGCTTTGCACCGTCGTTTGCTGGCCGGACAGAGTACCGAGGCTGCCGCTCGCCCACGTCACGGGTTTGCCGACTTCGCGCGCGAGGTTGGCCGTCGACACGCTGTTGCCGGCGGAGTCGGTGAGGAAACTGCCGGTCAAGGTCGAGGTATCGCCGATCCGGATCAGGTTCGGCGCGGCCGACAGGTTCCATTGCAGCCCACTGTCTTCGAGCTTCGCAAAACTGCCCGTGGTGGAACTCGCCAGACCGGACGTGGTGTTCGTATACGTGAAACTGGTCGATGCGACCGAGGTCACGATGAAAACGCCGTTGTAACCGGCGACACCGACGCCGCCGATCAATACCACATTGCCGACGGCCAAGCCGTGCGCACCGTTGGTATTGATGGTGACGGTCGAACCCGATTCGCTCGTCGTCACGATATTCTTCGGCATCGCGATCGCGTTGCCGATCTGGCTGCCGTTGTCGAGGTTGTTGAGCGTCGGCAGGCCCGATGTTGGCGCCGTGTACGTCAAGGTATGCGCCGTCGCATTGAAGCCCGTCACGACATAGACGCCGTTGTAGCCCGCATTCGAAATGCCCCAGACGTGCACAAGATCGCCCGATTCCATCGGACGCATGTTGGAATCGCCCGCGTCGCCGAAACCTTGGGGCGTATGCACGCCGGTCAGGGTGACCGTATTGCCGGATTCTTGCGCGGTTTGAACTTGCCAAGCCTGGTTCACGTAGCCGCCGCTCGATGCGGGCTGTGGGTTGGTCGCGGCACCGCAGTACTGGAAGGTCGTCGCCGTGACGTTCGTGATCCCGGGAAACGGCGTCGTCGTGCCGCAAACGCCGATGTTGCCGCCATAGGCGCCGTTGGCGACACCTTCGATGCCGACCATTTGTCCGGCGAAGAATCCGTGCGGCCGGGATGTCGTCGCGGTCACCGGGCTGCCAGCCCCACCCGATTGCGGACCGATGGCGCTGATCGGCACGGCATTGTTGAACCCGATGTCGTTCGGCCCCGGCAGGTTTGCGCCGAGCCAGTTGTCGACCAGCGAATTCGGCACATCCGCACCATCGATCTGATTCGCGCCAAGCGTCGCCGTGTTGCCGACGATGCGACTGAAACTCACGGACGGCATCGAGAGTCCGAGCGAGGCATCCCCGCCGCTGAAGAAGTAGATGCCGCCAGCCGTGGTGCCGGCTGTGTTGTTGGAAATATCGGACAGCGTGACCGTCGAGCCGCTGCCGATGGAGATTCCGCCACCGTAGAGCGCGGCGGAGTTGCCGGTGATGACCGTACCGGCGGCGATGCTGATGTTGCTGTCCACGAACACGCCGCCGCCGGCTCCGGTCGTCGCGCTGTTGCCGGTGATCTGCGTGCCTTGATCGATCACGAAATGAGCGAGCGGCTCGGTACCTTGGATCGCACCCCCATAGGCGGCCGAGTTGCTCTGGAACGTGCTGCTATGGATATCGACGTGATACGCGTTTGTGCCGCCGACAACTTCGATCGCGCCGCCCGACGTCGACTGACACGTATTGCCGGTGAAGGTGCTGTTCGTGATCGATAGCGTATTGACGATCGACGTCGACGCCGTCGTCTGCGAATTCGTCACGGCGATCGCACCGCCGCCGCCCTGACCGGCGCCCGTTACCGAGTTGTTCGTGAACGAACTGCCGGTGATGGTGACCGCACCGCCGTTGAACAATACGACGCCGCCGGCGCCACCGCCGTGAGCCGTCGCGTTATGGTCGAGTGTCACGCTGGTCAAGACGAGCGAACCAACTTCCAGCGAACCGTGCACCCACGCGCATTCCCACCAGATGCCGCCTCCGGCGGAATAGCCGTTGACGCCGTCGTCGCTTGGATTGTTGCCGTGCGCGACGGTCAGGTTCTGCAGGGTCACCGTGAAATTCGTTTGGATCACGCTGAGGTCGGTGTTGACGACGTACGGATTGATCGTCATTACGCGATCACCCATGCCCGTCGCGTCGATGATCGTCGCCGCTTGGCCTGCGCCGTTGATCGTGACCGAGGCGTCAATGTCGAGGCTGCCGGTGAGGTTGAGGCCCGTACCGTTGTCGTAGGCGGCTTTGTGGAAATTGCCCGATCCCACGGTGCCGGACATGACCGGCGGTATCGTGAGGGCGTAGGTTCCCGAACCGAGGTTGATCGTCGAACCGGAATTCTGATTGGCGGCCTGCACCGCCGAACGGAGCGATATCTGGCCGTTGCCGGTGCCGCCTGTGATCACGCCGGTGCTGGTATTGACGCTGATCCCGCTACCCGAGATCGGCGGGTCGGTCTTGATCGTGGGCGTGAAAACCGCCCCCGCGGCCGGGGTGGCCCCGAGCACCGCGCAAAGCCAGAAGGCGAACCACGACAGTCGCGTCACGCTGGGACGCGCGAATGCGAATCGACCCCAACGGCCAGTCCGTGAAGACTTCATAGTTCCCCCTGGTTTTTGAACCTACTTTCTCTAGCGCTGCCGTCCACGCGTTGCGCGGACCGGATGCGCTCGGCGGTCCACCCGCCGCACCCTCTCACCCGACCGATCGCGACCGTCTTTCATTTCGTCGCCACTACCCACGTTCCGCACACGGCTGGCGTTGCCGGTGCCCAACTTGCGACAAAGTTCACGCAACTGCTCACGCTCCACCCGCGTGAGTGCTGCGAACTGATCGGCGACACAACGAGCATGAATCGGAAACATCTCGTCGATCAGTGTCTTGCCTGCGGACGTCAACGACACCGTGACGACTCGACGATCATCCGTCGAACGTTCGCGCGTCACGAGGCCGCGTTTCTCCAGCTTGTCGACGTTGGCCGTGACCGTTCCGCACGTCTTCAACAGTTTTCCCGCCAACTCACCCTGCGTAAGCCTGCCGCAATAGCGCAATACCTCGAGCACACCGAATTCGCTTGGCGCAAATCCTTTGCCCTCGACGTACGTATGCGCTCTACGCATCACGGATTCCGCTGCACGGATCAGATTGATGTAGGCGTTCAAAGCACTGGTTTCGTCGCTGCCACCTCGGTACTTCGTGCCCATAAATATTTTGAAGACAAAACTTTTTACGCCAAAATATTCCTGTTGGAGCGTTCAGTCAACAGCGGTTCGGCGCATGCCACCGGCCCAACCGGCGAAGCTCGATTGACCGTGGCACCAAGAGATAAGCGTCGAGACGGAACCCGAAGCAGCGAGTGCGTCGCACACTTCCGCCACGACGTCGCGAATGATCGGGACAGTCGACGATCGCCGTAGCGATCCCACGAGCCGAACAGCGCGATCTGCTCTGACCTGAGTTGCCCGTCCGTGCACCCTGCGCGAGCGCGTAGAGGAAATCCTCTATTCCCAGACAGGCAAAACCCTGATGGTGCGGCATCGACTCAGCCTGCCAAAATTGCCTTATGTAAACGGTTTCATTTATTCTCCACCGCGAGCAACAACGAACTGGGGATCGGGGATGATCGACTGTAGGACGATGTCTGGCGCCGCCGCCAACATGACGAAGTGGAGCATTCGTCTCCTTGCATGCGGACTCGCGCTCGCAAGCGTCGATGTGCTCGCCGAAGGCAGTCGCACCCTGTTTCCTGCGAGCTATCCCGCAGGCGGATTCCGCGCGGATCTGGATTTGACGCTCGATTCGGCTCCGACTGCACCCTATGCCGGTGTCACCGCGCGCCGGCAATTCATTTACGTCTATGCGAAAGCAGGCGAATACATCCTGCTCGGATCGAGCAATCGCGCCAATGGCGGCGACATCCTCGTGTTCGATCCGCAGTCGTTCGGCGCCAAAGGCAGCGAG
>DASRGX010000046.1:0-28276 GCA_035650835.1 Rudaea sp. | reverse complement strand
GAGGACTGGCACCGGGTACTGGACGTGAGCCTCGACGGCACCTTCCACGTCTGCCGCGCCGCGGTGTTCGCGATGATGAAACGCCGTACCGGAAGCGTCGTCACCATCTCCTCGGTCGCCGGTGTGCACGGCAACGCCACGCAGACCAACTACTCGGCGGCGAAGGCCGGCGTCATCGGCTTCACCCGGGCGCTGGCGAAGGAGGTCGGGCGCTACGGCATCCGGGCCAACGTGGTCGCGCCCGGGTTCATCGACACCGACATGACGCGTGCGCTCTCCGAGGACCAGCGCAAGGCGCTGCTCGGGCAGATTGCGCTCGGCCGGCTCGGCAGCGCCGACGACATCGCGCAGGCGGTGCTGTTCCTGGCCTCGCCGGCGGCCGCGTACATCACTGGCGAAACGCTCCACGTCAACGGCGGCATGTACATGCCGTAACCGGTGGCGGAGGCTCCGCAGAAAATCCGTGCAACGTCGGCGGAAGTTCTTGATCTTGAGCCGGTTCGTCTTCTAAACGGGCGTTTGCTGGCGCTGGCCCGGAGCATCCACTACAATCCGCGCGCACTCGGCTCGGGAACTTTGGGCCGCGGCGGCGCCGCGGCCATGGCCTGCGATTGAAAAACCGCCGGGGCACCCAAGCTAAAGCAATCAACATTTTCCTCGTGAGGTCTGGCACACATGAGCAGCATTGAAGAGCGCGTCAAGAAGATCGTCGTCGAACAGCTTGGCGTGAAGGAAGACGAAGTGACCCCGAACGCCTCGTTCGTGGACGATCTGGGCGCCGATTCGCTCGACACCGTGGAGCTGGTCATGGCGCTCGAAGAGGAATTCGAGTGCGAGATCCCCGACGAAGAAGCCGAGAAGATCACGACCGTGCAGCAGGCGGTCGATTACATCAAGGCTCACGTCAAGGCCTGAGCCGCGGTCGGTCCGTCGTCCGGACGGCATCGCGGAACGATGCGAAGCTGCGCCGATCGGCGCAGTTTTCGTTTTTGAGCACGGCAGCGCGGGAGGCGCGCCGCAAGCGCAGCGACCGGGACGGTCGCCGAGGTGCGAAATGAGCAGACGTCGCGTAGTGGTAACCGGACTCGGCATCGTCAGCCCCGTGGGCAACGACGTGCCGAGCGCCTGGCAGAACAT
This sequence comes from Rudaea sp., assembly GCA_035650835.1. Classification (GTDB taxonomy): domain Bacteria; phylum Pseudomonadota; class Gammaproteobacteria; order Xanthomonadales; family Rhodanobacteraceae; genus Rudaea. The sequence continues at coordinate 27,139 of DASRGX010000046.1, read as the reverse complement.
CCTTGCGGGCAAGAGCGGTATCGGCCCGGTCACGCATTTCGATGCGAGCACGTTCCCGACGCGCATCGCGGGTGAAGTGCGCGACTTCGATCCGGCCAACTTCGTGCCGGCGAAGGACGTCAAGAAGATGGATCCGTTCATCCATTACGGCATCGCCGCTTCGCTCGAGGCGCTCAAGGATTCGGGCCTGCACCCGCACGAGCACGACGAGGAGCGCATCGGCTGCGCGGTCGGCGCCGGCATCGGCGGCATCCACACGATCGAGCGCACGAGCATCACGTACCACGAAAGCGGCCAGCGCCGCATTTCGCCGTTCTTCGTGCCGAGCTCGATCATCAACATGGCCTCGGGCAATCTTTCGATCATGCTCGGTCTCAAGGGTCCGAACATCGCCTGCGTGACGGCATGCACGACGGCGACGCACAACCTCGGTCTCGCGATGCGCATGATCCAGTACGGGGACGCCGACGTGATGGTGGCGGGCGGCGCGGAGTACTCGACGACCGGCGTGGCCATGGGCGGCTTCTGCTCGGCGCGCGCGATGTCCACGCGCAACGACGAGCCCGAGAAGGCAAGCAGGCCGTGGGACAAGGATCGCGACGGTTTCGTGCTGTCCGACGGCGCCGGCGTGCTCGTGCTCGAGGAATACGAGCACGCGAAGCGGCGCGGCGCCCGCATCTATTGCGAGCTCGTCGGCTTCGGCATGAGTGCCGACGCCTACCACATCACCTCGCCGAGCGAGAACGGCGAAGGCGCGGCGCGCTGCATGAGCGCGGCGCTCAAGGATGCCGGCCTCAACGTGACGGACGTGCAGTACGTGAACGCGCACGGCACGTCGACGCCGGCCGGCGACCTGGCCGAGACGCAGGCGGTCAAGACCTGCTTCGGCGACGCGGCGAAGAAGCTCATGGTGTCCTCGACGAAATCGATGACGGGGCACTTGCTCGGCGCGGCCGGCGGCGTGGAGGCGATCTTCTCGGTGCTCGCGATCCGCGACAACGTGGCGCCGCCGACGATCAACCTCGATGCGCCCGGCGAAGGCTGCGACCTCGACTACGTGCCGCACACGGCGCGCCAGGTGAAGCTCGACGTCGTGCTGTCGAACTCGTTCGGCTTCGGCGGCACGAACGGCACGCTGGTCTTCAAGCGCATGTGAGTGCGGTCGTGCTGCGCGCGCTCGAAGGCGCGCGCGACCTGCTGCCGCTGGCGGCGGCGTACCCGAGGCGCTATCCCTGCTTGCTCGAAAGCGCGGTGCGCGGGCCGCATGCGCGCTGCGACATCCTGTTCGCGTTTCCGCAAGGGGCGCTGTCGCTCGCCGCCGACGGCCTCGTGCGCGACGCGAACGGCGAGCGTCTCGGCGCGCACTTTCTCGAGACGCTCGACGCCGCCTGGCGAGCGCAGCGCTGCGTCGACGACGAGCCCTCGCCGCTGCCGTTCCGCGGCGGCTGGGCCGTGTTTCTCGCCTACGAGCTCGCGGCCGAGATCGAACCCGGGTTGCGCTTGCCGGCGCACGATTCGGCGATTCCGCGTGCGCTCGCGCTGCGCTGTCCGGCAGCGATCGTCGTGGATCGCGACGCCGGGCTGACCTGGCTCGTCGCCGAGCGCGAGCACGCGGCGCTCATCGACGCCCTGCGCGCCGATCTCGACACCTCGCCGGCGTTCGTCGAGACGCCGCTCACCGGCATCGCGATCGAGGAAGATCCCGCGGCGGCATTCATCGACGGCGTGTCGCGCGTGCACGAATACTTGCGCGCGGGCGACACGTTCCAAGTCAATCTCTCGCGCGGTTGGCGCGCGCGCTTCACGCGGGCCCCCGCACCGGCGCAGCTCTACGCGAGGCTGCGGCGCGCGAACCCTGCGCCGTTCGCGGGTCTCTTGCAGTGGAACGACTGGGCGGTCGCGAGCTCGTCGCCCGAGCGTCTCGTCGAGCTGCGCGGCGGGATCGCCCAGACGCGACCGATCGCCGGTACGCGGCCGCGCATGCCCGGCGACGACGACGCGCTGCACATGCGCGAGCTCGCCGCACATCCGAAGGAGCGCGCCGAGCACGTGATGCTCGTCGACCTCGAGCGCAACGACCTGGGCCGCGTCTGCGAGCCCGGCAGCGTCGTCGTCGACGAGCTCATGACGATCGAGAGCTATGCGCACGTGCATCACATCGTCTCGAACGTGCGCGGCCGTCTGCGCCGCGACGCCAGCCCAGTCGACGCGATCCGCGCGACGTTCCCGGGCGGCACGATCACGGGCTGCCCGAAGGTGCGCACGATGGAGATCATCGCCGAACTCGAGCGCACGCCGCGCGGCGCCTATACCGGAGCGCTCGGCTACCTCGGGCGCGACGGCAGCATGGATTTGAACATCCTGATCCGCACGCTTGCCATGGAAGCGGACGGCGCGCGCTTCCGCGCCGGGGCCGGCATCGTCGCCGACTCCGATGCACGGCGCGAGCTCGAAGAGACGCGTGCGAAGGCGCGCGGCCTGCTGCGCGCGCTCGGCGCAGAGTAAGCACGGCGCGCACAGTTCGGGCACAATGCGCGATCATTCGACGAACTCATCGGCATGAGTCCACGCGCAGCAAAACGAGGGATCGGAAAACGGCTCGCCATGTTCTTCGCGGTGCTGGTCGCCGTCGCGGCGGGCGTGGCCGCTTCGTTCTACACCGACTACCTCCGCTTCGCCGACGCGCCGCTCGCGCCGCTTGCCGAAGGGGTCTCGATCAACGTGCCGCTCGGTACCTCGCTGCCGGGCACGGTGCGCCTGCTCGAGGACGCCGGCGTGCGCACCGAATCGCCGTTGTATTGGCGAGCGTTGGCCTGGCAAATGCACGCAGCCGGCCGCTTGCACGCAGGCGAGTACGCCCTGCCGCCCGGCATCACGCCGCGCGAGCTGCTGCGCCGCATGGCGGCCGGCGAGGTCGTCCAGCACCGCTTTACCATTGTGGAAGGATGGACATTTGCACAATTGCGCGCCGCGCTCGCGCAGGACGCCGAGCTCGGCCACGAGCTCGGCGCCATGTCCGACGCGGACCTAATGCGACGCCTCGGCGCCGCCGGTGCCTTGCCCGAGGGCTGGTTCCTGCCCGAGACCTACAATTTCGTCAAAGGCATGAGCGATCTCGACATCCTGCGCCGCGCACACGAGGCGATGCAGAAAGCGCTCGACAAAGGCTGGGCCGAACGCGCGCCGGACCTGCCGCTCGAATCGCCGTACCAGGCCTTGATCCTGGCGTCGATCGTCGAGAAGGAAACAGGCCGGCCCGAAGAGCGCCCGCGCATCGCCGGGCTCTTCCTGCACCGGCTCAAGCTCGGCATGAAACTGCAGACCGACCCGAGCGTGATCTACGGCCTCGGTGCCGCCTACGACGGCAATCTGCACAAGCGCGATCTCGAAGCCGATACGCCGTTCAACACGTACACGCGCGCCGGTTTGCCGCCGACGCCGATCGCGCTGCCCGGCGCTGCGGCGATCGCGGCGGTGCTGCATCCCGCGGCCACCGACGCGCTCTACTTCGTGGCGCGCGGCGACGGCACGCACGAGTTCTCGGCCACGCTCGAAGCGCACAATCGCGCGGTCGACAAATACCAGTTGCACAAGCAATGACCGGCAAGCTACTCACGCTCGAAGGCGGCGAAGGCGCGGGCAAGAGCACCGTGCTCGAGGCGGTACGCGGCATGCTCGTCGAGCGCGGCATCGACGTCGTGGTCACGCGCGAGCCCGGCGGCACGCGCGCGGGCGAGGCGATACGCGCGCTGCTGCTCGATCCGCACCTGCGCGGCATGCATGCCGAAACCGAGCTTCTGCTCATGTTCGCGTCGCGCGCGCAGCTCGTGCGCGAGGTCGTCAGGCCGGCGCTCGCCGCCGGACGCTGGGTGCTCTCCGACCGCTTCACCGATGCGAGCTTCGCCTATCAGGGCGGCGGCCGCGGCCAGCCGGCCGAGCGCATCGCCGAGCTCGAACGCTGGGCGGCCGACGGCATCGCGCCGGATTTGACGCTGCTGCTCGATCTGCCGGTCGCCGACGGCTTGAAGCGCGCCGGCGCGCGCAGCGCCGCGGATCGTATAGAAATGGAAAATGCTGAATTTTTCGAGCGCGTACGCGCGGCCTATCGCGCGCGAGCCGCGCAGCAGGCCGGGCGTTTTCGCGTGATCGACGCCGGGCAGCCGCTCGATGGCGTGCTGGCGCAGGTGCGCGAAGCGGTCGCGGGGTTCCTCGCGCGGAGCGCGGCGTGACGCGCGCGGCCTGGCACGACGAGGCCTGGCGCACGCTCGCCGAGCGGCGCGCGCGCGGCATGCTGCCGCATGCCTTGCTCGTCTGCGGACCGGCGGGGCTCGGCAAACGCGAGCTCGCCTCCGGGTTCGCCGCGGCGCTCTTGTGTCAGCAGCCAGGGGCGGACGGCAGCGCCTGCGGTACGTGCCGCGCCTGCCAGCTCGTAGCCGCCGGCAGCCATCCGGACCTCGTGCACGTGGGCCTGGAGCTGCGCGACGACGGCAAGCCGCGCACCGAGATCACGGTCGAGCAGATTCGCCGCCTGTGCGAACGCCTGGCGCTCACCGCACAGTTCGGCGGATATCAGATCGCGATCGTCGATCCGGCCGATGCCATGAACCCGAGCGCCGCGAACGCGCTGCTGAAAACGCTCGAGGAGCCGACGCCCGCGAGCATCATCGTGCTGCTCGCCGACGAACCGGCGCGCTTGCCCGCGACGATCCGCAGCCGCTGCCAGCGCATCGAACTCAAGCTCCCGGGCCGCGACGCGGCGCAGGCATGGCTCGCCGCGCACGGCGTCCCCGCGGCGACGGCCATGCAGGCGCTCGACGCCGCTGCCGGCAACCCCGGAATCGCGCTGGCGTGGGCTCGTTCGGATGGCCTCGCCGTACGCGAGCGGGTCATCGCCGATCTTCGCGCGCTGCATACCGGCAAGGCCGCGGCGGTCGCGATCGCCAACCGCTGGGCCAAAGAGGATGTGGAACTACACCTTTGGCTGCTCGCGTCGGTCGCGGGCGGCGAGGCGCGTGCCCATGCGGCGGGGCGCGACGGACCGCTCGCCTTGACCTCGCGGATCGAATTCACCAAGCTATCGGCGTGGTTCGATCGGGCGAATCGGGCGCGCCGGCAGTTGCGCGGACCGCTGCGACCCGAACTCGTGGTGCTCGAAGCCTTGGCGGAATCGCCGACAGCGAAGGGGTTGTGACAATGGTGGCCGGTGCGATGGGCGGCATGCCGCGGCAGGGTATCCTGTCGCTCGCGATCAAGGACAAGGGCGCGCTCTACAACGCCTATATGCCGTTCGTGCGCGGCGGCGGCCTGTTCGTGCCCACGACCAAGCGCTACAACCTCGGCGACGAGGTATTCATCCTGCTCACGCTCATGGACGAAAAGGATCGCCTGCCGGTCGCCGGCAAGGTGGTCTGGATCACCCCGGCCGGCGCACAGGGCAACCGCACGACCGGCATCGGAGTACAGTTCAACGACTCGGCCGACGGCGAAGCCGCGCGCACGAAGATCGAATCGATACTCGCCGGCATCCTGAGCGCCGAGCGGCCCACGCACACGATGTGAGCCTGGGCGGAACCCCGGGCCGTTACATTCTCTACAAATGGAAAAACGCTACTTCGGCACCGACGGCATTCGCGGCCGCGCGGGCGAGCCGCCGATCACGGCGGAATTCATGCTCGCGCTCGGCCGTGCCGCCGGGCGCGTGCTCGCCGCGCACGATTCCGCGAGCGTCGTGATCGGCAAGGACACGCGCATTTCCGGCTACATGCTCGAATCGGCGCTCGAAGCGGGCCTCGTCGCGTCGGGTGCCGGCGTGCAGCTGCTCGGACCGATGCCGACGCCCGCCGTGGCGCACCTGACCTGCGAGCTCGGCGCGAGCGCGGGTATCGTCATCAGCGCGTCGCACAATCCGTATTGGGACAACGGCGTCAAATTCTTCGACGCGCGCGGCGAAAAGCTGCCCGACGAGGTCGAGCTTGCGATCGAACGCGAGCTCGACGCGCCGCCGCACACGGTGGCGCCCGAGCGCATCGGCAAGGCTGTGCGCGTCGACGACGCGGAAGCGCGTTACGCTGCCCACTGCCGCGCAGCCGTGCCGCAACTCAATCTTTCCGGTCTCGACATCGTGCTCGATTGTGCGCATGGCGCCACCTACAGCGTCGCACCGCTGCTGTTCGCCGAGCTCGGCGCGAACGTGCGCGCGATCGGCGTCGATCCCGACGGTCTCAACATCAATCGCGATTGCGGCGCTACGCATCCGGCGGCGCTCAAGGCACTCGTGCGCGAGAGCGGCGCCGACCTCGGCATCGCCTTCGACGGCGACGGCGACCGCGTGCAGATGGTCGACCATACGGGCGCGCTCGCCGACGGCGACGAGCTGCTGTATCTGCTCGCGCGCGATCGTCATGCGCGCGGCCTGCTGCGCGGCCCGGTGGTCGGTACGCTCATGACGAATTTCGGCATCGAGCGCGCGATCGCGCGTCTCGGCATCGAGTTCCTGCGCGCGCGCGTCGGCGACCGGTACGTATTGCAGATGCTCAAGCAGCGCGACGGCATGCTCGGCGGCGAGGCGTCGGGACACCTCTTGAGCCTCGATCACGCCACGACCGGCGACGGCATCCTGAGCGCGCTGCTCGTGCTCGACGTGCTGCGCCGGAACGGAACGACGCTTGCGGAGGCGCGCGCGGACTTGCGGCGCGTGCCGCAAATCACGGTGAATGTCGCCGTCGCGGGCGGAGCTGCGCTCATCGCCGAGGCGACCGTGCGCGCCGAGCTCGAACGCGTCGAGAACGAGCTGCGCGGCCGCGGCCGTGTGGTGTTGCGCGCATCGGGCACCGAGCCTCTCGTGCGCGTCACCGTCGAGGGCGACGATGCGGGCGAAGTGCGGCAGCTGGCCGACGTGCTGGCCGGCGCCGTAGAATCCGCCGCCCGCCAACGATCGTCCTGACATGACCGAACATCGCATACCGACCCTCGATATCCGGCGCTACGAAACCGATCGCGAGGCCTTCGTCGCGGAGCTCGGTGCGGCCTACCGCGAGTGGGGCTTCGCCGGTCTGTCCGGCCACGGCATCCCGCGCGCGCTCATCGACGCGGCCTATGACGCGTTCGTGCGCTTCTTCGCGCTGCCGACCGAGGTGAAGATGAAATATCACCTCAAGGGCACCGGCGGCGCGCGCGGGTACACGCCGTTCGGCATCGAGACGGCCAAGGATTCGCGCTATCCCGATCTCAAGGAGTTCTGGCACATCGGCCGCGAGCTGTCGCCCGGCGCGAAGTTCGCCGACATCATGGCGCCGAACGTGTGGCCCACCGAGGTTCCCGGCTTCCGCGAGCACGGTTACGCGCTCTACACGGCGCTCGATGCGCTCGGCGCGCGCGTGCTGCGCGCACTCGCGCTGCACATCGGCCTGCCCGAGCGGTTCTTCGACGACAAGATCGAGAGCGGCAACTCGATCCTGCGGCCGATCCACTATCCGCCGATCACGACGCCCGACGTCCCGAACGTGCGCGCCGGCGCGCACGAGGACATCAACTTCATCACGCTGCTCGTCGGCGCAAGCGCCGCCGGCCTCGAAGTCAAGTCGCGCAAGGGCGAGTGGGTGCCGTTCACGGCCGAAGCCGACACGATCGTCGTCAACATCGGCGACATGCTGCAGCGCCTGACCAATCACGTGTACCCGTCGACGACGCATCGCGTCACGAACCCGCCCGGCGACGCGGCACGCAAGCCGCGCTACTCGGTGCCGTTTTTTCTGCACCCGAATCCCGATGTCGTGCTCGACCCATTGCCTTCGTGCGTGACCGCCGACAATCCCTGCCGTTACGACACATCGATCACCGCGCACGAATACCTGCAGGAGCGGCTGCGCGAGATCAAACTCGTCTGAAACGCGCGGCTTTGGTCACTGCTCGAAGCCGTCCTGGAAGATGATGTTGCCGTCGAGGGCGAAGGCCCATATGGTGGAAGCGCCGCCGATTTGAGGGTCGTTGCCATCAACAAAATAGACGTGGCCGTCGACAACGATCGGGCTTTGCCAGTGTGTGGGGCCGATGCTCTTCCCACCACCCCCGGAGCTCGACCATACCGCATTGCCCGTGGCGGCATCAATGACGGAGATTTTCCTGTCGTTGGTCAAATAGTAGATCTGGTTGTTCGCGATCGCCGGTGAAGTGCCTCCCTGGCCGATGCGCGTCGGTGGACCGAGTGTCGGATATCCGGAGCCATTGAACGCGAGGCGATACGCGAAGAGCCCGGTTCCCGCGGCGATGAAGAAGTGCGTGCTTCCATCGGTCGGGCTCACCCACACAGCAGGCTGCGTAAGCACTTCCGCGTTCAGGGCATCAGGACACGAACCCGTACCGGCCGAGTTCAATTCGCCACCCGAGTTTCCCGGTCCTCCGCGACCGCTCAAGTCGTCCAGATCGAGCAGGCGCACGCAGCCGTCCTTGCCGCTTTGCACGGCAAGATGCGGATATTGACTGCTCGTGGAAGGAAGAATCGCGGGCGACGTCGATCCGACGTCGGTATCTCCGGGATACGGGGTTGCGAATTCGGTGGGCGTATAGCTGTCTAGCGGCAGTCCTTGGGCTGCGTTGAGTCCGGTGCCGTCGGGATTGAGCGCGAGCACGCTGTCGCCCCACGCGTTCGCGGCGAAAGCGCCGTTGCCCGTGGCGAAAAAGATCCGATTGAGTCCGCTGTCGTAAACCACGCCGGGACGTCCCCAAATCCCGCTGCCCCGCATGGCGGATCGATCGGGAAAAAAGCAGTCGTTCGGACCAAAGCCGCTCTCGATTTCGACGAAATGGCTGGACGAGTTGCTGCAAAGCGTGTTGAACACGGTCTGATTGCCGGTCCTCAGGTTTATCGCGGTGACGTGGCCCTGGTAGTCGTTCTGGTCGCCGAAATAGCCATTCGTCGTGGAGTAGAGAAAGCTGTCGCCGCCGGCAGGCGACGCGATGGCGAGTGCCGATGCGGCCTTCTCGACATTGGGCTTCGATGTGGCGAGTTCGGGCCAACCGTTGGTACGGATTTCGGTTCCGTCGGCTGTCCCGTATTTGTGGACGTATCCGTCGAGCCCATAGGCGTAAACGAACATGCGGTTCGGATCTATGGCCGGCGATCCGTTCGTGAGCGTGCCGCGGCCGGTTGGCTGCTGCTGCCACAGCGTCGAACCGTTGGCGGCGTCCAGTGCAAGTAGCGCACCTCCCGTCGTCACGACGAACAGGAGGTTCTTCGTTCCGGAGGGCGTCGCAACTCCGCCGAGATAGACGGGGACGCTGTCGACCAGCACCGAAGTCCCGTCAAGTAGGGCCACGCCTCTCGCGTAGAGATAGGAGTTTCTTGCGCTGGAAAATCCTTTTTCTGCCGTGTTGTTGCCGCTCGCGGCCTGGTCGTAACCGAATTTGGGCCAATCGGTGGCGAGCGCCGGCGCCGCGCTCGCGCATGCGAGCAGCGCCAGGGCGAATCGGCAAGACGGGCCGGCCCCGTGCCGGTGATTCTGGGTGTGTTCCATGTGTGCGACGTTCCGAGCCGAGGGCGAAGTGCCGTTTTGGCGTTACGTCGCGCCGCGCAGAAGCCCGCCAGCGTCCGCGCTCGTTGCTAGTCTGATGTGACGGCGGTCGCACTTTGCACGAGCTCCACCGGTGAATGGCCGGGTACCGCGGTGACACCGCCTTCATAGCCGTCGGCAAAGAGCAGATCGTAGGGGCGGTCCCAGAGCTCGTGCACGTATTCGCCGCGCGTGCGGTTTTGCGGGCCGGCGGCCAAGGGGCGGTTGGCCGCGCCGGCGCACAGGGTGTTCTCGTCGGGAAAGCCGTTGCTGGACGCTTCGTCGCGCAGGAAGTCGACGTACTCCTTGCTCGCGGTTTGGTAGTAGAGCTTGACCGAGATCGACAGCGGCGTCGGCGTTCCGGCCGGGATCGCGATCGCATAATCCGCGACATCGTAATTCACGAGCGTGCCGGAGCCGGCCGTCGTTTCGGGATAGTTCGCGCCGACGGGGCGCAGATCGTAGCCGTCGGGATCGGCGGCCGTCGCGGGGCGAAAGCCGAGCGGCGGGATGCGCGTGTCCCTGGCGATGCAGTCGCTGAGCGCGAAGTGGAACGTGGGCGGGCCACTCGGGACGTCGGCGGTTTCGCACGTGTGCGTTCCGGTGCGGTTCCACACGCCATGTGCGACCTCGTAGACGCGCAGTGATGGATCGCGCGTCAACACGCCCGTGGCCGCATCGTACGCGCCGCTCTCGTAGACGAGCGCATTCGTGGCGTCGCGCACGGCCACATCGAGCCACATGCGCCTGCCTTCGGCGTAGCCGGTCGGCAGCTTGTGGCCGCTCAGATTCGTCACGGCGGCTCGGATCGTGAGAGTGCCGTTCGCCGTGGCCGTCGGCTTCGCATAGTTTTGGATGTTCGTGTCGACGGTGGCGCTGCCTTGTAGCATTGCGCGAGCGCGGTTGATCGTCTGCGTGAGTGCCGCCATGCGGTTGCTGCCGAGCCCATGGCCGAATTCGCCGCGGATCAGTCCCGGCACCCAGGTATTGGCGCCCGCGAATTCGTGGACGGGCAGATCGTTTGCGCGGCTCGGATAGCCGGGTCGCGTACAAGCCAGCGCGTTCGCATCGCTGCTCGTCGGCATGTGGCAGCTCTGGCACGTCCGCTCGGGCGCGCTCGCATACTGGCTTTGCTGCCATTCGCCGAACGTGCGCTCGATGGGAAAGGCGTGCCCGGTTTCCGTACCGTCGTTGAGTTTGAGTGTCTTGAGCGGCCCGTTCGCCAGATCCGGGGAACTGACGTTGTGGCAGAGGCCACAAATGTCCGACTGCAGGTGGTATGGCGAGGCCTGCCAGGCATGCGGCGGCGGCAAATCCGCGGCCGCGTAATCGTACGGACCTCGCCGACAGGGCTCCGCACCGTTCCCATTGCACGGAGCGTCGTCGACCCATGCATCGGCATTGCCGACGTAGCCCGGCTCGCCCCGCGGTCCTTGCGGCATCAGCCGATGGCAATAGTGGCAGGGCACACCGGAAAAATCGTTGCCGGGATCATCGGCGCGGTCGTACGAGCCGTTGAGCAGACAACCCGCCGGACCTCGCGTCGCATCGTTGAGGCCTCCGGCGCCGTTCTTGGCGATGCGGCCCTCGTACCAGGGTTTGGCCGCATGGCAGCGCAGGCAGTAGTCGCCTACGCCGGGCACGTCGTGATTCGCGACGTCGAGGGCCGCCCAGAACAGAGGGTCGCGCGTGGCATTCGCCATCATCGAGCCTGCCCATGTCGAGTGCGGCAGGAATGTCGAAGCGCTCGGCGGCGAGGAGGTGGCCGGGGCGTGGCAACCTGCGCAATTGTCGGAATTCACCAAGTCGAAGAGTCCCGGCTGGGTGCCGTTTGGCGTGAAATCGACGCTGGCGTTCGCGCCTGCGCGCAACGCGGCGGAGACGCGCAACCAATCGTCGATGCGCTCGTGCGCGGTCGCGGGCGGCGACAGGGCCGCAGCGGCGGACAACCAGAACAGAAGTACGAGGCAACGCATGGCCGTTCACTCCGGGCATCGAACCCGGATACGCCGGCGTATGCGGCATTCCGCCAGAGCGGTTCACGCACCGTCGGCGTTGCGGAAGTTCTTCGAGCGCTTCTGGATCATGCGCAGGGCCATGCGATCGGGCAGCAGCTTGAAGAGCGCCTTGATGATGCGGTTGACACGCCCGGTAACGCAGACGATTTCGCCGCGTTCGACGGCATCCATGCCGATGCGTGCGACGCTTGCGGCGTCGAGCCACATCCAGCCCGGCATCTTCGAGACGACGCCGCGCGTACCGGTCACGTCGTGGAACTCGGAATACGTGAAGCCCGGACACAGCGCGCAGACCTTGACGCCGTGCACCGCGTTTTCGAGCGCGAGCGACTGCGAGAACTTGATGAGGAACGCCTTCGACGCAGCGTAGAGCGTATGGCCCGCCGAGCCCGGGATGAGCCCGGCGAGCGAGGCGACATTGACGATGCGGCCGCGCCCACGTTCGCGCATGCCGGACAGCAATTTGTATACAAGTTCACATGGCGCCGTGATCATCACCTGGATGAAATCGGCATGCGCCTGCCAGGGCGGCACGAGGAAACTTCCCGGTACGCCGTAGCCGGCGTTGTTCACGAGCACGTCGATCGCGAGACCGCGGCGCGCGATCTCGGCACAGAGCGCGGCCGGCGCCGCGGGATCGGCGAGGTCCGCCGCGATGCATTCCACGCGCACGCCGTGCCTCGACGCGAGCTCGCCCGCGAGCGCCTCGAGCCGGTCGATCCTTCGTGCCGTGAGCACGAGCGCGTGGCCGCGCGCGGCGAGTTCGCGCGCGAACGCCGCGCCGATCCCGGCCGAGGCGCCCGTGACGAGTGCAAAACCTTGTGCTTCGGAGTTGCCGTTCATGCGGATGTCCTGTGACCGGGCCGTGTGCGAGATTGAACCACGAAGTCCACGAAGATCACGAAGAATTTTCGGGACGATGCGTGGCTGGATCGAACTCTTTCGCTGTGCTTCGCGTTCTTCATGTCCTTCGTGGTTCAATCTTCTCGGCATCAGGTGCTGTCCCCAATTGCGTGAACGCAGGGCCGCAGCTATTCTTCGCGGCCCCAGAACCCCATCCGAACTCCGATGCGCCGCAAGCTCGTTGCCGGAAACTGGAAAATGCACGGCACCGCCGCGAGCGCGCGTGCGCTCGTCGAAGCGATCGCTGCGGCGCCGTCGGCGGCCTGCGAGATCGCCGTCTTTCCGCCGCTGCCGTATCTCGCCGAGCTCGTTGCGCGGCATCCCGGCCTCGCGTTCGGCGCGCAGGACGTCAGCGCACACGCGCAGGGCGCGTACACGGGCGAAGTGTCGGCGGCGATGGTCAAGGACGTCGGCGCGCATTACACCCTGGTCGGTCACTCCGAGCGGCGTCAGTACCATCGGGAATCGAACGAGGACGTCGCGGCGAAATTCGCGCAGGCGCAGACCGCCGGGCTCGTGCCGGTGCTGTGCGTCGGCGAGACGCTCGAGGAGCGCGATGCCGGCCGCACCGAGCAGGTGATCGCCGCGCAGCTCGACGCCGTGCTAGCGCAGAGCGGCGTCGGCGCCTTGGTGGCGGCCGTGATCGCCTACGAACCCGTGTGGGCGATCGGAACCGGCCGCACGGCCACGCCCGGGCAGGCGCAAGCCGTCCATGCGTTCATCCGTGGCAAATTGCGGCTGGAGGATGCTACAATTTCTAGCTCGCTGCGTATCCTTTACGGCGGCAGCGTGAGGCCGGGCAACGCAGCCGAGCTGTTCGCACAGCCGGACGTCGATGGCGGATTGATCGGCGGCGCATCGCTCGTCGCCGCGGATTTCCTCGCGATCTGCGCTGCGGCGCGCTAAGCAGGTCGAGAGAACGAAGTAGGTCGGAAAAATGCTATTGAATTTGTTCAACGTGATTTATGTCCTGATCGCCGTCGCGATGATCGTGCTGATACTGCTTCAGCGCGGCGCGGGCGCCCAGGCGGGCTCCGGATTCGGCTCCGGCGCCTCGGCCACCGTGTTCGGCGCGCGCGGAGCGACCACGTTCCTGTCGCGGAGCACGGCGGTGCTTGCCGGTTTGTTCTTCCTGCTCAGTCTCGCCATGGGCGTATATTTGGGCCATGCCGGCGTCAGCCGGCCGGCCGACGACTTGGGCGTCATGAGCGGCGCCGAAGCGCCGAAGCCGGCGCCTGCCGGTTCGGCAGCGACGGCTCCGGCCGGCAACGGCGACGTGCCGAGCGCACCCGCTCAAGCCGCGCCCGCCGCGCAGCCCGCCGGCGACAAGCCGGCGCCGACCGCGCCGGCACCCGCGACCAAGGACGACGGCGGCCACAAGCCGGACGAGCAGAAGAACAAGTGATGTGACGTTGCCCAGGTGGCGGAATTGGTAGACGCACTACCTTGAGGTGGTAGCGCCGACAGGCGTGGGGGTTCGAGTCCCCCCTTGGGCACCAATACTTGTGGACCGCCGCTGCGGATGGCGACGGTCGCTGATACGCCGCGAGCGTGGAGGTTCTTGTTCTCGTGCTGGCCGAATATCTGCCGATCCTGCTCTTCCTCATCGTCGCCGGCGGCATCGGCATGCTCCTGCTCGTGCTCGGCGCTTTGCTCGGCCCGCATCGGGCCAGCCCCGAGAAGGCCGCGCCCTACGAGTGCGGCTTCGAAGCCTTCGAAGACGCGCGCATGAAATTCGACGTGCGCTACTACCTCATCGCGATCCTGTTCATCATCTTCGATCTGGAAATCGCGTTCCTGTTCCCGTGGGCCGTGGTGTTCAAGCACATCGGCATCGTCGCCCTGACCGAAATGGCGATGTTCCTGCTGCTGCTGCTTTTGGGATTTGTATACTGCTGGAAGAAAGGCGCGCTGGAATGGGAATGACGACGGGAACCGTATGAGCGAGACTGCTTCCAGGGTCGAGAAGAACCTGTTCCACAATCCGGTGCCGATCGGCCCGGTCGACGACATCCTGCGCCCGGGCGCAGGCAATCCGCTCCTCGAGCGCGGTTTCGTCACGGCGTCGGTCGACAGCCTCATCAACTGGGCGCGCACGGGTTCGATGTGGCCGATGACGTTCGGCCTCGCCTGCTGCGCCGTCGAGATGATGCACGCGGGCGCCGCGCGCCTCGATCTCGATCGCTACGGCGTCGTGTTCCGGCCGAGCCCGCGCCAGTCGGACGTCATGATCGTCGCCGGCACGCTCGTCAACAAGATGGCGCCGGCGCTGCGCCGCGTCTACGACCAGATGCCCGATCCGAAATGGGTCATCTCGATGGGCTCGTGCGCGAATGGCGGCGGTTACTACCACTATTCGTACGCGGTCGTGCGCGGCTGCGATCGCATCGTGCCCGTCGACGTGTACGTGCCCGGTTGTCCGCCGACCGCCGAAGCGCTCATCTACGGCATCCTGCAATTGCAGAAGAAGATCCGGCGCACGAACAGCATCGCGCTCAAGCGCGGGCGGGCGAAGGCGTGAGGCCGCGCACATGAGCGAATCGACGCCCCACAGTCTGGCGCAGCACCTCGGCGCGCGTCTCGGCGAGAAGATCGCCGGCGTGCGCGAATGGCGCGGCGAGACCTTCGTCGAGGTGCTGGCGGAGAACTGGCTCGCGGTCGCGCAGACGCTGCGCGACGCCGAGGAATTCCATTTCGAGCAGCTCATCGACGTCTGCGGCATCGACTATCTGAGCTACGGCCAGGCCGAGTGGGACACGACCGACGTGAGCGCGACGGGTTTCTCGCGCGGCGTGGAAGGCGAAGGTCCCGGGCGCTTCAAATGGTCCGACCGGCCACGCGTCGGCCCCGGCCGCAAGCGGTTCGCGGTCGCCGTGCAGCTCTTGTCGATCCGGCACAACCGGCGCGTCTGCATCCGCTGCCATGCGGAAGACGACGCGCTGCCCGTCGTGCCGTCGCTGACCGGCCTGTGGCCCGTCGCCGACTGGTTCGAGCGCGAAGCGTTCGATCTGTACGGCATCGTGTTCGAGGGCCATCCGGACCTGCGCCGCATCCTGACCGATTACGGTTTCGTCGGCCATCCGTTCCGCAAGGATTTCCCGCTCATCGGCAACGTCGAAGTGCGCTACGACGAAAAAGCCGGCCGCGTGATCTACGAACCCGTGACGAGCGTCGAACCGCGCGTGCTCGTGCCGCGCACGATCCGGCACGATTCGCGTTACGACCAGTCGCGCGCGGAAGCGGAAGCTGGAAGCAAGAAATGAAGACGAGGCCGGGATTCGACATTCGGGATTCGCGATTCGCAACGACGCCGCGAAGCCCTGCGCGCTTTTCCGAATCCCGAATCTCGACTCCCGAATCCCGGCTTTCCTGACATGCAAGAGATAAAAAACTACACGATCAACTTCGGGCCGCAGCATCCGGCGGCGCACGGCGTGCTGCGCCTCGTGCTCGAGCTCGATGGCGAGGTCGTGCAGCGCGCCGATCCGCATATCGGTCTTCTGCATCGGGCGACCGAGAAGCTTGCCGAATCGAAGCCGTTCAACCAGTCGATCGGCTACATGGACCGGCTCGACTACGTCTCGATGATGTGCAACGAGCACGCTTACGTGCGTGCGATCGAGAAGCTCCTCGGTATCGAGGCACCCGAGCGTGCGCAGTACATCCGCACGATGTTCGACGAGATCACGCGGATCCTGAACCATCTCATGTGGATCGGCTCGAACGCGCTCGACCTCGGTGCGATGGCCGTTTTTCTCTACGCGTTCCGCGAGCGCGAAGAGCTCATGGACGTCTATGAAGCCGTGAGCGGTGCGCGCATGCACGCCACGTACTATCGGCCGGGCGGCGTCTACCGAGATCTGCCCGACCGCATGCCGCAGTACAAGGAATCGCGTTGGCACAAGGGCGAAGATCTGCGCCGCCGCAATAGCTGGCGCGAGGGCTCGATGCTCGATTTCCTCGAGGCGTTCACCGACGATTTCCCGCATCGCGTCGACGAATACGAAACGCTGCTGACGGACAACCGCATCTGGAAGCAGCGCACGGTGGGCATCGGCGTGGTGCCGCCCGAGCAGGCGCTCGCCTGGGGCATGAGCGGCCCGATGCTGCGCGGCTCCGGAATCGAATGGGACCTGCGCAAGAAGCAGCCCTATGCGATGTACGACCGCATGGACTTCGACATACCCGTCGGCGTCAACGGCGATTGCTACGACCGCTACCTCGTGCGTGTCGAGGAGATGCGTCAGGCCAACCGCATCGTCAAGCAATGCCTGCAGTGGCTCAAGGCGAATCCAGGCCCGGTGATGGTGCGCAACTACAAAGTGGCGCCGCCCAAGCGCGAAGAGATGAAGGACGACATGGAAGCCCTCATCCATCACTTCAAGCTGTTCACGGAGGGCTACAGCGTACCGGCCGGCGAAACCTATAGTGCGGTTGAGGCGCCGAAAGGCGAGTTCGGCTGTTACCTCATCTCCGACGGCGCGAACAAGCCATTCCGCGTCAAATTGCGCGCTCCCGGATTCGCGCACCTCTCGTCGATGGACGCGATCGTGCGCGGCTACATGCTGCCCGACGTCGTCGCCATGATCGGCACGTACGATGTGGTGTTCGGGGAGATCGATAGATGAGAGGCCGGGATTCGGCATTCGGGATTCGGGATTCGCGAAAGCAGCGCCCGTGCGCTGCCGAAGTTTCGTGCCCGCTCCACCGCATCTCCAATCCCAAATCCCCAATCCCGGCACTTGAGCCATGAAAGCAACGAACCACTACTCCGAAGTCAAAGATGTCGACCCGCTGGTCGCGTTGACGGCACACACGCGCGAACACATCGACCATTGGGTCGCGAAGTTCCCGCCGGATCGCAAGCGCTCGGCGCTGATCCAGGGCCTCATGGCGGCGCAGGAGCAGAACGGCGGCTGGCTCACCGACGCGCTCATCACGGCCGTGGCGAAATATCTGGGTCTGCCGGCGGTATGGGCCTACGAAGTGGCGTCGTTCTACTCGATGTTCGAGACCTCGCCGGTCGGCCGCAACAATGTTGCAATTTGCACAAATATAAGCTGCTGGCTCAACGGCGGCGAGGACATCGTGCGCCACTGCGAGAAGAAGCTCGGCGTGAAGCTCGGCGAAAGCACGGCCGACGGACGCGTCTACCTCAAGCGCGAAGAGGAATGCCTCGCCGCCTGCTGCGGCGCCCCGATGATGGTCGTCAACGGCCGCTATCACGAGCACCTCACGACGGACGAGGTCGATCGCATCCTCGACGAACTCAAATAAGACGCGAACCATGGCAGTCGGACCCGCACCCCAGGAACACCAAGTCGTCTACACCACGCTGCATTTCGATCGGCCATGGTCGCTGGACAGCTATCTCAAGGTCGACGGCTACGCGGCGTGGAAGAAGATCCTCGCCGAGAAGCCCGATCCGGCGACGATCGTCGACGAGCTCAAGAAAAGCGCGCTGCGCGGCCGCGGCGGCGCGGGGTTCCCGACCGGACTCAAGTGGTCGTTCATGCCGAAGGGCGCGATGCAGAAGTATATTTTGTGCAACTCGGACGAGTCCGAGCCCGGCACCTGCAAGGACCGCGACATCCTGCGCTACAACCCGCACGCGGTCATCGAGGGCCTCGCGATCGCCTGCTACGCGACGGGCTCGACGGTGGCCTACAACTACCTGCGCGGCGAGTTCCATCATGAGCCGTTCGAGCGCTGCGAGGAGGCGCTCAAAGAAGCCTACGCCGCCGGCCTGCTCGGCAAGAACATCCAGGGCAGCGGTATCGATGTAGACATTTATACCGCCCTCGGTGCGGGCGCCTACATCTGCGGCGAAGAGACCGCGCTCATGGAATCGCTCGAAGGCAAGAAAGGGCAGCCGCGCTTCAAGCCGCCGTTCCCGGCCGGTTTCGGCCTTTACGGCAAACCGACCACGATCAACAACACGGAGACGTACGCGTCGGTGCCGACGATCCTGCGCAAGGGCGCCGAGTGGTTCCTGAATCAGGGCAAGCCGAACAACGGCGGGCCCAAGATCTTCTCCGTGTCGGGCCACGTCAACAAGCCCGGCAATTACGAGATCAAGCTCGGCACGCCATTCCCGGATCTGCTTGCGATGGCCGGCGGCGTGCGCGGAGGGCGCAAGCTGAAAGCCGTGATTCCTGGCGGCTCGTCGATGCCGGTACTGCCGGCCGAGACGATGATGAATCTCACGATGGACTACGACGCGATACAGAAAGCGGGCTCGGGCCTCGGCTCGGGGGCCGTCATCGTGATGGACGAAACGACGTGCATGGTGCGCGCGTGCCAGCGCATCGCGCGCTTCTATTACGCCGAATCCTGCGGCCAGTGCACGCCCTGCCGCGAAGGCACGGGCTGGATGTACCGCGTGCTGACGCGCATCGTCGAGGGCAACGCGAACATGGACGACGTCGCCATGCTCAAACAGGCCGCCGGCCAGATCGAAGGTCACACGATCTGCGCGTTCGGCGAAGCCGCCGCGTGGCCGGTGCAAGGCTTCTTGCGTCATTTCTGGCACGAGTTCGAATATTTCGTCGCGAACAAGCGCAGCATCGTGGATGCGCCGATGGAGGTTGCGGCATGAACACGACGCGTGGCGCTGCGCATCCGGGAATCGGGAATGGGGAATCGGGAATCGTGACGTGCGCTATGGCACGTGATGCAGCCCCGCGCCCGCTTTTCCTATTCCCGACTCCCGATTCCCTATTCCCGGCTCCCCACGCATGAGCGCCCAGCCCACGACACCCAACACCGCGCCCGATCTCGTCAACATCGAGATCGACGGTAAGCCGCTCAAGGTGCCGAAGAACTCGATGATCATCCAGGCGGCGGACAAGGCCGGCATTCCGATCCCGCGCTTCTGCTACCACGAGAAGCTGCCCATCGCGGCGAATTGCCGCATGTGCATGGTGGAAACGGAGATGGGCGGCAAGCCCGTGCCGAAGCCGCAGCCCGCGTGCGCCACGCCGGTGATGGAAGGCATGAAGATCCATACGCAGTCGCAGCGCGCATTGTCGGCGCAGCGCAACGTCATGGAATTCCTGCTCATCAACCATCCGCTCGACTGCCCGATCTGCGACCAGGGCGGCGAGTGCGAGTTGCAGGATCTCTCGATGGGGTACGGCCGCTCGGTTTCGCGTTTCGCCGAGCGCAAGCGCGTGGTGCCCGACGAGGATCTCGGTCCGCTGATCGCGACCGAGATGACGCGCTGCATCCAGTGCACGCGCTGCGTGCGCTTCATGACCGAGATCGCCGGCAGCCCGGAGCTCGGCGGCATGGGCCGCGGCGAGCATCTCGAGATCGGCACGTACATCGGCAAGACCATCGACAGCGAGCTTGGCGGCAACATCATCGACGTCTGCCCGGTCGGCGCGCTCACGAACAAGGTGTTCCGCTTCAAGGCGCGCGCCTGGGAGCTCATCGCGCGCGAATCGATCGCTTACCACGACGCGCTCGGCTCGAATCTCTGGCTGCATCAGCGCCGCGGTGAAGTGCTGCGCACGGTGCCGCGCGACAACCCCGCGATCAACGAATGCTGGCTCTCGGACCGCGACCGCTATTCGCACCAGGGGCTTTACGCCGCGGACCGCGCGCACAAACCCATGGTGCGCCGGAACGGCGAGCTCGTCGAGACGAGCTGGGAGGACGCCATCGCGTTCGTCGCCGAAGGCCTGAAGAAGTCCGGCGCCGACGTGGGCGCGCTCGTCGCGCCGCTGACCTCGAGCGAGGAAGGCTACCTGCTCGCGAACATCGTGCGCGGCCTCGGCAGCGACAGCATCGATCATCGCCTGCGCGTCGTCGATTTCACCGACGGCGCAGCCGGCCCGGTCTTCGAGACGCCGCTCGCCGAAATCGAGAACGTGCGCGCCGCGTTGCTCGTCGGCAGCAACCCGCGCCACGACCAGCCGCTGCTCGCGCACCGCATCCGCAAGGCGTGCAAGAAGGGCGCAAAAGTATACGCCGCGAATACGCTCGACTTCGACCTCAATTTCCCGCTCGCCGGCAAGTTCATCGCGTTGCCGACGCGGCTCGCCGGCGAGCTCGCCGCGCTCGCGGCGGCAGCGGCGGAGGGCGGCGGCGCCGCACCGTCCGCGATCGCCGGCATCGTCGGCCAGGCCAAGCCGACCGATGCGCATCGTGCGGCGATCAAGGCGCTGCGCGAAGCGGAACCGTCGGTCGTCGTGTTCGGCGACTACGCATCGCATCACGCGCAGGCGTCGCTGTTGCGCGCGCTCGGGCGCTACATCGCGCAGGCGACGAATTCCGGCTTCGACGAATTGTCCGATGGCGCCAACGCAGCAGGTCTCGCCCGGGCGGGCGCCATGCCGCGCGCCGGCGGGCGCGATGCCGCGCGGATGCTCGCCGATCCGCCGAAGTCGCTGCTCGTCTACCACGCGGGTTCGCAGGATACGGGCTCGCCCGCGCGCTTCGACGAGGTGCGCAGCAACGCCGGTTTTTGCGTCTACATCGGCGCCTACGCCTGCAGCGGCGTAAAACGCACGGCGCACGCCGTGCTGCCGATCGGCCTGCCGCCCGAGATCGACGGCACGTACGTCAACGTCGACGGCCTCGCGCAGACCGTCGCGGCCGGCGGCAAGCTGCCGGGCGAGGCGCGCGCGGGATGGCGCGTGTTGCGCGCGCTCGGCGCGGCGCTAGGTGTGCCGGGTTTCGAGTTCACCGAGTTCGGCGAGCTGCACGCGTTCGTCGCGCCGCTGCTTGCGGCAAAATCCACAATGCCGCAAACCGGAAAAGTCGCCGAGCAGGCGCAGTCCGGTGCTCCTTCCGGCACGCTCGAGCGCATCGCCACGCTGCCGATCTACCGCGCCGACCCCGTACTGCGGCGTGCACCCGCGCTGCAGGCGCATCCGCTCACGGGAAAGTGCGCGATCGGCCTCCATCCCGAAGACGCGCTCGCGCTCGGCCTCGCCGACGGCGCGAAAGCGAAGGTGTCGGGCGGTTCGGGCGAAGTGGAGCTGCCCGTCGTGATCACGCGCGCGGTGCCGCGCGGCGGTGCCTGGCTCGAGAAGACCTGGCCGGAAACACGGCCCCTGCCGCCGAACGGCGGCGCGCTGACCGTGACGAGGGCGTGACGTGATTACTTGGCTCGTCGACGTTTTCCACTCGTTCACAGCGAACTTCCCCATCCTCTGGATGCTGATCGCCATTGCGGTATTTCCGGTGCTCGCGGTCATCCTGGCAGTCGCCCTTTACGTCTGGTGGGAGCGAAAGGTGCTCGGCTGGATGCATGTGCGCATGGGGCCGAACAGCGTCGGCCCAGCGGGTCTGCTGCAGACGATCGCCGACGTGCTCAAGCTGCTGCTCAAGGAATATCTCGTGCCGCAGAAGTCGAGCCGATTGCTGTTCGTGCTCGCACCGCTGCTCGCGCTCGTGCCGGCATTCGCAGCGTGGGCGGTGGTGCCGCTGGATCAGAACCACGTGTGGGCGAACATTAACGCCGGCCTGCTTTACCTGCTCGCGATGACGTCGATGGGCGTCTACGGCATCATCCTCGCGGGCTGGTCATCGAACTCGAAATACGCATTCCTGGGCGCGATGCGCTCGGCGGCGCAGGTCGTGAGCTACGAGATCGCGATGGGCATGGCGCTGGTCGGCGTGCTGATCTGCGCGGGCAGCCTCAATCTTTCGGATATCGTGCGCGCGCAGGCCGGACACTTCGGCTTATTCAGTTGGTTCTGGTTGCCGCTGCTGCCGCTGTTCGTGATCTATTTCGTCTCCGGCGTCGCCGAAACCAACCGCGCGCCGTTCGACGTCGCCGAAGGCGAGTCGGAGATCGTGGCCGGCTTCCACGTCGAGTATTCGGGGGCGCCCTTCGCGGTGTTCTTCCTGACCGAATACGCGAACATGATCCTGATTTCGTTCCTCGCGTCGGTGTTGTTCATGGGCGGCTGGCTCTCGCCGATCCAAGGCCTCGTCAATCCCGATCTCGGCAGGTGGGGAAATTTCTTCCTCGCGTGGATCTGGAATGGCGGCTGGCAGTGGCTGTTCGCGAAGGCGTTCTTTTTCGCATTCTTCTACTTGTGGTTCCGCGCCGCGTTCCCGCGCTATCGCTACGACCAGATCATGCGCCTGGGCTGGAAAGTGTTCATCCCGATCGCACTGGTCTGGATCGGCGTCGCCGGTTGCCTCGTCTACTTCGGCGTCGTCGGACCGGCGGAGGCCGCGCCATGAATCGTGTCGTCAATTATCTGAAGAGCCTGCTGCTCCTCGAGCTCATCAAGGGCTTGGCGCTGACCGGAAAATATCTGGTCAAGCCCAAATACACGATGCGCTATCCGATGGAGAAGATCCCGCAGTCGAACCGGTTCCGCGGCCTGCACGCGCTGCGCCGCTATCCGAACGGCGAGGAGCGTTGCATTGCGTGCAAGCTTTGCGAGGCGGTATGTCCGGCGCTTGCGATCACGATCGATTCCGAGCAGCGTGCAGACGGCACGCGTCGCACGACGCGCTACGACATCGATCTGTTCAAGTGCATCTATTGCGGTTTTTGCGAAGAGAGCTGTCCGGTCGATTCGATCGTCGAGACGAACATCCACGAGTACCACTTCGAGAAGCGCGGCGAAAACATCGTGACGAAGCCGCAATTGCTCGCGATCGGCGATCGGTTCGAGCCACAGATCGCGGCGGCGCGCCTGCAAGATGCGGCGTATCGATGAATCGCCGGAAAACAATCAACCACGAAGTACACGAAGTGCACGACGGAAAAATATGAAATCGAAAATTGCTTTTCTTCGTGTTGTTCGTGACCAAGCTCCTGGCTTTCACGTAGGACTATAGCGTCCAATGTCAGTCGATCTGTTCCTGTTCTACTTCTTCGCGGCGGTGCTCGCGCTGGCGGGCATCGGCGTGATCAGCGTGCGCAACTCTGTGCATGCAGCCTTGCTGCTCGTGCTCTGCTTCTTCACGAGCGCCGCGTTGTGGCTGCTCATGCAAGCCGAGTTCCTCGCGATCGCGCTCGTGCTCGTCTATGTCGGCGCGGTCATGGTGCTGTTCCTGTTCGTGGTCATGATGCTCGACATCAAGACGGAAGTGCTGCGCGAAGGCTTCATCCGCTACCTGCCGGTAGGGTTGGCCGTAGCGGCCGTGATGCTCGCCGAAATGATCGGTTTGATCGGCGTGCAGGCCATGGCGATTGCGCCGCCGCCCGATCCGGCCGGCGCTTCGAACACGGCCTGGCTCGGCAACGCCCTGTTCAGCGATTTCCTGTTGCCGTTCGAGGTCGCCGCCGTGATCCTGACCGTCGCGGTCGTCGCCGCGATCATGCTCACGCTGCGCCGGCGCGAAGGCACGCGTTACCAGAATCCGGCGCGTCAGGTCGAAGTCAAGGCGCGCGATCGCATCCGCATCGTGAAGATGCCGAGCGCCGCTCGCGCCGCGACAGTGGAGGGCCCGACGCCGTGATCACGCTTGCACATTACATCGTGCTCGGGGCGGTGCTGTTCTGTATCGCCGTCGCCGGCATCTTCATCAACCGTAAGAACATCATCGTTCTGCTCATGGCGATCGAGCTCATGCTGTTGTCGGTCAACATGAATTTCGTCGCGTTCTCGCGCTATCTCGGCGACGCGTCCGGCCAGGTGTTCGTGTTCTTCATCCTGACCGTGGCGGCCGCGGAGTCGGCGATCGGCCTGGCGATCCTCGTCGTGCTGTTCCGCAATCGCGCGACGATCAACGTGGGCGAGATCGATCAATTGAAAGGGTGATTTCCTTCTCCCGTCGGGAGAAGGTGGCGCGAAGCGCCGGATGAGGGTTGGGTTTCGTACCGACATCGATACGACAGCCGACCCTCACCCCAACCCCTCTCCCGGTGGGAGAGGGGCCAAGAAAAGGGAAACTTTGCATGAGTGTAAGTGCCAACATCCTGCTCATCATCGCCCTGGCGCCGCTCGCCGGCGCCATCGTCGCGGGCCTGTTCCGCAACCAGATCGGCCGCGCCGGCGCGCACACGGTGACGATCCTCGGCGTGGCGCTCAGCTGTGCGCTCTCGTTCTACGTGCTCTATCAGCTCGTTTGGCAAGGCGCGCAGACCTTCAATCAGGACATCTACACCTGGTTCCAGGTCGGCGGGCTCGAGACCCACGTCGGTTTCCTCATCGACCGCCTGACCGCGACGATGATGGTGGTCGTCACGTTCGTGTCGCTGATGGTGCACGTTTATACGATCGGCTACATGGCCGACGACGACGGCTACCAGCGCTTCTTCAGCTACATCGCGCTGTTCACGTTCTCGATGCTCATGCTCGTGATGGCGAACAACTTCCTGCAGCTCTTCTTCGGCTGGGAAGCGGTGGGTCTCGTTTCGTATCTGCTGATCGGTTTCTGGTACAAGCGTCCGAGCGCGATCTTCGCCAACCTCAAGGCGTTCCTCGTCAATCGCGTCGGCGATTTCGGTTTCCTGCTCGGCATCGCGGGCGTGCTGTATTTCTTCCACACGCTCGACTATCGCAGCGTGTTCGAACACGCGGATCTGCTCAACGGCAAGACGTTCGAACTCGTCGCCGGCAGTCCGTGGTCGGCGGCGACGGTGATCTGCCTGTGCCTCTTCGTCGGCGCGATGGGCAAGTCCGCGCAAGTCCCGTTGCATGTCTGGCTGCCCGACTCGATGGAAGGCCCGACGCCGATCTCCGCCCTGATCCACGCGGCGACGATGGTCACGGCCGGCATCTTCATGGTCGCGCGCATGTCGCCGCTGTTCGAGCTCTCCGAGACCGCGCTCAGCGCCGTGCTCGTGATCGGCGCGACGACGGCGTTCTTCACGGGGCTCATCGGCATCGTGCAGAACGACATCAAGCGCGTGGTCGCGTACTCGACGCTGTCGCAGCTCGGCTACATGACCGTCGCGCTCGGCGTGTCGGCGTATTCGACCGGCATCTTCCACCTGATGACGCACGCGTTCTTCAAGGCGCTGCTGTTCCTCGGCGCGGGCTCGGTCATCATGGCGATGCACCACGAACAGGACATGCGCCAGATGGGCGGCCTGCGCCGCTATATGCCGATTACGTACATCACGATGTGGATCGGCACGCTCGCGCTCACGGGCGCGCCGGGCTTCGCGGGATACTTTTCGAAGGACGCGATCATCGAGGCCGTCCACGAGTCGCATCGCTGGGGCTCGAGTTACGCGTATTTCTGCGTGCTCGCAGGTGTGTTCGTCACGGCGTTGTATAGTTTTAGACTTTTGTACATGACGTTCCACGGCAAGGAACGCTTCGTCGTCGAACACGATCACGATCATGCGCCGCACGAGGATCACGCGGCCGAATCCGCGCATGCAGCGGCGGCCGCCAATGCGACGGGCAGCGCCGAGACGCACCACGAGCCCGATGCGAGCGACCACGAGCACCATTTGCCGCCCGGCCACCTCGCGCATCCGCCGCACGAGTCGCCGTGGGTCGTGACGGTACCGCTGATCCTGCTCGCGATCCCGTCGGTCGTCATCGGCTGGCTCACGGTCGGCGCCATGCTGCACGGCGACTACTTCGGCGAGGCGATCCGCTCGGCCGCGGCCGAGGGAGGTGAAGCCTTCGCCGGCGCAATGACGACCGCGCGCCAGGGTTTCGTGGGCCTGCCTTTCTGGTTCGCCGTTGCCGGTTTCGCGGCGGCCACTTATCTCTATCTGCTCAACCCGGCGGTCCCGGCGCGCATCAAGCAGGCGCTGCATCCGCTCTGGAATCTGCTCGACCACAAATATTGGTTCGACGAGATCTATCAGGCCGTGTTCGCGCGCGGCTCGCTGCTGCTCGGCCGCGGGCTCTGGAAGGGCGGCGACGTCGGCGTCATCGACAACGTGCTCATCGACGGTTCGTCGGCGGCGGTCGGCCGCATCGCCGCAGCGGTGCGCTGGGTGCAGTCCGGATATTTGTATACCTACGCGTTCGCCATGATCCTGGGGCTCGTCGCCCTGCTCGGCGGCGTCTGGTGGATCGTGCGTCCGTAATCGCAAGCGAGAACAACAATAATGGATTCCCCTTCGCATCTGTTGAGTCTCGTGATCTGGCTGCCGATCCTGGGCGGCGCGCTCGTGTCGTTCGCCGGCCGCGGCCGCGCCGACCTCGCGCGCTGGCTCGCGCTCGGCGCCGCCGTCCTCGTATTCCTCGTGAGTATCCCGCTCTACACGGGCTACGACGCCTCGACGGCGACGATGCAGTTCGTCGAGCGCATCGCCTGGATTCCCGCGATCCACGCCAACTATCACCTGGGCGCCGACGGCATTTCGATCGCGCTGATCCTGCTGACGACGTTCACGACGGTGCTCGTGATCCTGGGCGCGTGGGATTCGGTACACGACAAGGTCAACCAGTACCTCGCCGCGTTCCTGGTCCTCGAAGGACTCATGATCGGCGTGTTCGCGGCGATGGACGCGCTGCTGTTCTACGTGTTCTTCGAGGGCATGCTGATTCCGATGTTCATCATCATCGGCATCTGGGGCGGCCCGCGGCGCGTCTACGCGACGCTCAAGTTCTTCCTGTACACGTTCTTCGGCTCGATCTTCATGTTGATCGGCCTGATCTATCTCTACATGCACGCCCACTCGTGGGAGCTCGCGGATTTCGCCGCGCTCAAGCTCGATGCGACCGAACAGGCGTGGCTGTTCTTCGCGTTCCTGTCGGGCTTCGCGATCAAGGTGCCGATGTGGCC
>DASRGX010000045.1:0-2472 GCA_035650835.1 Rudaea sp. | reverse complement strand
AGCTCCGCCACGATCAACTCGACGCTGCGTTCCAGACACACGACCACCCGCGCATCGGGCTCGGCGCCCATTGCCTGCAGCCGGTGCGCCACCTGGTTCGCGCGCGCGTTCAACTCCCCGTAGCTCCCCGTCTCGCCTTCGTACACGAGCGCCGGCGCCGCGGGCGAGCGTGCCGCTTCGGCTTCGAACAGCTCGTGCAGCAGCGCATCGCGCGGGTATGGTACCGAGGTCGCGTTGAACTCCTCGAGCACGGCCTTGAGCTCCGCAGCGGGCATGACCGTGAGCTCGCGCGTGCGACGACCAGGTTCCGCGGTCAGGGCGTCGACGAGCGACTCCAGCGCGGTGGCGAAATACGCGTTGATGCGCTCCGCGGACATCCCCGGCACGCACTTCGTGTTGATGGAGAAGGCCTCGCCGTGATCGTCCACGTTGACCATCAGCGGATAGTTCGTGCGCTCCTCGCTGGCGACGAGGCGCATGCCCGCGAATGCCGCCGCGGCGGACGCCGACTGCAGCGGGCTGTGCCGATAGTTGAGCAAGGTCGTGAACAGCGGCAGCGGCGGCGCCACGCCGCTCGCACGCTGCGCGAGCGCCAACGAAGCCTGCTCGTGCGCGAGCAGATCGGTCATCGTGCGGTACATCGCCTGGACCGCGGCGAGCGCACCCACGTCGCCCACGCCGACACGCACCGGCAGCGTATTGATGAACATGCCCATCATGCGATCGGCGCCCGCGGAACTCTGCAGTCGGCCGGAAAGCACCGTGCCGAACACCACGTCCTCGCGTCCCGTACTGCGCGCGAGCACGAGCGCCCAGGCCACGTGGAAGAGCACCGCCGGACTCATGCCGAGCCGCCGCGCACTCGCACGCACCTTGGACGACAACGCCGCCGGCAGCGGCAGGATCACGTCGTCCAAAGTGCGGCCGTCGCCGTGCACATCGAGCACGCCGAACGGCGCTGTAGGCTCCGTGACATCGCCGAGCTGCGCGCGGAAGAACGCTTCGTGCTCGGACTCCGGAATCGCCCGCACTTGCGCGACGAATTCGCGGAACGGCGACACCGCGGGCAACGCGTCGTTCCTGCCCGCCAATATCAGGCGTATCTCGCCGAGGATCAGCTCCAAGGTGACGTGATCGCCGATCAAATGATGATTGAGGAGCGCCAGCCACCATTCGCCCGATGCACGGTCGCGTGCGATGTATGCGGCCATCAGCGGCGCGCGGCGCACGTCGAGGCGCAGGCGCATGGGATCGGTCCGTGACGTGAACTCGTCCATGCCCGCCGCGCCTTCGGCGGCAAGCGTGAGCTCGACCACAGGCAACATGGCTTTTCGCTCCACGACCTGCACGGGCTGCGACAAGCCGTCCCAGTGGAAGGACGTGCGCAAGATGTCGTGACGGTCGACGACGGCCTGCCAGGCGACGAGGAACCGGTCGAGCCGCTCGCGCCCGTCGAACGCGACGATCGAGCGCATCAGGTAGGGATCGCCTTCTTCGACCAGCATGTGGTGGAACAGGATGCCTTCCTGCAACGCCGCGAGCGGGTAGATATCCTGGATGTTCGCCGCACCGCGCGAGACATCGGCGACCACCGCATCGATCTCCGTTTGCGACAGCGTCACGAGCGGCAGCATCTCGGGCGTGATCCGCTGCCGCGCTTCGCGGATTTCGCCGAGAGCGTCGTTTTCGAGAGCGGCGATGAGCTCCTGCTTGCGCGCTTTGAGCACGCTCAGCCACTCTGCGTCGAGCACACCCTTCGGCGCTTTCAGGACGAGCTCGCCGTCCTGAACGCTCGCTCGCACGCCGTTGTCACGCAGGAACGCAATGATGGAATCGAGCGTCATAGGTATACCGCCTCGACGTTGTTGTCGCTGCTGCTCGGAGCGTCCGCCGGCAGGTCGGGAATCAGGTTCTGCGGCGTCGTGAACGCGCGCGGGCGTTCATCGCCCGTGCGTTCTTCGTTGATGATTGCCGCGGCCAGCTCGGCGAGCACCGGTTTCATGAACACGGTTTTCGCGTCGACCTGGACGCCCCGGTGGCGCAGATGCTCGATCATCGAAACGACGAGCAGCGAGTGTCCGCCGAGCTCGAAGAACTGATCGTGGCGCCCGACGCGTTCGATGCCGAAGAGCGCGGACCAGACCTCTGCGATCGCCGTTTCGGTGACGCCGACGGGCGCCTCGTAGCGGCGATCGGCCAACAAGCCGTAGTCCGGCGCCGGCAGTGCCTTGCGGTCGAGTTTTCCGCTCGGCGTCAGCGGAAACGCCTTCATCACCACGAACGCGCTCGGCACCATGTAATCCGGCAGCCGCTGCTCGAGTTCCGCTCGCTGCTGCGCCGCCGACACCTCCGCGCCTTCGCGCGGCACCACGTACGCCACCAGGCGCTTCTCGCCAGGCACGTCTTCCCGCGCCAGCACCGCCGCTTCGCGCAACTCCGCCGCGTGCAGCAACTGCGCCTCGATCTCGCCGA
>DASRGX010000044.1:0-3948 GCA_035650835.1 Rudaea sp. | reverse complement strand
AGCTTCAGCGCATCGAGTTTGGAACGCAGCAGTTGCACTTGCGCCTTGGCGGCCTCGAGATCGGCGGCCGCGGCGTCGCGCGCCATCGTCGCTTGTGCGGTATCGAGTGCGAACAGCACGTCGCCGGCCTTGACGCTGTCGCCCGGAGCGCCTTCGACGCGGCTCACGACGCCTTCGCGCGGCGCAGCGACATGCACGAGCCCGCCTTCGACATCGACGCGGCCGCGCGCAATGGCGGCGAACCGCGCTTCCATGGGAGCGGCCGGCGGGGGCGGCGGCGCCTTGCCGCAGCCCGCGAGCAAGGCCAGGCCCGCGAGGGCGGAGACGAGGCGAGATGGCGTAGTCATGCGGAAGATCCGTTGGAGCGTGAAGCCGTTTGGCCGGAGCGGCCGTTGCGCGCAGTATCGGAGAGTATGCGTCCGTCCTGCATCTCGATGATGCGGTCGGCGCTTGCGGACAGCCGTGTGTCGTGGCTCACGCAGACGACGCTCGCACCGAACGTGCGCGCGACCCGATGCAGCGCATCGATGACGTTCTTGCCGTTCACCGAATCGAGCGCGCTCGTCGGCTCGTCCGCGAACAGGAATTGCGGCCGCTTGGCGAGCGCGCGCGCGATCGCGATGCGCTGCTTTTCGCCGCCGGAGAGCTCGATCGGCCGCTGGTGCGCGCGAGCGGCGAGACCCACTTCCTCGAGCGCCGCGAGCGCGCGGTTGCGCACCTCGTGACGCGGCAGGCCCAAATAGTCGAGCGGCAGCATCACTTGTTCGAGCGCCGACAATGCCGGAAAAAGGTTGAAGCCCTGGAACACGAAGCCGGTGTGCTCGAGCCGGAACTTCTCGAGCGACGTGCGCGTTTTCTGCCAGAGATTCTCGCCGAGCGCGGCGACGCTGCCGCGATCGGGCTTGAGCAATCCGCTCAGGATCGCGAGCAGCGTGCTCTTGCCCGAGCCCGAAGGCCCGAGCACGAGCGTGAGCTCGCGTTCGGAGAGACTCAGCGAAATGCCGTCGAGCACGCGCGTTTCGACTTTCCCGCTCGTGTAGGATTTGGCGATGGCGTCGGCGACGAGGGCGGTCATGGCGTCAGCGCAGGAGATTCGCCGGCTCGAGTTCGTTGATCGCGCCCACCGCGAGCAGGCCCGAGATCAGCGCGAGCGCCATGACGAGCGTCGCGCAGGCGGCACCGGTCAGCGCATCGAAACTGATCGGGACGTCCTGGCCTCTGCCGATCACGGCGATCGCGAGGCTCACGATCGCACCGACGCCGATGCCGGCGAGGCCGACCCAGAACGCCTGCTCCAGCACCACGCGGCGCAGCGCGGCCAGGCCTGCGCCGAGCGCGTTGAGCATCGCGTATTCGCGGACGGAGCTCGCCACGGCGGCGAACAGCGTCTGGCTCGTGATCACGACGCCGACGATGAACACGACGATGGCGAGGAACACGAAACCCAAGCCGGCGCCCGTCTCGAACATCCAGTACGTGGCGGCATGGCGCGCGAATTCGTCGCGTGTCCACACGGCGAAGCCGTGCCGCGCGCCGACCGCCGCGAGCCGGCTGCGCACGGCTTCGGGATCGCTGCCCGGCGCGAGGCGCGCAACGTAATAGGCGACGCGGTCGCGATCGGCCGGGTCGGCCACGAGCATGCGCGCCGTCGCGATCGACGTCACGATGTTCACGCCGCCGAGCGCGCGCAACCCGTTCGCCGCCGCCACGATCTTGACGATGTGGCCGTTCAGCACGGCCGTGCCGCCCACGCCAAGCCCGAGCTTCGGTAGATCCGCTGCGTCGACGATCACGCCGGCGGGTTCGTAGAGCGCGGCGCGCTGTTCGGGCGTCAAAGCCTGGGAGAACATCATCGCTCCCGGCGACGGATCGATGCCCGAAATGAACACCGTGACGCTGCCGCGCTCGACCGGACCGCGCCAGTCGCCGTCGATCCATTGGAACGGCTCGGCACGCACGACGGCCGGATCGAGTTCGAGCCATACCGAGGTATCGGCCGGCACCGGACGGCCGAGCTCGATGCTCTGCGTGCCCGGCGAGCCGGCCCACAAATCGGCGCTCGACTTGCTGACATACACGCCGGCCGAGGAGAAGATGCCGAACATGAGCGCGGTCATCATCATGAGCAAGAGGCCCGAGAACGCGACGGCGAGCACCGCCGGCAGGAACTTGCGCCATTCGTAGATGAGCGTCTTGCGCGCAAGGGCGACGATCATGGCGCGCTCGCCAGCGGCGGCATGGCGCCGCCGAACGCCTTGTACAGCGCGATGTAAGCGAGCCCGCGTTCGCGCAGCGCCTGCGTCTTCTGCAGCTCGGCCTGGGCGAGCGCGACCTTGGCGCCCATGAGCTCGCCGTCGTCGGCGAGCCCGATGCGGCGCGCCGCGGCCGCGCGCTCGTAGGACTGGGACGCCGTTTCCGCAGCGGCCGACGCGTCGGCCGCAAGCGCCGTCTTCGCGGCGAAGCGCGCAAGCGACGCTTCGACCTCCTCGATGCCTTCGAGCACGGCTTCCCGATAGGCAAGCACGGCCGCGTCCAGGGCCGCTTCGCGAGCGCCGACGACGGCGCGGCGGGCGTGCCAATCGAGGATCGGCAAACTGATCGTCGGGCCGATCAACGGCACGGCCTTGTTCGGATGATCGACGTCGCCGGTCAGCGCGGTCGAGGAGATCAGCGTGCCGATGATGCCGAACTTCGGGAAGAGGTCGGCGCGCGCGATGCCGAGCTCGCCGGCCGCGCGCAGCACGTTCTGCTCGGCCTTGCGAATCTCCGGCCGCGTGCGCACGAGGTCGGCCGGCGGCGGTGCGAGGGCGATCCCCTCGAGCGCGGGCGGCGCGTCGCAGGTCGGAATGTCCTCGGTCGTCGTGCGCCGGCCAAGCAGTACGGCGAGTGCCGCTTCGGACTCGGCGACCGGCACGAGCGCATCGTGCGCGTCGGCCTGCGCCGCGGCGAGGTCGGACGCCGCATGGTCGAGGTCGGCGCGCGAGCCGAGATGGGTGTCGACACGCGTCTGCGCGACTTCGCGCTGGCGCTGCCGCGCCGCGAGAATCGCGTCGGCGAGCCGTACGTGGGCGCGCGCGGTGCAAAGATCGACATAGGTGCGCGCCACTTCGGCCGCCACCGTGATGCGTGCGGCGGCTTCGTCGATGATCGCCGTGTTGGCGTCGGCCGCGCTCACGCGCGCGTTGCCCGTGGAGCGCCCGAAGAGACCGAATTCCCAGGTGGCATCGAAGCCGAATTCGAGATAGCCCGTCGACGCACCCGGTGCGGTTTCCTCGTAGACGCGGAAATCGAGCGTGGGCCAGAAATCCGCGCGCGAACGGTGGTGCAGGAAGCGCGCGGCCTTGAGCCGGTCGCCCGCGATGCGCAGCGTAAGATTGCCCGCAAGCGCAGCATCGACGAGCCGGTCGAGCGCCGGATCGGCGAACGCCTTCCATCCCTCGGCCGCACCGGGTCCGGCGGCGCCGGCCGGCGCGTGTTCCCATTGCGCGGGCAGATCGCTCGGCAGGTCAGGCATGGACGTTTGCATCGCACACCCGGCCACACCGAGCGCCAGCGCGGCGCTGCACGCGCGCAGACGTCGCCGCGAGCGGGGCGGAGGACAACCGGGCGGCGTCGGGCTCATGCGTGAGGTTCGCAAATCGCTAGGGTAACCGATGCGTTGCAGCGGCGTGAGAGGCAGCGCCGCACTTCGATACGCGAGCCAGTGTGCGGGCGCGACCGTTAGGGCGCGCTAAATCTTGTCGCGGAAGACGAAATACGCCGCGCCGAGGATGCAGAGGCCGGCCCACAGGTAGTCGGTCTTGATCGGCTCCTTGAGATAGAAGACGGCGAACGGCACGAACACCGACAGCGTGATGATCTCCTGCATGATCTTGAGCTGTCCGACGCTCAGCACCGCATGGCCGATGCGGTTCGCCGGCACCTGCAGCAGGTACTCGAAGAGCGCGA
>DASRGX010000043.1:0-54534 GCA_035650835.1 Rudaea sp. | reverse complement strand
TTTCCGAATGGGACGGCCGGCGTCGTCGAATATACTTATATAAACGACGCGGGTGAAGTCGCTGAAGGTATGTTCAACATCATCGTCGAGGACAACCATGCGTTCTTGATCGATGCTGCAAACCTGGATTTCGGTGGTGATCTCAAATCCATGGTCACCCACATCACATGGTTCATCATAAAACCGAATTGAACGAAAATTGCTCTATTCCACAGATGGCCGCATTCGTGCGGCCATCTGCTTGTGGCCTGAGTTGCCGTGCGCGGAGCCGATGCAGTAATCGGATGCAAGTTTGTACAGCGGCCTGTGCTTAATTCCAGGAGCACACCACCTTGCCGCAATTCCCCGAATCCATCAGATCGAAGCCTTTCTGGAAATCGTCGATGTGGATCTGATGCGTGAGGACCTTCTGCAGCGGAAATCCAGTAAGCAGCATTTGCGTCATTTTATACCAGGTCTCGTACATGCGCCGGCCGTAGATGCCATGCAGGACGAGACCCTTGAAGATGACTTTGTCCCAATCGATGCCCGAGCCCTTGGGCAGCAGGCCGAGCAGGGCGATCTTGCCGCCGTGGTACATGCAGTCGAGCATGTCGCTGAAGGCGCGCGGGTTGCCCGACATCTCGAGGCCGACGTCGAAGCCTTCCATGTGCAAGTCCTTGACGACGTCCTTGAGCGATTGCTTCGAGACGTTGACGACGCGCGTCGCTCCCATGTCGGCGGCGAGCTTGAGGCGATAGTCGTTGACGTCGGTCACGACGACGTTGCGCGCGCCGACGTGCTTGGCGATACCCGCCGCGATGATGCCGATCGGGCCGGCGCCCGTGATGAGCACGTCCTCGCCGATCAGGTCGAATTCGAGCGCACAATGGGCGGCGTTGCCGTACGGATCGAAGAACGCTGCGAGCTCGCTCGGGATCTGGTCGGGAATCGGCCATAGATTCGACGCGGGCATCGCGATGTATTCGGCAAACGCGCCGTTGCGCGTGACCCCGATGCCTACCGTGTTCGGGCACAAATGCTGCTTGCCGGCGCGACAGTTGCGGCAGACGCCGCACACGAGGTGGCCTTCGGCCGAAACGCGCTGCCCGATGCTGTAGCCGCGCACGCCGGCACCCATGTCGACGATGCGGCCGACGAATTCGTGGCCGATCACGAGGCCGGGTTTGATCACGCGCTGCGACCACTCGTCCCACTTGTAGATGTGCAGATCGGTGCCGCAAATCGCGGTCTTCTCGAGCTTGATGAGAACCTCGTTCGGTCCGATCTCGGGTACGGGCACCTGTTCCATCCAGATGCCTTTGGCCGCTTCGCGCTTGACCAGCGCCTTCATCGTCGATTGCATGTCGATCTCCTATGGCGGCGCGGATTATACGCCGGCGAAGGCACGATCCTCGAAGCGCCGTGGCGCTGTACGAAGTGACAGTGGACTTCGCTCGAGGTGCGGCGCACGATGGCGCGGCCGCACGATGCCGGAGCGTGCGCGCAGCCGGGGAACGTACAGACGCCGATACGCCTGCCAGGGACCGGTGCGCTCGATCGCGCCGTGCCGACGCCGGTGTCCCGCCGGTGAACTGGGGAGAGGCCATGGCCAACTACCGTTTCGGAAAGCACCCGCCCAAGCACGACTACCGCACGCTGCGTCTGAAGAACTACCTGACGGCTGCGCTCGCCGCACCGCCGCCCGCGTACGATTCGCTGCCGCGCGTTTACAAGAAGCTCGGCTCGACGAATGCGGCGAAGCTGTTCCCGATGGACGGCAACGATACGCTCGGCGATTGCACGATCGCCGCCGCCGCGCACGCGGCGACGCTGTTCAAAGGCTTGGTCGGCAAGAAAGCGATCGCGCAGGCCGCCGGGCTCGAGAAGATCTATTTCCATCTCACGGGCGGGGTCGATTCCGGCCTGCAGGAGCTCGATGTACTCAATTATTGGCGCAAGTCGGCGATCTCCGGCGAGAAGATCCTCGCGTACGCCAGCGTCGACGTGAAGAACCAGACGCACGTCAAGCAAGCGATCCAGTTGTTCGGCGGGGTCTATCTCGGTTTCCAGGTGCAGCAGGATTGCCAGCAGCAGTTCGACGACGGCAAACCGTGGTTGCCGGGCCCGCTGACCAAGCACGGTCACGCGGTGCTCGCGGTGGCCTACGATGCGAAAGGAGTGACCGTGCTCACGTGGGGCAACACGCAGCAGGGAACGTGGGCATGGTGGGACGAGTGCGTCGACGAGGCGTATGCGATCCTGCCGGCCGAAGCCAAAGCCAAGGATTTTGCGCCGGGCTTCGATTTCGCGCAGCTCAAAGAGGACCTCGCGCAAGTCGCGAATTGATTTTGTACCGGCGGATCGTCGGTGCCTGCGCTGTTCGGTTCGCGCGTCGCGTCGCGTTGACGCATGCATCACCAACGCACGCGACGCGCATGATCAAGCAATTGCTCGCCAAGGTCGGATTGGGCTCCGCCGCTTCGAGCCTGGCGCCGGCTCCTTTCCACGAGCCCTACGCCGAAGCTCACCTCAATCTTCTGTACAACTTGCTGTTCTGCGACAACCTCGATCTTCTGCGCAGCGACGGCGCCGCCATGCGCGAGCGTCCGTGGTCGACGCTGCTCGACGAAAGGCCCGATCTTGGCGACATGCAAGCCATCGCCGACGCTGCTTCGAGCGAGAGCCGCGTGCGCGCGTTCGCGTATGCGCGTCTGCGTGCGTGCGGCGGCGCAGTCACGCCGAAGATCCTGCTCGGCGTCGTCGTGGAAGTGCCGCTCGATCGCGGCCTCGACACGCTGGCTGCCTACGGCGACGGTCGGGTGCGCTACCTCAACCCGAGCGGCAAGGCAGCGCTGTTCGAAAGCGGCCCGCCGCGCGTGGAGACGCTCGGCAGGGAGACGGTCCTCGCCGCGCTGCCGCTCGTGCAGCGCATCGGGCCGTGGACGGGCTCGCGCCTGCCGCCGCCGCGGCGCGGTGACGTGCGCGTGAGCTTCCTGGTGTCGGACGGGCTGTATTTCGGCGAAGGCCGCTTCGACATGTTGTGCCGCGATGCGCTCGCAGGCCCGGTGCTCGCCCGCGCGACGGAGCTGCTCGGCGCCGTCGTCGAGCCGCGCGACGGGCGCGCCGACTGACCGCCGGTACGCGGCGTGTCGGTAGAATCGCCGCATGTGCTCCGACCGCCGGCCGCTAGCGATCTTTCTGATGGGACCGACGGCGTCGGGCAAGACGGCGCTCGCCTGCGCGCTCGCGGAACGCTTCGCGCTCGGTCTCGTCAGCGTCGATTCGGCGCTCGTCTACCGCGGGCTCTACATCGGCGCAGCGAAGCCCGATGCGGCGACGCTCGCGCGTCACCCGCACCGGCTCATCGATGTGCGCGATCCCGCCGAGACCTATTCCGCCGCCGAGTTCGCCGTCGACGCCGAACGGGAAATGCAGGCGATCACGGCGACGGGACGCGTGCCGCTGCTCGTCGGCGGCACCGGGCTTTACTTCCGTGCCTTGCACCGGGGGCTCTCGGCGATGCCCGAGGCCGATCCCGCGCTGCGTACGCGTCTCGCCGAGGAAGCGCGCGAACACGGCTGGGCGGCGCTGCACGCGCGGCTGGCGCGAAGCGATCCGGCGACGGCGGCGCGCATCGGTCCGGCCGATCGGCAGCGCATCCAACGCGCGCTCGAAGTGATCGAGCTCAGCGGCCGGCCGATGTCGGAGCTGCAGAGCGCTCCGCCGCGGCGTTTCGGCTATCGCGTGCTGAAGCTCGCTTTGATTCCCGGCGACCGCGCGGCGCTGCATGCGCGGATCGCGGCACGCTTCGATGCAATGCTCGCACAGGGCTTTCTGGCCGAGGTCGAGCGGCTGCGCGCGCGCGGCGATCTCGACGAACATTTGCCCGCGCTGCGCGCCGTGGGTTATCGGCAGGCCTGGCAGCATCTTGCCGGACGCTACGGCACCGCCGAGTTCCGCGACCGCGCCGTTTTCGCGACGCGCCAGCTCGCCAAACGGCAGCTCACGTGGTTGCGCTCCGAACTCGACGCGCGACCGATCGACGGCTTGCGCCACGATGCGGAAGCGATCGCGGTCGGGGCGGTCGGTGCGTTTCTCGCGCGGGACCTCTGACGCGACGGTCCTGCGCCCTAGGCGGAGCGCGGAATCCCGATCTTCCCTCAGGCAAATCGCGAGCGGCATTCCGCCTGCGCGGGAACGAGGAGTTTTGCCGGTGCAGCGTTCCTGGATTCGGTCTTCATTCTTCGCGCCAAAACGTGTATACTTTCAACACCTTGAATCGGAGCGCGCCGCCCGCATCTGCTTTCCGGCTGCGCCGCTTTTTCCCCGATTCGCATAAGAACAAGCCTCACACGGAGAAGAACCATGTCAAAAGGTCAGTCGCTGCAGGATCCCTTCCTGAATGCCCTGCGTCGCGAGCGCGTGCCTGTCTCCATCTATCTCGTCAACGGCATCAAGCTGCAAGGAACGGTCGAGTCGTTCGACCAGTTCGTCGTGCTGTTGCGCAATACGGTCAGCCAGATGGTCTACAAGCACGCCATTTCCACCATCGTACCGAGCCGCAACGTGCGCGTCGGCGGCGACAACGGCGGTCACGCCGAGTCGGCCGCGCACGCCGAAGCGGCCGAAGGCTGAGCCGGGGCGGCAATTCTGTTCGAACGATCGCGTAAAGGTGAACGCGCGCTGCTCGTGCAGCCGCAGTGGGTGGGGCAGAACGATCCCGGTGCTCTCGCCGAATTTGCCGAGCTCGCGCGCTCGGCCGGCGCGAGCGTGGCCGGCTCGCTGACGGCGCGCATCGACCGTCCCAATCCGAAGTTCTTCGTCGGCAGCGGCAAGGCCGAGGAGCTCAAGACGCAGAAGCAGGCGCTCGACGCGGACTTGATCCTCGTCAACCACGCGCTGTCGCCCGTGCAGGAACGCAACCTCGAGCGCCTGACCGAGTGCCGCGTCGTCGACCGCACGGGGCTCATCCTCGACATCTTCGCGCAGCGCGCGCGTTCGCACGAAGGCAAGCTGCAAGTCGAGCTCGCGCAGCTCAAGCACATGGCGACTCGCCTCGTGCGCGGATGGACGCACTTGGAACGCCAGCGCGGCGGCGCGATCGGTCTGCGCGGACCCGGCGAAACGCAGCTCGAGCTCGATCGACGCTTGCTGGCCGGGCGCGTCAAGCAGCTCACGCAGCGCCTCGAAAAAGTGGAAACGCAGCGCAGCCAGGCACGACGTGCGCGCCAGCGCAACGCGTTGCCGCTCGTATCGCTGGTCGGCTACACGAACGCGGGCAAATCCACGCTGTTCAACGCGCTCACGGGCGCCGGCGTCTACGCCGCGGACCAATTGTTCGCCACGCTCGATCCGACGCTGCGGCGTCTCGACGGACTCGCGAGCGGGCCGCTCGTGTTGGCCGATACGGTCGGCTTCATCCGCGACCTGCCGCACGATCTGATCGCCGCGTTCAAGTCGACGCTCGCCGAGACGCGCGACGCGGATCTCCTGCTGCATGTCGTCGACGCCGCCGATCCCGAGCAAGATCAGCGCATCGCCGAAGTCGAGCGCGTGCTCGCCGAAATCGGCGCCGAGGACGTGCCGCAGGTGCTCGTCTACAACAAGCTCGACAAGCTCCCGGCGAACGGCGACGGTGCACCGGCGCCGCGCATGGACATGGTCGACGGCGGCACCACGCCGCGCGTGTGGGTCTCGGCCGTCACGGGACATGGTCTCGATCTTTTGCGCGAGACGCTCGCGCGCACGCTGATGCGCGAGCGCGTGCATTGCTGGCTGCGGGTGCCCGACGACGCCGGGCGCCTGCGCGCCCGTCTGTTCGCGCAAGGGCTCGTCGCCAACGAGCGCCCAGCGGAGAGCGGCTGGGAGCTCGAGATCGATGCGCCGCGGGCGCTCTTGGAGCCCCTGTTCGGGACCCCGGAGGGTGCTTGGCTCAAACAGGCGATCGGCCAAGCCTGAGGTCGGGTCTCGGCGCGGGCCTCGCACCTTTTTGCCATAAACCATACAATTCCGCAGCAACCCAGGTTGCAAACAGCGACGTGTCGCGGCGTGGCCGCGTGCGCACGCGCAATGCAGCGACGGAGACGACGATGGCCTGGAATGAACCGGGAGGCGGCAAGCGTGATCCCTGGCAGGGGAAGAAACCGCCGCCGGACGTGGAAGACATGCTGCGGCGACTGCGCGAGGGCGTAGGGCGCCTGTTCGGCAGCGGCGGCTCCGGCAGCACGGGTGGCGGCATTTCGATCGCCGTACTGGCGCTCGTGCTGGTCTGGATCGGTACGACGTGTTGGAAAGTCGTCGACGCGCGCCAGATCGGCGTCGTGCTGCGTTTCGGCCAATTCAACCGCGTCATGACGAGCGGCCTCAATCTCAAGTGGCCGACGCCGATCGAGCAAGTGATCCCGGTCGAGGCGACGAGCGTGCGTTCGGTTTCCGACGAGGTGCGGATGCTGACCAAGGACGAGAACATCGTCCAGATCGATTTCAACGTGCAATACCAGGTGACCGACGCGCGGCAATTCCTGTTCTCGATGTATCAGCCGGACGAGACGCTCAAGCAGGCCGCCGAAAGTGCGGTGCGCCAGGTCGTCGGCCGCAGCGAGATGGATACGATCCTCTCGGGTCACGGTTCCGAAGTGGTCGGCGAGACGAAGAAGCTCCTGCAGCAGACGCTCGACGGCTACAGCACGGGCATCGTCGTCACCGAGATCAATTTCCAGCGCATCCAGCCGCCGTCCGAGGTCAAGAAGGCGTTCGACGACGCCAATAGCGCCGGCAACAACCAGACCCAGTTCATCAACGACGCGAACGCGTACGCGGCACAGGTCGTGCCGATCGCTCGCGGCGAGGCGGCGGGCATCCGCGCCGCGGCGGCCGGCTACAAGGCCGCCCGCATCGCGCAGGCGGAAGGCGATGCGCAAGCGTTCAGCCTCGTCGAAGCGCAGTACAAGGCGGCGCCCGAAGTCACGCGCAAGCGTCTTTATCTCGAGACGATGCAGGCCGTGCTCGGCGCCTCGCAGAAGATCATCGACGAGAGCAACGGCAAGAGCCTGCTCTACCTGCCGCTCGACAAGGCGCGCCCCGACAATGCCGCTGCGGCGGCCGCGGTCGCGGCGGACAGCACGCGTGGAGGCGCGCAATGAAACTGCTCACGCCGATTCTCGCGCTGATCCTCGTCGTCGTGCTGGCGAACTCCGTGTTCGTGGTCCGCGAAGGCCAGAGCGCGCTGTTGTTGCAATTCGGCCGCATCCAGGGCGCCGACAGCGCGAACGGCGGCGACTACGGACCGGGTCTGCACTTCAAGTTGCCGCTCGTCCAGCAGGTGGTGCGCTTCGACCGCCGCATCCTGAACCTCGAAGCGTCGCCGGATCGTTCCTATTTCACCTCCGAGAAGAAAGCCGTCAACGTCGATTTCTACGTCAAGTGGCGCATCGAGAACGCCGCGGCGTATTACCGCTCGTTCGGCGTGGACGAGCTGCAGAGCAGCGCGAACCAGAGGCTCGCTCCGATCATCAAGGACGCGCTGCGTTTCGAGTTCAACGCGCGCTCGCTCGGCGACTTGATCGCCAATGCGCGCTCGGACATCACCGAGCACGTGCGCGACCAGGCCAACAAGGCCACCGAAGGCACGCTCGGCGTGCGCATCGTCGACGTGCGCATCAAGCGCATCGAATTTCCCGACGAGGTGCTCGAATCGGTCTACAACCGCATGAGCGCCGAACGCAGCCGCCTCGCCAACGAGCAGCGCTCCAACGGCAAGGAGGAGGCGCAGAAGATCAAGGCCGATGCGGATCGCCAAGTCGTCGTGCTCCGGGCCGAGGCCGAGCGCGACGCGCAGCAACTGCGCGGCGAAGGCGATGCCAAGGCCGCCGAGATCTATGCAGGCGCGTACGGCAAAGACCCCGAATTCTACGCGTTCTACCGCAGCCTGCAGGCCTATCGCGAATCCTTGAAGAACGGCGTCATCGTGCTCGATCCGAAGTCCGAATTCCTGCGCTATTTCGACGCGACCAAGGGCGAAGCCAAACCGTGACCGGCTGATGCAGCACGAATTTCTCGCCGCGCTGTGCCTGGTGCTGATCCTGGAGGGTTTGTTCCTGTTCGCGGCGCCGCATATGTGGCTCCGGTTCGCGGAGCAGATGCGCCAGCTCGAGGCGCGCCAGTTGCGCGTGATCGGCGGCGTGATGCTCGCGGTCGGCGTGCTGGTGCTGAAGCTGGTCAGCTGATTCGCTCGTTTTGAAAGATTGAACCACACGAAGAACACGAAGGAAATTTGTGAGGAGCTGCGGTTCGCCAAACGGCGATGTAATGCTGCTGTCAACGATCTTGTTCACCTTCGTGTTCTTCGTGTCCACGTTTTTTGCTCTTGCGACGGAAACGATACGTCATGGGTAAGTCAGTCGTAATTCTCGGCGCACAATGGGGCGACGAAGGCAAAGGCAAGATCGTCGATCTGCTGACCGAACGCGTCGGTGCCGTAGCGCGTTTCCAAGGCGGCCACAACGCCGGACACACGCTCGTCATCGGCGGCAAGAAGACGGTGCTGCATCTGATTCCTTCGGGAATTTTGCGGCAAAATGTACTTTGTCTCATCGGCAACGGCGTCGTGCTCTCGCCGGCCGCGCTGCGCCAGGAAATCGCCGAGCTCGAAGAAACCGGCATCGAGGTGCGCGCGCGGCTCAAGGTGAGCCCGGCAACGCCGCTCATCATGCCGTACCACATCGCGCTCGATCAGGCGCGCGAGAAGGCTTCGGGCGACAAGGCCATCGGCACGACCGGTCGCGGCATCGGGCCGGCCTACGAGGACAAGGCGGCGCGGCGCGGCGTGCGCGTGGCCGATCTCATGTACCCGAAGGAGCTTCCCGAGAAGCTTCGCGCGGTCGTCGACTACCACAACTTCGTGCTCAAGAACTGGCTCAAGGCCGCCGAAGT
This sequence comes from Rudaea sp., assembly GCA_035650835.1. GTDB lineage: Bacteria > Pseudomonadota > Gammaproteobacteria > Xanthomonadales > Rhodanobacteraceae > Rudaea. The sequence goes on along the minus strand of DASRGX010000043.1, from coordinate 45,621 downwards.
CGACTACGGCAAGGTGCTCGACGAGGCGCTCGAGTTCGGCGAGTACGTCAAACCCATGATCGACGACGTCGCCTCCACGCTGCATCAGCTGCGCAAGGAAGGGCGCAGTATACTTTTTGAGGGCGCGCAAGGCGCGCTGCTCGACATCGACCACGGCACGTATCCGTTCGTGACTTCGTCGAATACGACGGTCGGCGGCGCATGCGCGGGCACCGGCGTCGGCGCTTGCGACATCGACTACGTGCTCGGCATCTGCAAGGCGTACGCGACGCGCGTCGGCGGCGGTCCGTTCCCGACCGAGCTCGACGACGCTACGGGCGAGGCGCTGCGCAAACGCGGCAACGAGTACGGCGCGACGACCGGCCGCCCGCGCCGCTGCGGCTGGATCGACCTCGTCGCGCTCAAGCGCGCCGTGCAGATCAACGGCATCAACGGCCTCGCCATCACCAAGCTCGACGTGCTCGACGGCTTGCCGTCCATCAAGGTTTGCGTCGCCTACGAATATCGCGGCAAGCGCCGCGAGCTCGCGCCGCTCGACGCTGCCGGCTGGGCCGAGTGCCGGCCGGTGTATCTCGAATTCCCGGGCTGGGAAGAATCCACTTGTGGAATACGGGAATTTTCCAAATTGCCGCCCGCTGCACGCGCCTATCTGCGCGCTGTCGAGGAACTCGCCGAATGCCATCTCGCGCTCGTCGCCACGGGCGCCGACCGCGACGACACGATCGCGCTGCGCGATCCGTTCGGCTGACAGTGGGGGAATCGGTGCTCCGCAGCGTCGTATTGGATGCTGCGAACAAGGAGCATCGCAATGGAAAAACTGGAGAACACGAAGCGCGCGCTGGCCACGCTGCTTCTCGTCGGCGCGGTTCGCGCCGAGGCGCAGACCTACGCGTTCGATCCTCCGCACCCCGCGCCCGGCCAACGGTTCACGATAAATGCGGTTTGGCCCTCGGGCGGCAATTTCGTTTCGACGCAAGGCGTCATGCGAGCCGGATACGGAGACCGCGAGGTTCTCAACGTGTGGTTCGTCCAGGACGGCCTCAATTTCGAGCCGAATCCGCCGCAGATCGAAGCGTCCTTGACCATTCCTGGCTTGGACGCGGGCGCCTACCGCGTGAACCTCTACTGGGTGCCCGATCCGGAAACAGGAGCGGCCGCCCCGCCGCCGCAAACATTCGACTTCGTGGTCGGCGCTGGCGCGCCGCCGCCGTTCGCGATCGGCTCCGGTATCACCGGCAATTGGTACGATCCGGCCGAGAGCGGCCATGGATTCAGCCTCGAAGTGCTCGGCGGCGTACTGCTCGCGGAGTGGTTCGTCTATTCGCCGCAAGGCGGCCATGATTGGATCATCGGCACCGGCACGATCGATGGGAACACGGCCGTTCTCGACGCGTACACCGCGAACGGCAGCGGCGGCCGCTTTCCTCCCGCATTCGATCCCGCGGGCGTACAGAATCGAGCCTGGGGCACGCTCACGTTCGAATTCAGCGACTGCAACCACGGCAAGGTGAGTTGGCAATCGATCGATCCGAGCTACGGCAGCGGCTCGTTGCCCATCGCACGTTTGACGACGCCGGACGGGTTGAGTTGCCGCTGACGCGTCGAGGCTGGGCGAGGTGATATCCTCGGCGTTCGCCAACGAACATCGAGCCGAGGAATCCTCACATGCGCAAACGTTTCCTGTCCTGCGCGGGCGCGCTAGCCGCGCTCGGCATCGCCGCGAGCAACTGCGCCACCGCGACGACGGACGTCACCGCCGCCCTGCAATGGCGGCTCGTCGGTCCACAGCGCGGCGGCTTCGCCACGGTGGCGACGGGTATTCCCGATAGGCCCGACACGTTCTACTTCGGCGCCGCGGGCGGCGGCGTGTGGGAGACCGAAGACGCCGGTGCGACGTGGCGGCCGCTCGGCGATACGCTGCCTGCGGCGGCGGTCGGCGCGGTGGCGATCGCTCCCTCCGCGCCGAACGTGATCTATGCGGGCACTGGGCTCGTCGAAGCGCGTTACGACGTCGCGGCCGGCAGCGGAGTATACAAATCCACCGACGGCGGCCGCACATGGACGTCGGCGGGGCTCGGCGCGACGCGTCACATCGGCGCGATCGTCGTCGACCCGCAGCGGCCCGACACGGTGCTCGTCGGCGCGCTCGGTCACTATTTCGGTCCGAACCGCGAACGCGGCGTGTTCCGTTCCGAAGACGGCGGCAAGACGTGGCAGCAGACGCTCGCCATCGACGCCGACACGGGCGTCGTCGATCTCGCGGCGGACCCCGAGCATCCCGAGATCGTCTACGCCGCGGCCTGGCAGGTGCGCAATTATCCGTGGCTCTCGTATTTCCAGCCGAACGGCGGTCCCGGCAGCGGACTCTATCGTTCGCGCGACGGCGGCAGGACCTGGTCGCGCGTGCGCGGCAACGGCTGGCCGCAGGTGAATCTCGGCCGCATCGGTCTCGCTACCGCGAGCGGCGGCCGGGTGTACGCGGTGATCAACGCCGCGCCGAACAGCGGCAACGTGCCGCATGCGGCGTCGAAGGACGAGGGCGGGCTTTACCGCTCCGACGACGGCGGCGAACATTGGCGCCGCGTGAGCGGCGAGAGCTGGCTCGAGAACGATTATTTCTGCCGCATCGCCGTCGATCCGAGCGATCGCAACCGCATCTACTCCGCGGGGCAGTCGATTCGCCGCTCCGACGACGGCGGCGAGCACTGGACCGTGTTCAAAGGCGCGCCCGGCGGCGACGACTACCACTTCCTCTGGATCAACCCGGGCCATCCGGATCACATGGTCACGGCGAGCGACCAGGGCACGGTGGTCAGCGTCGACGGCGGCAAGAGCTGGAGCGATTGGTACAACCAGCCGACCGGCCAGTTCTATCACCTCGCGACCGACAACCGCTTCCCGTACTGGATCTACTCGGGCCAGCAGGACAGCGGGACCGTGGCGATCGCCAGCCGCAGCGACTACGGCGCGCTCGGCACGCGCGATTGGCACCCGGTCGGCGGCGACGAGCGCGATTACGACGTGCCCGACGCGCAGGACGCGGACATCGTCTACGGTTCCGGACTCGGTGGACGCCTCTCGCGCTGGGACGCGCGCACGGGCGAAGTGCAGAACGTGTCGCCGTGGCCGCAGTCGAGCTATGGCGAGCGGCCGACCGACGTGAAATACCGCTACACCTGGATCACGCCGATCGCGATGTCGCAATTGCCGCCTTTTCCACTTTATCAGGGCGCCCAGGTGCTGTTCCGTTCGCTCGACCGCGGCGCGACGTGGAGCGTGATCAGCCCCGATCTTTCGGCGAAATCGCCGCATGCCGAGCACTGCGAGGGCAATCTCGCCGCGCCAGCCGCGCGCGCTTGCGGCTACGGTGTGATCTATTCGATCGCGCTGTCGCCGCGCGACAACGACGAGATCTGGATCGGCACCGACGACGGCCTGATCCAGCTCACGCGCGACGGTGGCAAGCACTGGCAGAACATCACGCCGACGAAGCTCGTGCCGGCGTGGGCGAAGGTCGCGAGCGTCGACCTGTCGGCGCTCGACGCCGGCACCGCCTACGTTGCGATCGATAACCATCGCCAGGACGACTTCCGGCCGCGCGCACTCGTTACGCATGACTATGGTCAGACCTGGACCGAGATCGACACCGGCCTTCCCGCCGATCATTTCGTCGCCGTCGTGCGTGCCGATCCGAAAAAACGCGGACTTGTATACGCCGGCACGGATGCCGGCGCGTACGTATCGTTCGACGACGGTGCGCACTGGGAATCGCTGCAGCGCAACCTGCCGACGGCCTGGGTGCGCGATCTCGCCGTGCACGGCGACGATCTGATCGCCGCCACGCAAGGCCGGGCGATCTGGGTGCTCGACGACGTGTCGCCGTTGCGCCAGCGCGAACGCGTGGCGGCGTCCGGCACCGCGCTGTTCGATCCGGCGGTCGCCGTGCGCGTGCGCGGCAGCCAGAACAAGGATACGCCGCCGCCTGCGGATACGCCGCTCGGGCGGAATCCGCCGACGGGTGCCGTCATCGACTACGCGCTCGCGGCGGACGCGCACAGCCTCGCGCTCGAGATCCGCGATGGCGCGGGCAAGCTCGTGCGCCGCTTCGCGAGCGATGCGCCCGAGACCGTGCCCGATGCCGAGCGCTATTTCGCCGAGGCGTGGACGGAACCGCCGGCGCGTTTGTCGGCGAAGTTGGGCATGCATCGTTTCGTGTGGAACCTGCGCGGACCGCGTCCGCGCGCGGCGCACTACGACTACAGCATTGCCGCCGTGCTGCACGAGGGTACGCCGATCGTGCCCGAAGGCATGCTCGTGGCGCCCGGCAAATACGACGTCGCGTTGATCGTCGATGGCGCGACGATTCGCGCACCGCTCGAGATCGTCGCCGATCCGCGCGCGCCGCTCGATGCCGCGGCGGTGCGCGACGCCATGGCGCTCGGCGGGGAGGTGGCTGCGGCGCTCGATCGCGACTACGTCGGTTACGGCCAGTTGCACGCCGTCGACGCTGCGATCGCGAAAATCGAAGCGGCGAAACCCGCCAAAGGCGTACTCGAAGCGATCGCCAAGTTCCGCACCGCGAGCGCGCCGCTGCGCGAGGGCGAGAACCAGGACAGCGAGAGCTTCGATGCGATCGGACAGGCGCTCTCGCCGCTCGCCGCCGATCTCGAAGGCAGCGACCGCGCACCGACGCAGCCGCAGCGCGACCTGCTCGCCGCCTGCAACGCGCGCCTCGACCGTGCGAGCGCACGCTGGCGGCGCGTGCAAGGCGCCGAGTTCGCGGCGCTGAACCGCAGCCTCGAAGCTGCAGGCCTGCAGCCGATCGTCGTGCCGCCCGCCGACAAGATCGAGCTCGACGAGCCGTCGGCGTCGAAAGATCTGCCCTAGCAGTCCACGTGGAATGGCCGTCCATCCATCCATCCGTCCATTTGTGCCGAATGCGGCGTGCCGCGCGCCGATATCGCACACACACGAACATGAACCAAAAAAACAGTTGACATACCCAAAGACCTTCGCGTAAGGTCGAGTCCATGTCGCACCGCAACAGCGCCAACGTCACGATCCGCAAGAGCCAGCTCGCGCTGGTCTCCGGTCTCGTGAACGCACGCGCCATTGCGATTCTCGTCCTCGTACTCGTACTTCTTATTACCAACGGAGGTGCGGGTTAGGGCACGTCTAGAAACACCGGACGAAGAATCCTAAAACCCCGCACCGGGAAACCGAGGCGGGGTTTTTTTATGCCCAAAGCCCGCGACAAGCGGACTTATGAGCCAACCAGAAACGAAGCAAGTATCGGTACGCGAGCGCGTACGCGTTTTCGACACCACCCTGCGCGACGGCGAGCAGGCGCCGGGATTTTCGATGAGCCGCGCGCAGAAGCTGCGCATGGCGCAGGCGCTCGCGGAGCTTGGCGTCGACGTCATCGAGGCAGGTTTCCCGCAGGCCTCCGAGGGCGATTTCGACTCGGTGCGCGCGATCGCGGGTGAGATCAAAGGACCGACGATTTGCGGTCTCGCGCGTGCGCAGTTCGGCGACATCGAAGCCGTGGCGCGCGCCACCGAGACGGCGGCGCGTGCGCGCATCCACATCTTTCTCGCGACGAGCCCGATCCATCGCCGCCACAAGCTCAACATGAGCCGCGAGCAGGTGCTCGAGACCGGCTTCAAGGCCGTTCGCCGCGCGCGCGAGCTCTGCGACGATGTGGAATTCTCGGCCGAAGACGCGATACGCACCGAACCCGAATTCCTGATCCAGGCGCTCGAAACGATGATCGAGGCCGGCGCGACCACGCTCAACGTGCCCGACACCGTCGGCTACACGACGCCCGACGAGATCGGCGCGTTGTTCGCGCGCCTCGTGCGCGAGGTGCGCGGCATCGAGCGCGTCACCCTGAGCGCGCACTGTCACAACGACCTCGGTCTCGGCGTGGCCAACAGTCTCGCTGCGCTCGCCGCAGGCGCGCGCCAGGTCGAATGCACGATCGGCGGGATCGGCGAGCGCGCCGGCAATGCGGCGCTCGAGGAGATCGTCATGGCGCTGCGCACGCGCGGCGATCGCTTTCCGTTCGAGAGCGGCGTCCGCACGCCGTTGCTGTATCCGACGGCGCGCTTGCTCGCCGACCTCGTCGGCGCGGCGATACCGCGCAACAAGGCGATCGTCGGCGAGAACGCGTTCGCGCACGAATCGGGCATCCATCAGCACGGCATGCTCAAGCATCGCGAAACCTACGAAATCATGCGGCCCGAGGACGTCGGCTTCTCGCGCACGCAGCTCGTGCTCGGCAAGCATTCGGGACGGCACGCGCTGCGCGAGCGTCTGGCGAATCTCGGCCATGAGTTCGACGAAGCGCAGCTCGACGAATTCTTCGCGCGCTTCAAGGCGCTCGCCGACAAGAAGAAGGAAGTGTTCGACAGCGATCTCGACGCGCTGGCGCTCGGCCTCGATCCGGAAGCGGTCGGTCCGTGGAAGCTCCAGCATCTGCATGCGACGACGCATCTCGGCAACGGCGCGTCGGCGTCGGTGAAGCTCAAGCACGCGGACGGCCGCCTGTGCGCGGAAGCCGCGCTCGGCGACGGTCCCGTGCACGCCGTGCTGCGCGCCATCACGCGTGCGGCGGGCATGGCGCTCGATATCGACGATTTCCAGATCCGCTCGCTGAGCAACGGTGCCGATGCGCAAGGTCGCGCCGCGCTGACCGTGCATCACAACGGTCGCGAGCTCTGCGGACGCGGCGTGTCGACCGACATCGTCGAAGCCGCCGCGCAGGCGGCGCTCGAAGTGGTCAATCGCATCGAGCGGCTCAACCTCGGCCAGCCGCTGCCGATCGCCGCCAACCAAGCCTGAGAACATCACGATGAAGAACGCCAATCTGATCTGGCACAACGGCAAGCTCAAAGCCTGGCATGACGCGACCTGCCACGTCAGTGCGCACGCGCTGCATTATGGCTCGTCCGTGTTCGAGGGCGAGCGCGTCTATGCGACGCATCGCGGTCCCGCTTATTTCCGTCTCGCCGAGCACACGCACCGCCTGTTCGAGTCGGCGAAGATCTACGAAATCGAAATCGGCTACGGCGAGGACGAGATCAATGCCGCCTGCCTCGAGCTCATCCGCGCGAACCAGATGGCGTCCGCGTACGTGCGCCCGATCGTGTTCCGCGGGGCGGGCGGCCTCGGCGTGCTCGCCAAGGAAGGCGCGCCCGTCGACGTGGCGATCATCGCGCTCGACTGGGGCGCCTATCTCGGCGAGGCACTCGAGCATGGTGCGGACGTGTGCGTCTCGTCGTGGCATCGTCCCGCGCCGAACACCTTCCCGAGCTGGGCGAAAGCCGGCGGCAACTATCTCAACAGCCAGCTGATCGGCCTCGAAGCGCGCCGCGGCGGCTACGCCGAAGGCATCGCGCTCGGCAGCAACGGCCTTTTGAGCGAAGGCGCCGGCGAAAACCTGTTCCTCGTGCGCCGCGGCAAATTGTATACACCGCCGACGAGTGCCGGCGTGCTCGCCGGCATCACGCGCGACACGGTGCTAACGCTCGCGGGAGATCTCGGCCTCGACACCGAAGAGCGCGACTTGCCGCGCGAAGCGCTGTACACGAGCGACGAGATCTTCATGACCGGTACGGCCGCGGAGATCACGCCGGTGCGCTCGGTCGACCGCAAGCCCGTCGGCAGCGGCAGGCCGGGGCCGGTCACGCGCGAGCTGCAGAAGGCGTTCTTCGGCCTGTTCGACGGCAGCACGCCCGACCACCGGGGCTGGCTGACGCCGGTGCATGCGGAAATTCCGAATCGGGAGGCTGCGTGATGGGCAAGACGTTGCTCGACAAGATCTGGGACGCGCATCTGGTGCGCGCCGAAACCGCCGAAACGCCGGCGATCCTCTACGTCGACCTGCACCTCGTGCACGAAGTCACCTCGCCGCAGGCGTTCTCGGAGCTGCGCGCGCGCGGTTTGAAGGTGCGTCGGCCGGAACGCGTGCTGGCGACGTTCGATCATTCGACGCCGACCTTGCCTGCCGACGCCGCGGGGCGCCGGCCCTATGTCAGCGCCGATGCCGAATCGCAGGTGGCGCAGCTCGAGAAGAACGCCGGCGAATTCGGTATAGAACTGTACGGGTGGAATAGTGGAAATCGCGGCATCGTGCATGTGATCGGCCCCGAGCTCGGCGCCACGCAGCCCGGCATGACGATCGTCTGCGGTGACAGCCACACCTCGACGCACGGCGCGTTCGGCGCGCTCGCGTTCGGCATCGGCACGACCGAAGTCGGCCATGTGCTCGCGACGCAGTGTCTGCTGCAGCGCAAGCCGAAATCGTTCGCGATCAACGTGCACGGACAGCTCGGGCGCGGTGTCACCGCGAAGGATTTGATCCTGCACATCATCGGCACGATCGGCGTCAACGGCGGTACCAGCTACGTGCTCGAATACCGCGGCGGCGCCATCGAGGCGCTGTCGATGGAAGAGCGCATGACGGTTTGCAATATGTCGATCGAAGCCGGCGCGCGCGCCGGGCTCGTCGCGCCCGACGCCGTCACGTTCGGCTATCTCGCGGGCCGCCCGCGCGCGCCGCAGGGAGCCGCGTTCGACGACGCCGTCGCGCGCTGGCAGACGCTGAAATCCGACGCCGACGCGCGATTCGACCGCGAAATCGACATCGACGCATCCGCCGTGCGCCCGAGCGTCACCTACGGAACGCATCCGGGCATGGTCGCGGCGCTCGATGCGCCGGTGCCTGCCGCGTCGAACGCGCAGGAGCGGCGCGCGCTCGACTACATGCGCATCGAGAGCGGACGTCCGCTCGCCGGCACGCCGGTCGACATCGTGTTCCTCGGCAGTTGCACGAATTCGCGCCTTTCGGATCTGCGTGCCGCTGCCGATCTGCTGCGCGGCCGCCGCGTCGCCGAGCGCGTGCGCATGCTCGTCGTGCCGGGCTCCGAGCAGGTCAAGCGCGACGCCGAACGCGAAGGCTTGCACCACGTGTTCCGCGCCGCGGGTGCCGAATGGCGCGAGGCCGGATGCTCGATGTGCCTCGGCATGAACGGCGACATCGGGCGCCCGGGCCAGCTCGTCGTGAGCACGAGCAATCGCAACTTCGAGGGTCGCCAAGGTCCTGGCGTGCGTACGGTGCTGGCGAGCCCACTCGTCGCGGTGGCGTCCGCCGTGTCGGGACACATCGCCGATCCGCGCGATCTCATGACGGAGGAAGCGGCGTGATGAAACCCCTGACCCACATCCATTCGCGCACCGTCGTGCTCGCGCACGAGAACATCGACACCGACCGCATCATTCCCGCGCGATTCCTGACGACGACCGAGCGCGCCGGTCTCGGCAAAGCGCTGTTCCACGACTGGCGCTATCGCGCGGACGGCAGCCCCGATCCCGAGTTCGCGCTGAACCGTCCGCAAGCGCAGGGCTGCGAGATCCTCGTCGCCGGTCGCAACTTCGGCTGCGGCTCGTCGCGCGAGCACGCGCCGTGGGCGCTCACGGACCACGGCTTCCGCGCCGTGCTGTCGAGCGAGATCGCCGACATCTTTCGCGGCAACGCACTCAAGAACGGCCTGCTCGCGGTGGTGTTGAGCGAAGGCGAGCACAAGTATCTTTTGCAGCACCCGGGCATCGAGCTCTCGATCGACATCGCCGCGGGTTTCATCGAACTGCCGGACGGCGGGCGCTTCAGCTTCGAGCTCGAGCCGTTCGCGCGCCATTGCCTGCTCGCGGGCGTCGACCAGCTCGGCTTCCTGCTGCAGCACGCCGAGGACGTCGCAGCGTTCGAACGACGCGCCGCGGCGTGAGCGCATTTCGCACAACGATCAAGCAACGAAGGGTCAGCACATGAAAGCAAGCATCGCAGTTCTTCCCGGCGACGGCATCGGTCCCGAAGTCACCGCGGCGGCGGTCGCCGTGTTGCGCGCGGTCGCCGAAAATCGCGGGCACGAGTTCGCCTTCGCCGAGCACGCGATCGGCGGCATCGCGATCGACACGTACGGCGACCCGCTGCCGGCGGCGACGCTCGAGGCGTGCCGCGCGGCCGATGCGGTGCTGCTCGGCGCCGTCGGCGGCCCGAAGTGGTCGGACCCGAACGCGAAGCTGCGGCCGGAGCAGGGGCTGCTCGGCCTGCGCGCGGCGCTCGGCGTCTACGCCAACGTGCGGCCCGTGCGCGTGCATGCGCGGCTCGCTGCGCTGAGTCCGCTAAAAAATGAAAAATTGCACAATGTGGACATGCTTTTCCTGCGCGAGCTGACCGGCGGGTCGTATTTCGGCGCGAAGACGCGCACGACCGACGCGGCCACCGACGAGTGCCGCTACACCGTCGCCGAGGTCGAACGCGCCGCGCGCCGCGCGTTCGAATTCGCGCGCGCACGCCGCAAGCACGTCACGCACGTCGACAAGGCCAACGTGCTCGAGACCTCGCGCCTGTGGCGCAGCACCGTCACGCGCGTGGCGCGCGAATTTCCCGACGTCACGCTCGAGCACCAGCTCGTCGATTCGATGGCGATGCTGCTGCTGACGCGCCCGGCGTCGTACGACGTGATCCTGACGGAAAACCTGTTCGGCGACATTCTCACCGACGAAGCCGCGGCGCTCGCCGGTTCGCTCGGCCTGTTGCCGTCGGCTTCCCTCGGCGAAGGCAAGGCCGGGCTCTACGAGCCGATCCATGGCTCCGCGCCCGACATCGCAGGCAAGGGGCTCGCCAACCCACTCGGCGCGATCCTGAGCGCCGCGATGCTCCTGCGCCATTCACTAGGGCTCGAAGACGAAGCGCTCGCGATCGAATCGGGCGTCGACGCGGCCATCGAGCGCGGCGTGCTGACGCGCGATCTCGGCGGCGCCGCGAGCACCGTCGAAGTCACCGAAGCCGTGCTGCGCTGGCTCGGCACGGGTCAGTGCCGGATCGCGGCCTGAGGCGGCGGCGATGGCGCACGACGGAAAAAATGGAAAATTGCGCAGCGACCTGATCAAGGCCGGCCCCGATCACGCACCGGCGCGCGCGATGCTGCGTGCGACGGGCCTCGACGATGCCGCGATCGCCAGGCCGCTCGTCGGCGTGGTGCACAGCTGGTCGAACGTGTCGCCGTGCAACCTCAACCTGCGCGAGCTCGCCGCCGCTGCGTGTGAAGGCGTGCGAGCGGCCGGCGGCACGCCGTTCGAATTCAACACGATCGCCGTGACCGACGGCATCGCAATGGGCTCGCCGGGCATGCGCGCGTCGCTCGTGAGCCGCGAGGTCATCGCCGATTCGATCGAGCTCGCGGTCGAGGGACACTGCCTCGACGCCGTGCTCGTGCTGTGCGGTTGCGACAAGACGATCCCCGCAGCGGCCATGGCGCTCGCGCGCATGAACCTGCCGGGCCTCGCGCTCTATGGCGGCAGCATCGCGCACGGTCGCATCGACGGCCGCTCGATCACGATCCAAGACGTCTTCGAAGCCGTCGGCGCGCACGGCGCGGGCAAGTTGTCGGACGAAAAATTGCGCGAAGTGGAAACGCGCGCATGTCCGGGCGCCGGCGCGTGCGGCGGGCAGTTCACGGCGAACACGATGGCCATGGTGCTCACCGCGCTCGGCCTGTCGCCGCTCGGCGCGAACGACGTGCCGGCGACGCATCCGGACAAAACCGCCGTCGCGCGCCGCTGCGGCGAGCTCGTCATGCAATGCTTGCGCAACGGCTTGCGCCCACGCGACGTGCTGACGCCCGCCGCATTCAACAATGCCGCGCGCCTCGCTGCGGCGACCGCGGGCTCGACGAACGCCGTGCTGCACCTGCTCGCGATCGCGCACGAGGCCGAGCAGCCGCTCGATCTCGAGATTTTCGAGCGCATGTCGCGCACGACGCCGGTGATCGCCGATCTCAAGCCGGCGGGACGCTACACGGCCGTGGAGCTCGCCGCCGCGGGCGGCACGGCCGCCGTCGCGCGCGAATTGCACAAAGGTGGATTATTGGAAAATGCGCCAACGGTGACTGGCCGCAGCCTGTTCGACGAACTCGCGCGGGCACCCGCGACGCCGGCCGCTCAGGACGTCGTGCGGCCGCTTTCGGCGCCCGTCAAGCCGCAGGGCGGATATTCGATCCTCTACGGCAAGCTCGCGCCCGAGGGCTGCGTACTCAAGCTCGCAGGGCAGGGCATATCGCGCTTCGCGGGTCCGGCGCGCGTGTTCGACAGCGAGGAGCAATGCTTCGCCGCCGTGCAGGCCGGAGCGATCGCATCCGGCGACGTCGTCGTGATCCGCAACGAGGGTCCGGCCGGCGGTCCCGGCATGCGCGAGATGCTCGCCGTCACGGCGGCGCTCGTCGGACGCGGGCTCGGCGGCGAGGTCGCCTTGATCACCGACGGCCGCTTCAGCGGCGCGACACACGGGTTCATGGTCGGCCACGTCGCGCCCGAAGCGGCGCGTGGCGGCCCGATCGCGCTGCTGCGCGACGGCGACATGGTCGTCATCGATGCGCAAACGCGCCGCCTCGACACGGACGCCGACCTCGACGCGCGCCGCGCCGCCTGGCAAGCGCCGGCGCCGCGCGTCACGCGCGGCGCGCTCGCCAAATATGCGAAGACGGTCGGTTCCGCAGCGCGCGGGGCGGTGATCGAGATTTGAGTTTTTTCGCTGCGAAAGAAGAAAGATTCAATCACGAAGGGACGCACAGAACACGAAGAAAAATGTAGAAAAAGCGCTGACGACAACGGCTCGGAATTTCATTGTCTCTCGCTTTCCTTCGTGTTCTTCGCGTACTTCGTGATTCAGGCTTTGAAATCCAAACACCAGGAGAAAGCAAATGGCAAATGAAGCGAAGGCGACGGCGAAATACCTTGAAGGCAAGCGCATCGCCGTGCTCGGCTATGGCAGCCAGGGCCGGGCGCATGCCTTGAATCTGCGCGATTCGGGGCTCGATGTCGTCGTCGGCCTGCGCAAAGGCGGTCCGACCTCGGCGAAGGCGCAGGCCGACGGCTTGCGCGTGCTCGAACCCGGCGAAGCCGTGAAGAGCGCCGATCTCGTCGCCGTGCTGACGCCCGACATGGCGCAGCCGAAATTGTATACCGAGGCGATCGCGCCGAATCTCGAGCCGGGTGCTGCGCTGCTGTTCGCGCACGGCTTCAACATCCACTACAAGACGATCGCGCCGCGCGACGATCTCGACGTGATCCTCGTCGCGCCGAAAGGTCCGGGTGCACTCGTGCGCAAGGAATACGAGATCGGCCGCGGCGTGCCGTGTCTCTACGCCGTGCACCACGACGTGAGCGGCCACGCGCGCGACAAGGCGCTCGCCTACGCGGCCGGCATCGGCGGCGCGCGCGCGATGCTCATCGAGACCGACTTCAAGGAGGAGACCGAAACGGACCTGTTCGGCGAACAAGCCGTGCTGTGCGGCGGCGTCAGCGAGCTCGTGCGCAACGGTTTCGAGACGCTCGTCGAAGCCGGCTACCAGCCCGAGATCGCGTACTACGAGGTCATGCACGAACTCAAGCTCATCGTCGATCTCTTCTACGAAGGCGGCCTGACGAAGATGCTCACGTTCGTGTCCGAGACGGCGCAATACGGCGATTTCACGCGCGGGTCGCGCGTGGTCGACGCATCGACGAAAGACAAGATGCGCGCGGTTCTCGCGGAAATCCAGAACGGCACGTTCGCCAAGGAGTGGACGGCCGAACACGCCGCGGGCCTGCCGAACTACAAGGCCTATCGGCAGAAGGATCTCGAGCATCCGATCGAAGTCGTCGGCGCCGCGTTGCGCGCGCGCATGCCGTGGCTGCAGACGCAAACGGCGGCTCCGGCTGCCGCACCGGCGCTCAAGAAAGTCGGATGAGCGCCGCCGCCGCTCGCCCGCACTCGAGGCGAGCGGAGACCTGCACGGACCGATCGCCAAGGGAAGACCATGAACGCTCGCTTGCAAGCAACCACTGAAATCGCGACACATCCGAGTGCCGGCATGCCGATGACGGGTGCGGAGATCGTCGTGCAGGTGCTCGCCGACGAGGGCGTCGAGGTGGTATTCGGCTATTCCGGCGGCGCGATCCTGCCCGTCTACGACGCCGTGTTCCGCTACAACCGCGACCATGCGCGCGCGGATGGCGGCGACGCCCTGCCGCTCATCGTGCCGGCGAACGAGCAGGGCGCCGGCTTCATGGCGCAGGGCTATGCGCGGGCATCGGGCAAGGTCGGCGTGGCGCTCGTCACGTCTGGGCCTGGCGCCACGAACACGGTGACCCCCGTGCGCGACGCGATGGCCGACTCGATTCCGCTCGTCGTGATCTGCGGCCAAGTGCCGACCGCCGCGATCGGCACCGATGCGTTCCAGGAAGCGCCGGTCAGCAACATCATGGCCGCTTGCGCCAAGCACGTGTTCCTCGTCACCGAAGCGGGCAAGCTCGAAGCGACGCTGCGCACGGCGTTCGAGATCGCACGCAGCGGGCGGCCGGGGCCCGTCGTCGTCGACGTGCCGAAGGACGTGCAGAACGCCGCGCTCGTCTTCGACGGCAGCGTCACGCTGCCGGTGCCCGGCTATCGGGCGCGGCTCGAAGCGATCGCGTCGGCGCACATCGATCGTGCGAGCTGCGCGAAATTCTTCGAGCTGCTGTGGCACGCGAAACGCCCGCTGATCTACGCAGGCGGCGGCGTGATCGCAGCGAACGCCGCGCGCGCTCTGCGCGATTTCGCGCACGCATTCGGCATTCCGGTCACGACGACGCTGATGGGCATCGGCGCGGTCGACACGACCGAGCCGCTCGCGTTGCACATGCTCGGCATGCACGGCACCGCTTACGCGAACTACGCAGTCGAGGACTGCGATTTCCTCATCGCCGTCGGTGCACGTTTCGACGACCGCGTCGCCGGCGTGCCTGACAAATTCGCGCAACGTGCGCGGTATGTCGCGCATCTCGATATCGATGCGGCGGAAATCAACAAGGTCAAGCATGCCGACTGGTATCACTTGGGCAATCTGTCGCCGTCGCTGGATCGCTTGCGCGCGTTCGGCGCGCGCCGCGGCTACCAGCCGCAGCAGCGCAGCACGTTCGCAGCGTGGCACGCGCATATCGCCCGCCTGAAGGAAACCCATGCGATGAACTACGATCGCAACGCGGCGCTGATCCAGCCGCACGCGATCATCGAAGAAATCAACCGTCACACGAAAGGCCGTGCGGTCATCGCGACGGGGGTGGGCCAGCACCAGATGTGGGCCGCGCAATATTTCGATTTCCGCGAACCGCGCCTGTGGCTCACGTCGGGCTCGATGGGCACGATGGGTTTCGGCCTGCCGGCGGCGATCGGCGCCCAATTCGCGCGGCCGGACGCGCTCGTCATCGACATCGACGGGGACGCCAGCATCCGCATGAACTTGGGCGAACTCGAAACGGTGACCACATACGGATTGCCCGTGAAGATCGTCGTGCTCAACAATCAAGGCGACGGCATGGTGCGACAGTGGCAGAAACTTTTCTTCCAGGGCCGCTTCTCGGCGAGCGACAAGAGCCTGCACAAGAAGGATTTCGTGCGCGCAGCCGAGGCCGACGGCTTCGCCTGGGCGCGGCGGCTCGAAAGGCCCGCGGACGTCGCGGCGACGATCGCCGAGTTCGTCGCGTTCGACGGGCCGGCGTTCCTCGAGGTCATGATCGATCCCGACGCGGGCGTCTATCCGATGGTGGGACCCGGCATGAGCTACGCGCAGATGATCACGGGCGAACACATCCGCTCGCGCAGCGAAGTCAAGACGCGGCCGGCGGAAGCATCGGAGATGTTTTGACGTGCGCCGCATCATTTCCATGCTGCTGCAAAACGAAGTCGGTGCGCTCGCGCGTGTGGCCGGCATGTTCGCCGCGCGCGGCTACAACATCGATTCGCTGACGGTCGCGGCCACGCACGATCCGTCGGTGTCGCGCTTGACGCTCGTGACGTCCGGCGACGACGTCGTCATCGACCAGATCGTCAAGCAATCCCGCAAGCTCGTCGACGTCGTCGAGATCGCCGACCTCACGAGCCGCGACCATCTCGAATGCGAACTGCTCATCGTGAAGGTCGGCGTGACCGCCGGCCGTGCGCCGCTCGTAGCCGCATGCGTGCGGCGGCATCCGCGCGCGTTCCTGTTCGATGAGAGCGAGAGCACGCGCACGATCCAGTTCGCCGGTACCGGCGCCGACATCGATGCGTTCCTCGCGGAGCTCGCCGCGGTAGCGCGCATCCTCGAGCTCGCGCGCAGCGGCACGGCCGCGCTCGATCGCGGCGAGATGCTGCTCGAAGCCGCTGTCGCCTGATTGCGCGCCCGTGTCCGGCACCGAGCGGGCCGGATAGATTGAACTGGCTGGCGTGTGGCTGAGCACCTCGTTTCCGCCGCGCCGCATCTGCATGCGGTGCGGCGGAAAATAGGAGGCGTGCTGGCGGTCCGCGATCTGCGCACGCGTATCGGTTTTTGCCAATGTCGGCATTGACCGAGAGCTTCGATGCGCAACGTGCTTCGCTTGTTTGCGGCGGCAGCCACTCAGTTCACGTTGTCGGCCGCGGCGGATTCGTCCGGGCCTCCTGTTCCGGACACGCTTCGCGCGTATCCCCCCAGTTGCCTTGCCGATCCTCTATCCGCGATCGCCATTCCGCCGCCGAACGCCGGCGGGTCGAACACAGAGGTATGGTCCACGGTGCTGACATTGCCGGCCCTGGCTCCGGGCCAGACCGGACCCATAGAACCCGTGGAGGCTGCATTGGTGCTTTGGCGCACGCCCTGCACGGGCGGCGAAGCCGCGTTGTTGGGCATGCTCCAACGGATAGGGGGAACGGCAAGCCTGCCATTTCTGTTCCCAAAGATCCTTGTGGAGTCGGGTCCAGACCATGTTGCACAACTTAGAGTCGCCGCCGAGCCAAATACGATACGCTCCCAAATACTTCCTGGTACGCCGGTAGACGGCTTCGTTGTTTTCGTGTTCGAACGCTCCGGAATGACGGCCAACAACGTCGGCGAAGCTCAGCCGCTCGACGGAAGTTTTCCGAATTTCCGCGACGCCTTGACCTTCACGTTCGACTCGGGCGTTGAAAGCTTCGCTCCGGGAACGCTCTCCATTCCCGCCTATGACATGACCAAATATCCGGACGCATCGTTGCCCATGCAGATCGGCGGCTATCAGAGCGGCAATTGGTATGCGCCCGACCACGCGGGAGAAGGCATCCAAATCGAAGTCGGCGATCTTTATCTCGACGGCGCTCCCACAGGCGGACGCTACATCACAGCGGCTTGGTATACGTACGATCCCAGTGGACGGCCGTATTGGCTGTTCGGTTCGGGTACGTTCACGGTCGGTGCGCGCACGGCAGATCTCACGCTCGCCTATTCCTCCGACGGTGGCTTCGCGGGGAATTTCGGCCCCGCGGCGAAGCAGGCGAGTTGGGGCACGATGAGTGTCGCGTTCGCCGACTGCGAAACGATGAATTTCAGCTATGCATGGCATCGACTCCGGATGAGCTTCCGCCAGGCATTCCCTCGGGCAGCGGCAGCAAGACGTACCGGCGTCTCACGTCGCTGAATGGCCTTGCCTGCGAATAGGCAAACGTTTTCAACGGCTTCGCAAGACGCGCGTTTTTGGCTGCAACTGTAAACTCTGTCAGTTTCGGCGGCACTCGCGTCTCTTTACAGTACGTCTCGCCATGTTCGCCTTCACCCCGCGGTCATGGCTTGGCGTGAGCGCGCGCAGGATCCCATTCCCCCAAACTCCTGCGCGCGTTCTTTTATTTTCGGCTCCCGAAAATCGTCCGCGGCAGCGCGTCCCCGCATTGCGACCGTCACACGCCTGTCACTCCACTGCGGCTAAGTGGCCATTTTAGGAACGGCAGCGAACCGCGTATGCATGTCGCCGATGTAACCCTGTTCTTCGCCCCGCATAGCGGCGGCGTCAAGCGTTACCTGATGGCCAAGCATGCGTTCCTGTCCGCGCAACCGGGCATGCGCCACAGCCTGCTCGTGCCGAGCGCGCGGACGAGCACGACCGATTGCGGCATCCACATGCTGAAATCGGCGCCGCTCGCCGCGGGCGGCTATCGCGTACCTTTGCGGCCCGATCGATGGCGGGCGCTGCTCAACGAGCTCGCACCCGACGTCATCGAAGCGGGCGATCCGTATCATCTGGCCTGGATGGCGATCGACGCGGCGCGCGATCTCGGCATTCCGGCCGTGGCATTCGCGCACTCGGATCTCGCGCGCGTGCTCGGCAGCCGCTTCGGGCGCGGCATCGGTGCGCTGACGGATCGCTACCTGCGCCTGCTCTACTCGCGTTTCGATCTCGTACTCGCGCCCAGCCGCATCATCGCGCAGCGTCTCGAAGCGCTCGGCCTCGACAACGTCGACGTGCAGCCGCTCGGTGTCGACAGCGCCACGTTCCATCCCGACCGGCGCAATCCGCGGCTGCGCGAAGAGCTCGGGCTCGCGCCCGAGACGCGCCTGTTGATCTTCGCCGGCCGCCTCGGCCGCGAGAAGCAGATCCCGCAGCTCGTCGAAGCATTCGCCTCGCTCGGCAGTCCATATCACTTGTTGATCGTGGGCGGTCCGAGCAGCGCCTCGCTCGCGCCGAACGTCACGCTGCTTCCGTACGAGCAGGATGCGACACGCCTGGCGAGTCTGCTGGCGAGCGCCGATGCGCTCGTGCACGCGGGACTCCACGAGACGTTCGGGCTCGTGCTCGTCGAGGCGATGGCCTGCGGGCGGCCCGTCATCGCGATGCGCTCGGGCGCGATCGGCGAGCATGTCGACGATGAAGTCGGCGTGCTCGCGGAACCCGGCGACGTGCGCGCGCTGCGTGCGGCGATCGAAGCGCTCTATACGCGCGACTGGCAGGCGATGGGCTGGCGCGCGCGCGAACGCGTCGAGCGCAGCTACGCGTGGCGGCGCGTGTTCGCTGCGCAGATCGAGCGCTACCGCGTGCTGGCCGGTCATCGCATTGCCGCGTCGGCGCCTGCCGACGTACCGAGCGTGCCGTGAAGCACGCCTGCATCGCGCTGCACGACGTCGCGCCAGCGACGTGGCCGCTCTGCATGCGCGTGTTCGAGATGCTCGCCGAGTTCGGCGGCGCGCCGCTGACCTTGCTCGTCGTACCCGATTTCCACGGCCGCGGACGCGTCGATGCCGCGCCGGAGTTCGTGCGCGCGATCGAAACGAGACTCGCCCGCGGCGACGAAGTGGCGTTGCACGGCTACGACCATCGCGATTCGGCCGCACCGCCGCGCACGCCGCTCGCGTGGCTGCGCCGACGCGTGCTGACCGCGGGCGAAGGCGAATTTTCGGCGCTCGCACGCAACGAAGCCTCGGCGCGTCTCGAGCGCGGCCTCGCGCTCATGCAGCGCTTGCGCTGGCCCGTACGCGGCTTCGTGCCGCCGGCGTGGCTCGCCAGCTGCGACGTGCGTGCAGTCCTGCACGAGAGCGGCCTCGATTACACGACGACGCACGGTTCGCTGATCGACCTGCGCCGCCGCAGCGCGATCGCGGCGCCTTGCATCACCGCGTCGCCGCGCTCGCCATGGCGGCGCGCGGCGAGCCGAGGCTGGCTGAAACTCGGCGCTGCCGCGACTGCACCGGCACGCCTAGTGCGCATCGGCATCCATCCCGCGGATGCCGAGCATCCCGAGCTCATGGCTTCGTGGCGTGAACTGCTGCGCACGCTTCTCGATCGGCGCGCGGCCGTTACGAAGTCCACGGCGCTCGAACATGCACGTGCCGGGTCTACCGCCCCCGCATTCCGAAGCTGAGCCGCGCGCGCTCGACGGTTTTCGCCTCGCGCTCGCGTTCGGTCTAGCGCCGCTTTTGCCTGCCTTCTATTCGGCGATTTTCTTCGCCGAGCCCTGGATCTTGCCGATCGGCCTCGCCGCCGCCTGTGCGAGCGAGGCGTTCGTCGGCGTGCCCATGTTCGTGTGGTTGCGCCGTCGCGGCTGGCTCGGTGCTTGGCAGTTCACCGCAGCCGGCGCGGTCTGCGCATTGCCCGCGTTGACCGAATTCTGGTGGCTCGGCAGCGTGCCGCACCTCGCGCCGTTCGCGTGGCCGGACGCTTTGCTGTTGCCGACCCTGGGCGCGTTTGCCGGCGCGTGCTTCTGGCTGCTCGGCATCGCCGGCAAGGCGCCGCTGCGCTTCAAGGACGTGTTCGGACCGTCGCCGCCCGAGGCGGACGACTGAGCCTCACTGCACGCCGAACACGCGGAACACGACGAAGAGTCCCATCGCGAACAGCATCGCGCCGAGGAACACGCAGACGGGCAGCGTGAGCACCCAGGCGAGCAGGATGTTGCGTACCGTGTCTTTTTGCAGCCCGGAACGGTTCGCTGCCATCGTGCCCGCAATGCCGGACGACAGGATATGCGTCGTGCTGACCGGCAGACCGACCATATCGGCGCCGCTGATGGTCGCCATGGTCACGAGCTCGGCGGCCGCGCCTTGCGCGTAGGTCAGGTGTGCCTTGCCGATCTTCTCGCCGACCGTGACGACGATGCGCTTCCAGCCGATCATCGTGCCCAAGCCCAGCGCGAGCGCGACGAGCGCCTTGACCCAGATCGGAATGAACATCGTCGCGGCCTTGAGCTGGTCCTTGTACGCGCTCAGCGTTTTCTTGTCCTCGCCCGCGAAGGCCGTACCTTTCAGCAGTTTGCCGAGCGTTTCCGAAGCGAGATAGACGTCGCTGCGCAAGGCACCGCGCGCGGTCGCCGGCACGTCGCGGAGCGACTGCACGTGCGCGATTGCGTCGGCGATCGCGTGCGCTTTGGCGGCGAGCGCGGGCAGGGTGGCCGGGCCGGTCTGCCCGCTGCGCAGGTAAGCCGAGAGCGCTTCCTGCGCGGTCTTGGCATCGGGCATCGCCTGCGCATCGACCCCCGGTTGGCGGTCGAGCGCCACGACGCTCGCGCGCGAAACGGCGACGAGCTTGGCGACTGTCGTGGCGTCCTGATCGAGATTCAGCGCGAACACCGAAGGCACGATGCCGATCAGGATGAGCATGATGAGTCCCATGCCCTTCTGGCCGTCGTTCGAGCCGTGCGCGAAGCTCACGCCCGTGCAGGTCAGCACGAGCAGGCCGCGGATCCACAGCGGCGGCGGACGTTCGCCTTCGGGCGACTTGTATAATTGTGGATTCCGGATCAGGACCTTGGCCAAGAGGAGCAGCAGCGCGGCGCAGACGAAGCCGATGATCGGCGACACCACGAGCGCGGTCGCCGTGTCGGAGACCTTCGCCCAGTTCACGCCTTCGCCGAACTTGGCGGTCGCGGAGAGATACGAGTTCATGAGACCGACGCCGACGATCGAGCCGATCAGCGTGTGCGAGCTCGACGCCGGCAGGCCGAAATACCACGTGCCGACGTTCCAGATGATCGCCGAGAACAACAGCGCGAACACCATCGCAAAACCGGCGCCCGATCCCGCGTTGACGACGAGCTCGACGGGCAAGAGCGCGATGATGCCGAAGGCCACGGCTCCGGCCGACGTCAGCACGCCGATGAAATTCCAGGCGCCCGACCAGACCACGGCCTGCGCCGGCTTCAGCGAATGCGTATAGATGACGGTCGCCACGGCGTTCGCGGTGTCGTGGAAACCGTTGACGAATTCGAAGCTCAGCGCCAAGAGCAGCGCCGAGCAAAGCAGCAATACCGTGGTGCCGGCAAGCGTACCGTCGAGCAGAAAGTCCATGGGCGTTTCCCCGTGATCGCCGGCCGAGCGTAGGAACCGTGCGTGACGGCCGTGTTACCGCGGTTTCGCCGCCGCTGTCATCAAATTGTCATCCGGCGATCCGATGCTGGGCCGGCCTCCGGGGGTAGGCTCGGCGTGTCTCTCAACATCATGGCGGCGTCAGCCGCGTTCGTACCGTGGCGCATCGCCTGCGCCGCGGACCTGTGCCGCCCGACGCCCGTCGTATCGGCGGCAGACACCAATGGAACCGTGCGCGACCTCTTCGATCGCCATCGCGACCTGATCAGCCTGCCCGTCGTCAACGATGCGACGCCGCTCGGCCTCATCAAGCGCCATCGCTTCCAGTCGGAGATGTCCAAACCGTTCCGGCGCGAGCTGCACGAGCGCAAGAGCTGCGTGGCGTTCATGGATACCGATGCGTTGATCGTCGAGGCGACGGCGAGCATCGACGAGACCATGCTCAAGGTCGTCGGCAGCGGCAACAACGCGCTCGCCGATGGCTTCATCGTCGTGCGCGAGGGCGGATACGTCGGCATCGGCTTCGGGCTCGACCTGATGCGTACTGTCGCCGACATGCAGCAGGCGAAGAACCGCCAGATCATGCAAAGCATCGAATACGCGAGCGTGATCCAGCGCGCGATGCTGCGCACGTCGCAGGAAGCCTTGCGCACGGCACTGCCCGACGCGGCGATCGTGTGGGAGCCACGCGATACGGTGGGCGGCGATTTCTTCCTGTGCGCCAAGGCAGACAACGGCGTGTTCGTGGCGATCGCGGACTGCACGGGACACGGCGTGCCCGGCGCGTTCATGACGCTGATTTCGTCGTCGTGGCTCGGACAGTCGCTCGAACGCGAAGGACCGAGCGATCCGGCGCAGCTGCTCGGCACGCTCAACCGCCGTATCAAGCAGTCGCTCGGCCAGGTGGACCGCGCGAACGCGGCGGAGCAATCGGACGACGGTCTCGATGCTCTGCTGCTGTGGTTCAACCAGCGCGACCGCACGATCACGTACGCGGGTGCACGCATGCCGCTGCATGTGCTGCGTGCAGGCGCCGATCACGTCGTCACGCATGAGAGCGATCGCGTCGGCGTCGGCTATCTCGCCACTCCGGTGGACCATCGCTGGCAAAACCGCACGGTCGCGCTCGCCGAGGGCGACCTGCTGCTCGTCTCGACGGACGGCCTGACGGACCAGATCGGCGGGCCGCGCAACATCGCATTCGGCAAGCGCCGGCTGCGCGAGCTCGTGTTCGAGTCGCGCGAGCGTTCCGCCGCCGACCTCGCGCATGCGATCATGCGTGCGCACCGCGCCTATCAGGCGCAGCAGCGACGCCGCGACGATCTCACGCTGTTCTGTCTGCGCATCCGGGGAAACGAGCCATGAACTATGCCGAATACCGCGCTTTCGCCGAGCTCGTCGAGCAGCGCAAAGTGCTGTTCTATTATCACGGCTATTTCTCGCAGAACGTCGTCTCGGCGATGGCCGATACGATCAAGCTGAGCCTCAAGCAATCCGAGGCGGCGCCGTCGACGAAACGCAAGTTGTTCTCGTGTTTCGTCGAAATGGCGCAGAACATCATCCACTATTCGTCGGAAACGCTCACGCCGCAAAGTCAGGGCGACAAGGAAGTGCGGCAGGGCTCGCTGTGCATCGGCCAGGCGGAAGACCGCTACTATCTCTTGTGCGCGAACCGCGTCGCACCCGGAGACGTCGAGTCGCTGCGCGCGAAGCTCGAGCCCTTGCGCACGATGACGCTCGAGGAGATCAAGCGCGCGTACCAGGACACTTTGCGCGCCGATCTCGCCGAAGGCAGCAAAGGCGCCGGACTCGGCTTCCTGACCGTCGCGCGCGACGCGAGCCAGCCGCTAGAATTCGCGTTCGAGAGCACGGACGACGCGAGCCAACCCCTGTTTTATCTGAAAGCCATCGTTTGAGAATTGCCATGGAAAACCTGTACGTCGCCGCCGGTGCGGATTCGCCCGAGATCGATTTCCGCTTCGATGCCCATGCGCTCGCGATCCGCGGCGAGTCGTACCCGGAGAACGCGGCGGCTTTCTACGCCGGCGTCATCGAACGCTTGAACACCTATCTGGCCGGCGTGACGGTGGGTACTGCCATCACTGTCGACGTCGCACTCGTGTATTTCAACAGCTCGAGCACGAAGATGCTGTTCTCGCTCTTCGACGCGCTGAACGGTGCGGCCGAGCGCGGCGTGCGCGTCGTGCTGAACTGGCACCACGATCCTGAGGACGACACGATCCAGGAATTCGGCCAGGAGCTCCACGACGATTTCCCCGAGCTCGAATTCAACGATTTGCCGCTCGAAGCTTGATGTCGGACCACGATCTATTCGAAGCCGAGGAATCGGCGCTGCGCGCGGCAGTGCACGTCCACGATCTCGAAGGACTCGATGCCGCCGCCTACCGCCAGGCGCTCGGTGCGTTGATCGGCGAGTTCCGCCGGCTCGTGCGCCAGACGCGTCGCGTGATCCTGCATAGCGACCGGCAGGAGCGCGATCTCAACATGCTCAACGCGCGCCTCAAGGAACTCGCCGCCGAGCTCGATTACAAGGCCACGCACGATCCGCTGACGAACGCCTACAATCGCCGCGCCGTGGTCGAGCGCACGGGCAAGTATCTCGAGGACGGTGCCGTGGCGCTCATCGTGCTCGACATCGATCACTTCAAGCGCATCAACGACGAATACGGCCATCCGGCCGGCGACGCGGTGATCGTCGAACTCGTCACGCGCGTGCGTGCCGCGGCGCCGACGCACGCCGAAATCGGGCGCGTTGGCGGCGAGGAATTCACGGTGGTTCTGCCGGGCACGGGACTCGACGATGCGCTCGCGCTAGCCGAGCGCATGCGTGCCGACGTGGCCGCCGTACCGTTCGCGCTCGCCACGCGGCGCACGGTGACGGCGAGCTTCGGCGTCAGCCACACGGCGCAAGGCCGGCCGTTCGGCGATGCCTACTCGCGCGCCGATAGTGCGCTCTACGAAGCCAAACGCGGCGGGCGTAACCGCGTCTGCAGCGCCGACGCATAAAAAAACCCGCCGGCGACGTCGGCGGGTTCGGAAAAGGACGTGTTGGAGGGGGACGTCCTCGACTTTGCGCATCGAGCTTAGGCGGCCCGTGTTGCAGTCGTGTTGCAACGGAGCGCGGCCGGAGACGTGCTTTCCGGGGTGATTCGCGGGAACCACGTCATGCCTCTGTCACCTGGCGTGCATACCTTAACGGCTCCCTCTGCCCACCCATGCGGTTCCCGCCGATGCCGAGCCTGCGCGATCGACTCGATCATCTCGTCTTCAATGCGATCTATTCGCGCACGCTGATCTACAACGCCTGCTGGGAGGATCCGGCGGTCGACCGCCAGGTGCTCGGCATCGGCGAGAGCGACGACGTGCTCGTGATCACGAGCGCGGGCTGCAATGTGCTGGATTACGCGCTGTTGCGGCCGCGGCGCATCTATGCCGTTGACGCCAATCCGCGCCAGACGGCGCTGTTGGAGCTCAAGCTCGCCGGCATCCGCAAGCTCGACTTCGACGATTTCTTCGCGGTATTCGGCACCGGCTACCATCCCAAGTTCCGCGATTTGTATACGAATGTACTTCGCGGCGAACTCTCGGAGTTCGCGCGCGGCTGGTGGGACCGGCATTGGAACTGGTTCACGAGCCGCCGCGGCAGCTTCTATTTCCACGGGCTGTCCGGCCTCGTCGCGCGCGGCGTGCGCCAGTATTTTCGCATGCGGCCGCGGCTCGGCGCGGCGATGGACGCGCTCGTGCAGGCCAAGGACGTCAACGAACAGCAGACGATCTACGACGAGCGCATCGCGCCGCTGCTGTGGAACCGCACCGTCAATTGGATGATCTCGCGCCAGTTCGTCATGAGCCTGCTCGGCGTGCCGTATCCGCAGCGCAAGCTCGTCGAAGCGCAGCACGAGGGAGGCCTCGCGAATTTCATCCGCGAAGCGGTCGAATACGTGTTCCGCCAGCTGCCGCTCGCGAGCAATTACTTCTGGCGCGTGTACCTCACGGGCCGCTACGAACGCGAGTGCTGCCCGGAATACTTGAAAGAGCCGAGCTTCCTCGCGCTGAAGCACGGTCTCGTCGACCGCATCGAAGCGCGCACGACGACGGTCACCGAATTCCTGCACGGCCACGACGGGCAGATCTCGCGCTTCGTGCTGCTCGACCACATGGATTGGATGAGCTCGTACTACCCGGACGCGCTCGTCGACGAATGGAACGCGATCTGCGCGCGAGCGGCGCCGGGCGCGCGCATCCTGCTGCGCAGTGCGCACGCCAAACCCGCGTATCTCGATGCGATCGAGCTCGGCCCCGAGCGTCGGCGCCTGCGCGAGATGTTCACGTTCCTCGACGACACCGCGCGCGCGCTGCAGACGCAGGATCGCGTGCACACCTACGCTGGGTTCGTGATCGCCCATGCGCCCGCTTGAGCGCTTGCGCCGCGACGCGGTCGTGCTCGGACGCATGCTGCGCGGCATGCCGCATCGCGCTGCGCACGCCGAGCGTCTGCAGTCGTTCTATGCGCCGCAGGCCGCGCATTACGACGAGTTCCGCGACCGCTTGCTGCCGGGACGTGCCGAGCTCGTCGAGCGCTTGCCGCTGCCCGAG
Organism: Rudaea sp.; assembly: GCA_035650835.1. Lineage (GTDB taxonomy): Bacteria > Pseudomonadota > Gammaproteobacteria > Xanthomonadales > Rhodanobacteraceae > Rudaea. The sequence continues at coordinate 19,363 of DASRGX010000043.1, read as the reverse complement.
GCCGCGCGCGTCGTCGAGCTCGGCGGCGGCACCGCGCGCAACGCCGAGTTCTTCGGGCCGCGCCTCGCGCGCATCGCCGAACTCACGGTCGTGGATCTCTGCCCGGCGCTGCTCGACGTGGCGCGTGCGCGAGCGGGACGCCTCGCGAATCTGCGTGTCGTCGAAGCCGATGCCACGACGTACCGGCCCGACGCGCCCGTCGATTGCGTATACTTTTCCTACGCGCTCACGATGATCCCGGACTGGCGAGGCGCGCTCGCGAACGCGTGGTCGATGTTGAAGCCGGGCGGCGCGATCGGCGCGGTCGATTTCTACGTGCCCGAAGCGGCGGGCACGCGGCGCGTCGGCCGCTTGCAGCGTGCGTTCTGGCGGAGCTGGTTCGCGCACGACGGTGTGCGTCTCGATCCGGCGCATCTCGCGAACTTGTGCGGCACGTTCCCGCAGCACACGCTCGACGAGCGGCGCGCACGTGTGCCGTACCTGCCCGGTCTGCGCGTGCCGTATTACCTTTTCGTCGGCCGCAAACCCGAGGCGAGCTGATCGCGATGCTGGCGGCGGCACGCATTCCCGCGCGACTGAACACCGTCGTCGCCGCGGCGCTGCTCGCAGCCGCCGGCGCGGCATTGTTCGCGCTGCCATTCGTGGCGTTGCCGATGGGGTGGAAGGTCGCCGCTCTCGCTGCGGTCGCGGCGACCACGCCCGCACACTGGGCGCTCGTGCACGAAGCGATTCATGGCGTGCTGCTGCCCGGGCGCCGCGCGAACGTCATGCTCGGGCGCGCGCTCGCCATCGCATTCGGCGTGCCGTTCCGCGCTGCGCGTTTCGCGCATCTGCGCCATCACCGCTACAACCGTTCGCCGGTGGCGCGCGAAGAAGTCTACGATCCCGCGCACGAGTCGCATGTGTCCGCGTACGCGTTCCACTATTTCCGCATCGCGTTCGGCCTCTATGCGGGCGAGCTGGCGCTCTGCGTATTGTGCTTCCTGCCGCGCCCGATCTTGCGGCGGGCGCTTGCGCGCTTGTGTCCGGACCTCCCCGACGGCAGCCGCGGCATGATGCCCGTGGCGGATCGCGAGCTGCTCGGCACGGCAGCTCTGGCCGAAGTGCGCATCGACGCTCTGTGCATCGCCGCGACGCTCGCGTTCGCATTCGTCGCCTACGGATCGGACTGGATGCTTCCCGCGCTGTTGCTGTGCGGTCGCGGATTCGTGATCTCGCAACTCGATCACGCGCCGCACCATGGAACGCCGCTCGCGCCGCGCGACTATGCGTTGAACCTGCGTGCGCCGGCCTGGGCCCAGGCGATGCTCCTCAATTTCAACCTGCACCGAACTCACCACGTACATCCGCATCTGCCGTGGACCGCCTTGCGCGAGCTTCGCGACGATCGTCAGGAGGACGTCTCGCTCGCGGCCGCGGTGCTGCGGCAATGGCGCGGACCTGTGCGCATCGATCGCCTGCCCGCGGATCGAAACTGATTCTGGCGAGCTCATCCGCCTCAGATGAACGCGGGCCGACCGACGAGCAGTTTCGGCACCGTTCACCCGGCACCGCGGGCTAGAATCCCCGAACGAGCGCCGTCGCAGTTCGCACGGCGCTTCGTTTCAATGGAGCTTCGATCGCCGTGGATGCGCGTCATCAGATTTCGCCGGGTAAATCCCAGGAGCGCTATCGGCTGCTCGCCGATCCGATCGCCGACTACGCGATCTACATGCTCGACGAGAATGGGCGCGTTGCGAGCTGGAACGCCCGGGCGCAGCGCTTCAAAGGTTACGAGGCGCGGGAGATCTTGGGCGAGCATTTCTCGCGCTTCTACACAGACGAAGATCGTCGTGCCGGCCTGCCCGAGCAGGCGTTGAGCGCGGCCGCGGAGCGTGGCCATTTCGAATCGGAAGGCTGGCGCGTGCGCAAGGACGGCGCGCGCTTCTGGGCGCACGTCGTCGTCGATCCGATCGTGGACGCGAACGGAAGCGTCGTCGGATATGCCCAGATCACGCGCGATCTCACCGAACGCCGGCGCGCCGTCGACGCGCTGCATCAAAGCGAAGAACAATTCCGCCGGCTCGTGCAGGGCGTCACCGACTACGCCATCTTCATGCTCGATCCGGCCGGCAACGTGAGCAGCTGGAATGCGGGCGCGCAACGCATCAAGGGATATTCGGTCAACGAGATCCTGGGTCGCCATTTTTCCACCTTCTACACGGAGGAAGACCGCCGTAGCGGCGTGCCGGCGCGGGCCCTCGAGACCGCCGCGCGCGAGGGCCGCTACGAAAAGGAAGGATGGCGCGTGCGCAAGGACGGCACGCGCTTCTTCGCGAACGTGGTCATCGACGCCATCCGCGACGACGACGGAAAACTGATCGGCTTCGCCAAGGTGACGCGCGACATCACCGAGCGCAAGCAGGCCGAACAAGCGCTCGCCCAGGCGCAGCGCGCATTGTTCCAGACGCAGAAGCTCGAATCGATCGGACAACTCACGGGCGGCATCGCGCACGATTTCAACAATCTTCTGACCGCGATCCTCGGCAGCCTCGAAGTGCTGCGCAAGCGCCTACGCGGCGACGAGCGTTCGCTCGCGCTGCTCGACAATGCAATCCAAGGGGCCGAGCGCGGTACGACGCTCACCCAGCGCATGCTCGCGTTTGCGCGTCGCCAGGAACTCAAGCTCGAAGCCGTCGACGTGCCCAAGCTCGTTGCCGGCATGGAGCTGCTGCTCGAACGCACGCTCGGACCGACAGTCACGATCGAGACCGCGTTCGCCGATGCGCTGCCGCCGGTCTGCAGCGATCCCAACCAGCTCGAATCGGCGCTGCTCAATCTCGCGGTCAACGCGCGCGATGCGATGCCCGACGGCGGCGTGATCACGATCGGCGCCGGCAAGGTGACGCTCGGCGAAGGCAATGCGATGGGCGTCGATCCCGGTGTCTATGTCTGCCTGTCCGTCACCGACACCGGCGAAGGCATGGACGAGGAGACGCTCGCGCACGCCGCCGAGCCGTTTTTCACGACGAAGGGTGTCGGCAAGGGAACGGGTCTCGGGCTGCCGATGGTGCATGGTCTCGCCGAGCAATCGGGCGGTAGGCTGCGCATCGCGAGTCGGCGCGGGCAGGGCACGACCGTGGAGATCTGGTTGCCGGCGACGCGCGCGAAAGTCGCCGCAACCCAGCAAGCCGGAGCCGGCGAAGAAGCGCCGACCCCGGCGCAGCGCCGCTATGTCGTGCTCGTCGTCGACGACGACCCGCTCGTGCTCGTGAGCACCGGGGCGGCGCTCGACGATCTCGGCTATCGCGTCGTGGAAGTGGAAAGCGGCGCAAGGGCGCTCGAAATCGTGGCGCGCGACACGAGCATCGACGTCGTGCTCACCGATCAGGCCATGCCCGGCATGACGGGGATCGAGCTCGCCGATGCGATCCGGCAATTGCGTCCGGGCTTGCCGGTGATCCTCGCCAGCGGTTATGCGGAGCTGCCGAACAGCGCTTCGCCGTATCTGCGCCGTCTGTCCAAGCCGTACCGGCGCGCGGAACTCGCGAACGCGATCACGGCCGCCGTCGGCGCGCCAAGCTGAGCTTTTTTCGCTGCGCCGCTGCGTTTTGACGCAGCGCTTGCGCCGTGGCGATAATGCGCGGGTCGCCGCGATGCTTGAACTCCTCGACAATATTTTCTGGCACAGCCTGAGCGGCGCGCACGCCCGCTTCGCGCTCGGCGATGCGCGCGCACGCCGCTACGCGCCGGGATTTTCACCGATCGTGGGGTTTCCCGAGGCCGAGCATCCCGACTTCGCTGCGCTTGCCGCGCACTGCGAAGCCGGCGAACGCTTCTATTGCGATGGATGGTCCGGAGCGGCGCCGGCGGGCTGGCGCATCGAACTCGAATCGACGATGTTCAAGATGGTCTACGCAGGCCCGATGCCCACGCGCGACGAAGCGCCGGAGGCGGTTCCGCTCGGTCCCGAACACGCCGCCCAGGCGCTCGCGCTCGCGGAGCTCACGCATCCCGGCCCGTTCGGCCTGCGCACGCTCGAACTCGGCGATTATTTCGGCTGTTTCGAAGGCTCACGGCTCGTCGCCATGGCGGGCGAGCGCACGTTCGCGGGCCGCTGGCGCGAAGTCAGCGGCGTCTGCACGCATCCCGATTTCCAAGGCCGCGGGTTCGCACGCCGGCTCACGCAGAAGCTGTTGCGGCGCCAGCTCGCGCGCGGCGAAACGCCGTTCCTGCACGTCATGCGCGACAACGCGGGTGCGTGCCAGCTGTATCGAGAGATGGGCTTCGGTGACCATCGCGAGTCGGTCGTGCGCGTCGTTTCGCTTGCGTGAGAAAACGATAGAACCACGGAGTACGCGAAGAACAACGTTACGGGCAATCAGAAGCGGCGTCGTACGAATTGCCAGTGTGCCGATTCTTCGCGGCCCGCTATTGCTCGCTCGCTGCGTTCGACTCACGCACGCACGCCGCCTGCACGCCATTTGAGCCACTGCTCGAGGCCGAGATCCGCGGAGATCCGCGTCGCCGCCAGCGCGTGCGGCGGCACCGCGCCGAGGAAATAGGGCCGACGCGCGACGCGCTCGAAGCGCCGGCCGGTCAAGCGTTGGTACTCTTCGTGGAATTCCTTCCACGGCGTGGCATCGGCCGGCGCGTTCGATGCGACGCCGCCGTGGAACTGGTGAAACGTGCCCTCGCCGAGCAGCAGCACGTACTCGAGGTCGCGCCGTCCCGCGGCGCGCTGAAAGAAATCGAGATTCACGAGTCCGCCGCCGCGCGATTGGAACCGTTCGTCGAAGCCGCCGAGCGCGACGAAATCGCGCTTGGCGAGCGCGAAGCAGCCGCTCTCGAACAGGCAGCCGAACCAGCCCAAGCTGCCGTCGGAAAACGATCCGGCGCCGGCGAACAGGCGATAACCGTCGTCCTTCCACGCCAGGCGGCGCAAGAGTTCGTCTTCGGCGCGCTGATCGTAGCCTTCCTTGACCGAGGCGTTCTGCACCTTGGGACCGAGATGGAGCGGCACCGTCGCGACGAAGGGCGACGCGAAAAGCGTGAACGCACGCTCGATGCCGGCGAGCACTCCGGGCGAGACGATATGCGCGCCGTCGATCATGATCGCGAGGCGGTCGCCGGCCGCGTCGCGGCATGCGGCGTTGACCGCGCGCACGGGCGAGATGTCCGAGGTCTCGATGTAGCGATAGACGAACTCCGGTCCGAATGCCCGTACATCCTCCGCGGAGAGCGGCAGCGTCGAACCGTGATCGAGCGCGATGACTTCGTAACGGAAATCGGCGGCGAGGCCCTGGTACTTGCGCGTCAACGCGTAAAGCGTATTCGCGGCCTCGCGGCGGTTGTTGTAGAAATTGACGACGATCGACAGCATCGCGGCAGCGCCGGAACGCGTTGCCGCGAGTATAGGCGAACGCTCGCCTCAGCGGTGCTTGCCCGCGCTGTTCTCTGGCGTATCCGCGAGGCTGCGGTCGAATTCCGAAGGTTGGATCTTGCCGTCGTGATTCGCGTCGGCTTTTTCGAAGCCCGCGCGGATCTCTGCCTTCGTCATCGTGCTTTTCGACGCCTTGGCCCAGGCCTCGGTTTCGGCGAGCGAGATCGTGCCATCATGGTTCGTATCGATCTTGTCGAACAGCGCCCGCCCGACCAGCGGCTCGGGAATCTTCTTCGCTTGTTCGGCGTTCCCTTTGTCGTCCTTGATCGCCTTGCCGATGTCGAGGCCGCCCGTGAGATGGCCGCAGCTCGGGTCCCATCCGCTGGGCAGCGGGTCCGGCTGGCGCCGGCAGCCGCCATCGCAGTTGCCGCAGAAAATGTTGCAGGGGCCATAGCCGCAGCATGGCGTGCCGGGCGTGCCGTCGGCACAGCAGTTGTACACGTTCGCGGTGCATTGCGCCGACGCCAGCCCGGACGCCAGCAAGAACGCCGCGCCGATCCACAAAGCGACTTTGGCGAAACGTATCGTTTTCATTCGATCACCTCGTCCCAAGAAGCGCTCGACCGTGCGAACTCGCGGCCCCATGCGCGCCATGTAGCACGGATCGCGCACGCCCTCACCTGTGAAATCTGACAGGACTTCCGGCAGTTCGGCGCGCTCGTGCGGCCTGCTAGGCTGACCCCACAGGAACACGAGGAAGCCGCCATGCTGACGCGTCGCGCTTTCGCCCAGGCCGCGGTCGGCGCGTGCGTCTCAGGCGTGCTGCGTGCCGACGCGCCCGCTGCGCTCGAGACGCGACCGATTCCCGCGACCGGCGAGCGCCTGCCCGTGATCGGGCTCGGTACCTACATCGGCTTCGATCTGACCGCCGACGATCCGCGCTGGGGCGAAGCTCGCCGCGTGCTCGGAACGCTGGTGGCGCGCGGCGGGCGCGTCGTCGACACCTCGCCCGATTACGGCGCGGCGGAGGCGGCGACGGGACGCCTGGCTCGCGAGCTCGGGATCGTCGAGCAGCTCTTCGTCGCGTCGAAGATCGCCGCGATCGGTCGGGAAGCCGGCATTGCGCAGCTCGAGCGCATGCGGCGCGAATTCGGCGTCGACCGACTCGACCTCATGCAGGTGCACAACCTGGTCGACGTCGAAACGCATCTGGCCACGCTCGCCGAATGGAAGGCCGAGGGCCGGCTGAGGTATGTCGGCGTCACGCATTATCTCGAGTCGGCGTACGGCGATCTGGCGCGCACGATCGAGCGGCATCGCATCGATTTCGTGCAGGTCAATTATTCGGTCGCCGAGCGCGCCGCCGCGGCGCGCATCCTGCCGCTCGCGCGCGAGCGCGGCATGGGCGTCATCGTGAATCGCCCGTTCGCCGCCGGCGAACTGTTCGCGAAGCTGCGCAGCCGTGCGCTGCCCGCGTGGGCGGCCGACATCGGCTGCACGAGCTGGGCGCAGGTGCTGCTCAAATACGTGCTCGCGAATCCGGCGGTCACGTGCGCGATCCCGGGCACGCGCGACGTCGGTCATTTGATCGACGATCTCGGTGCGGGCACTGGTGCGCTGCCCGATGCGCCCTTGTGCCGGCGCATCGAAGCCGAGATCGCTGCGGTGTGAGCGCGTTCAGGCCACCTCGACGCCGCGCGCAGCGCGCTTGGCGCTTTCCTTGTTGCGGTACATCGCTTCGTCGGCCGCGCGGATGACGGCTTCGGCGTCGGCGTCCTCGTGTGCAGGCAGATGCGCGAAGCCGACCGAGAAACGAATCGGCGGCTGGTCTGCGGGCTGGGTGAGCAGGCGATAGCGCAAGGCGTCGATGCGTGCGCTGATCGCATCGGTTTCGAGATCCTGTGCGATGACGAGAAACTCGTCGCCTGCATAGCGCACGACGTTCTCGCCGGAACGGAAGCATTCCTGCAGCGCCTTGGCGAAGCGCTGCAGGCAATCGTCGCCGACCTGATGTCCGAGCGAATCGTTGATCTTCTTGAAGCCGTCGAGATCGAAGAACAGCACGGCGGCGCCGGTCTCCTGCGCCTCGCGCAGCCGGCGCGCGAGCGCGCGCCGGCTCAGCACGCCCGTCAATTGATCGTGGTCGAGCATCGATTGCATCTCTTCCTTGGCGGCGAGCAGTTCCATGTTGGCGCCGCGGAGTTCGCGCAGGATCGTGCGATAGAGCACGAGCACGCAACCGAGCGCGATCATCCATTCGGCGCCGGCGTCGAACGAGGAATAGGACGCGAGGAAGATCGCGACGGTTTGCGCGGGCTCGCCCGCGCGCACGACCTGCTCGCCGTGCGCCGCGCTCTCGGCGACGGCGAGCAGGGCGCGCACGACGAAGCCGGTCGCGAGCCAGGCATAACCGGGCGGCCGCGCGCGCAGCACATAGGCCGTGCCGGCGGCTAGACCGAGGAAGATGGCCATCGATTCGATGACGCCGAGGCGGTCGATCGTCTGCGCGAATGCGCCCGCGAGCATGGAAAACGCGGCGACCCCCACGACGATCTGTACGAATGGAATCCTGGCGCTCCGCGCGCTGAAGCTCGCCGTGCCGAAGCCGAGCAGCACGACGAACAAGGTCTTCAGGAACACGTAAAGCGCGGCGAGCACGGCGAACGACGCGCGCGTGCCGGGCTGCAGCGCCCAGAACACGAAGACGACGGAGAGCGCGGTCAGGTTCACGACCCACGCGCTCGCCCAGCCGCGCAGCTCGGCGCGCCCCAGCGAGCGCGCCAACAAGACGAAGAAGATGGCGATGATGAGCTCCGAGGTGATCTGCACCGTCGTGCTCCAGCGCCACAGCAGCAGTTCCATCGAGCGAGTACCCCATCGCCGAATGCGGCGACACTTTACCCGGGGATTGTGCAGGAATCGAGGAGATCCTCACTGCGGCGCCGGCGTGCGGAATGCAACGTGGCGTCGGGATGGGCTACCCGGTACGCCCACGCTGAGTGCTTTTCCCCAGCCGCGCCGCTACTCCGTCACGTTTTCGCACGCGGAGCAGGGGTATACCGAATGTTGCAGGGAGATCCACCGCAATGGAAGGTCGTGCCATGAAAGTCACCGACGTACTCGCCATCATCGAAAACGACGTGCTGCCGCCGCGCGTCCGCTGCATCGCCGAGGCCTTGCTCATCGCGATGCTCGCGCTCGATCGCTACGGGCATACGTTGTCTTACCGAACCGACGGCGAACGCGGCTCGGAAGCCGACCGCGATGCCGGACTCATCGCGCGCTGCGCGCTCGAGGACATCCGCGTCGTGGAACGACGCATCTACGGCGCTCACGCGCCGAACAACCCCGGCGCAAATGCGCGCAGCAGCCCAAGCGCGCCGCCTGCGAGCACGACGGCGACCACGTTGAGCCGCCATTTCCAGAACGTAAGCAGCGCGAATGCCGCCAGCCCGAGTGCGAGCGTCCAGACGTCGAGCGCCCCTTGCGGCATGAACGCCACTTTGGCGAGCGGGATGGCAATCGAGAACATGAGCCCTACGACGCCGCTTGTGACGCCTTTGAGGAACTCCTTGATGCCGGGGCGCGTGGTCAACCACTCCATGTAGCGGGCGGTGCCGAGCACGAACACGAACGACGGCAGGAACAGCCAGAACGTTGCCGCGCTCGCGCCGAGCCACGGCGCCGCTGCACCGTTGCCCGCCAGGAAGCCGACGAAGATGCCGATCGAGATCAGCGGGCCGGGCGTCGTTTCGCCGAGCGCGAGCGCGTCGATCATCTGCGCGTCGGAAATCCAGCCGTATTGCGCGACGGCGCCGTCGCGGATGTAGGGCAGCACGGCGTACGCGCCGCCGAACGAGAACAAGCCGACCTTCAGAAAGAACCACGAGATGTCGGCGAGGCGCGCGGCGGCTTCGTCGGCGCGGCTCAGCACGGGCATGGCGAGCAGGGCGGCTGCGCCGCCGAATCTGCCGATCTGCCGCGAACCGAGATAGAGCACGCCGCAGCCGAGCAGCACGAGCACGAACGGCAAGTGCGCGAAGTAGAACGCCGCGAACGCGGCGAGCGCGAGCGCGACGGGTAGCGGCCCCTTGAGCGCGGCGCGTGAAATGCGCACGAGCGCCGCGAGCAACAGCGCCAAGCCCACCGGACGGAATCCCCACAACACGCCGAGCACTTGCGGCGTCTTGCCGAAATGCACGTACACCCAGGCGAGCCCAGCGAGCGTGAGATAGCCCGGCAAGATGAACAGGACGCCGGCGAGCGCGCCAGCCAAATAGCCGCGCCGTTTGTAGCCGATGTAGATCGCGAGCTGGAGCGCTTCGGGCCCCGGCAGCACGTGGCAGAAGTTGAGCGCGCGCACGAACTCCTCTTCGCTGAGCCAGCGGCGCCGCTCGACCACGTCGAGGTGCATGAGGCCGATCTGGCCGACCGGGCCGCCGAACGCGAGCCAGCCGAGCCTGAGGAAATACCAGAAGATCTCGCGCATCGGCACGGGTGCGTTCGGCAGGTCGGGGGCTGCGGTCATGGCGGCCTCATTCGCGCGGCGCGCGGCCGCAAAGCCGAAGCATACGCCAAAGGGATAGAGGAATCCCGCGGTCGTCCGCGATTGCATACATTTCGTCGTTTTGCTAAATTTGCAATCGACATGGATACCTCCGAGCGCCTCTCGGCGCTTTCCCATCCTGGCAGGCTCGCCGTGCTGCGCTGGCTCAAGGCGCCGCGCCGGCATTTCCCGCGGCAGGAACACGCCGACATCGACCGCGTCGGCGTGTGCTGCACGCTGTTGACGCGCAAGCTGCGCATCGCGCCTGCGACGACGACGCGGCATATGAAGATCCTGGCCGACGCAGGTTTCGTGCGCGCGCAGCGCATCGGCAAGTTCACGTATTACCGCCGCGTCGACGCGGCACTGCGCGCGGTCGCCGGCGAGCTGCGCACGCTATGAACCGCACCGACGAGATGAGCCGCGCCGACGAGATCGCGCTGGCGGCCGAGGCCGACGATCGCGCACGCGCGTATCTCGCGGGCGTCGCCTCGCGCCGGGTGTTTCCCGATGCAACCGCGATTGCCGGACTTGACGCGTTCGATGCGCCGCTGCCCGATGCGGGCTGCGCGGCGGCCGACACGTTGCGGCTGCTCGACGAGGCGGGGTCGCCGGCCACGGTGGCCTCGAACGGCCCGCGGTATTTCGGCTTCGTGATCGGCGCGGCGCTGCCGGCGGCTGCGGCTGCCGAGCGCCTCATGCTCGCGTGGGACCAGTGTGCTTCCGCGTACGCGAACTCGCCCGCTGCGGCGACGATCGAGCGGCAGGCCGCACGCTGGCTGCTCGAGATCCTCGACCTTCCGCGTGCGAGCGCCGTCGGCTTCGGCACGAGCGCGACCGCGTGCACCTTGAGCGCGATCGCGGCCGCGCGGCGCACATTGCTTGCGCGCAAGGGCTGGGATTTCGACGGCGATGGTCTCCTCGGCGCGCCGCCTCTGCGCGTGATCGTCTCCGAAACCGTGCACGTGACCGTCAAGAAAGCGCTGCGCATCCTCGGTTTCGGCGCGAACCGGCTCGTCGTCGCGCCCGTCGATGCTTACGGCCGCATCGATGCCGCGCGGCTGCCGCCGCTCGATGACGCGACGATCCTGTGCCTGCAGGCCGGCGAGGTCAACACGGGCGAGTTCGATCCATTCGCCGAGATCGTGCCGCGTGCGCGCGCCGCCGGCGCCTGGGTGCACGTCGACGGCGCGTTCGGACTTTGGGCGCGCGCTTCGTCGAAACGCGCGTTGACCGCAGGCATCGAAGACGCCGACAGTTGGACGACGGACGGCCACAAGTGGCTCAACACGCCGTACGACGGGGCGATGGCGATCGTGCGCGATGCGCCGGCGCTCGCCGCGGCCATGAACAGCGACGCCGCCTACGCCACGGCCGCGCAAGATGCGCAGAAGAATTTCACGCTCGAATTCTCGCGCCGGGCGCGCGGCATCCCGGTCTGGGCAGCGCTGCGCACGCTCGGGCGCCGCGGCGTCGCAGCGCTCGTCGAACGTCATTGCGCGCTCGCGTCGCGCGTCGCCGCCGGGCTGCGCGAGTCCGGTTACGAGGTAGTGAACCGCGTCGTGTTGAACCAAGTGCTCGCACGCGCGGAAACCGATGCCGCCACGGTCGCCGTGCGCGAAGCCGTCGAGGCGAGCGGTGAAGCGTGGTTCGGCCCGACCGTCTGGCAAGGTCGGCCGGCGTTCCGCATCAGCGTGTCGTCCTGGCGCACAGACGACGCCGACATCGAGCGACTGGTAGCGCTCATGCGGCAACTGCGGCAGGGCTGAGGTCGCTCCGACTCGCGTCCGCGACGCCCTCCGTCGAGCCTTCGCGCTGATCCTCTTTTGCGGCAGCAGGTGCGTTAGCGAACGGTGTTCGCCGCCTACGTAGGAATACTTATTACGCATTCGTACGTATTACGGCGCGTGATCTGCGTTCCTAGTATCAGATGCCGTGAACACCACACGCATCCATCGCTCGATCTCCTTCAAGCTGCTGCTCCTCGTGCTGCTCGCTCTGGGAAGCGTGCAACCCGCGACGGCGGCGGACGTCGGCCTCACGATGACGCTGTCGCCGGAGATCGCTGCTCTCGTTCGCCAGTGGCGGCGCGAGCACGGCCTGCCGCAAGCCCCCGAGGAGCCGGGCGAACAGAAAATGCAGCAGCAGAAGATGGCGGCGGACAGCCGCGGCGCCGTGACGCAAGCCCTGAAGCTGGCAGGGCTCGCCGGCGCTTCGCCGAACGATCTGCACGTCACCGCCACGCACGAGGAATCGCACTGGCAAGTCACGATCGACGTGCCGGGCGAGACGGAGGCATACGTCGTCGAGGTGGCGGATGCGGTGGCCGGCAGGGTTCGTTTGGCACCCTGATTGACTCCGAGCGTCGAGATTCGTCATGCGTGCCGCGGCGACGTTGTGCGACGCGCGTCACATTTCTGCCGCAATAGCGTCGTCTCGCTTCGATGCGATAGCATCTAAGTACATGTTTGTAATATTCTTTTAGCCATCTCTGGCTAGAGATGTCGCAACTGGCATATTCTCTGCACATTACCCTGTGAGGGATGCTGGATGCCGAGGGTGACGGCAACCAGCCGGGCGTTCCCAGACCGCCTGCGGACATCTGATCCATCAAGCGCGCTTTGCGTGTCACCCGGGACCACGGCTCTCGCGAGCGCCGGGGGATCGAGGGAAACGTGCAGCGTGTTTGTTATCGAATTTAGCCAGCATAGGGGTTTGCAGCCATGAGTATGTTTACCAAGTTTCGGATGCGTCTCGGCGCATCGTTGTTGTTGGTCTTCGGCGCGCTGTTCGGCAGCAGCACGGTCAGCGCTCAGAACGCCGTGGTCGATCTCAACGTCACGTTGAGCCCGATCACGATTCTCTACTATTTCTCGACCGTGAACGTGACCGTGCCGTCGTCGGCGATGGCCGGCATGTTGTGCGGCAGCGGCACGCCGGGTGCGATCTACAGCACCTCGGCTGCGAACTGCGACTTGGGCGCGTCGGGCACGCTGACCGCCGCAGGCGGCGCCGGTGGCCTTTCGGCGAACGGCAGCATCGGTACGTCGCCGGGTGGTTTCAACGCCTCGGCCGTCCCGCTGAGCCTGCAGAACGTGTGGGCCGTCCGCGCCGTCGGCGGCACGAGCGCCAACACGACCGTCAGCATTTCGCTCGGCACGAGCTCGACGCTGTCGCTCAACGGCACGGGACCGCAGACGATCGTCCTCAGCGCACCGCTCGTCTCCACGACGCCGAACGTCTCCGGCAACAACACCACGGCCGTGACATTCGCCGACCCGGGTCTAGTGAACGCGCAGCAGGGTAACGTTGCTCTGACGCTGAACCTGAGCAATGCGACCACGTCGGGTCTGTATGAGACGAACGCGACCGGCACCGGCGCGAGCAACTACATCCTGACGATCAGCGGTACGTGATCGCGTCACCGTCCGTGCGGGGAGCGGCCAGCCATGTCGATGTCTGCGCTATGGACGGTGATAGCCGCCGCGGGCCTGGCGGGTTCTCCCGCCGGCCTGCGCACGCTCCCGATGGGAATTCCGAGCGCACATGCACCCCTGCAATGGGGTGCTGCCGTACTCGAAACGCTGCAAAGTAGTCCACGCCTCGAAGCGATACGCGCCGAGGACGTGGCGGGCGCGAACACCGTCGCGGTGCCCGGTGTCCATGCCATCGCCGTCGCGCCCGCTCGCGGCAAGCTCGAAGCGACTTACACGACCCCCGCGCAAGCGCTCACGCCGTTCGTACGCCGGGAAATCGAGCATGTGTGGCGCCTCAGCGTCCCCGCGACGGCCACCGGTGCCGCGATGCACGTCACCGCCACGGTAGAATCGTTGCGAGGCGAACCTGGCAAGCTCACGTTGCTCGGCCACGATGAGGTTTCGATTCCCGTGCTCGTACTCGAGAACGCACCGACGCTCCGCACCGACGGCACCGGCACGCGCGTCATCGAGGGCGGCGTGGTGCTGCAGATCCCGAACGGGGCGCTCACGCACGCCGGACAATACGGCGGCCGCATCATCCTGCGTACGGAGGGTTATTGATGCGCATACGCGTCGCGTTGTTGATCGGTTGCTTGCTCGTCGCCGCCGTCGCGCATGCGCAGGTGGGTTTCAGCCCGCAGTACTACGACCTCGCGCTCGACGAAGCGCAGAAGACCCATGCGTTCCGCTTGTTCAATCTCACCAAAGAGGACAAGTCCGTTCGCGTGAGCGTGGTGAATTGGGATTTCGACGAGCACTCGGAAATACGCATCCTGCCCGGCACGGATACTTCGCTCGACCAGTGGGTCGTCGTGAACCCCGTCGAGTTCACGATCCCGGCGGGGCAGACGCAGGCGGTGCGGTTCGCGGTGCGGCCGGCAGTGGAGCTCGCGCCCGGCGAACACCGCGCCATGCTGATCTTCGACGAGGTGCCGCAACCGCAGCCGCTCGGTGCGCCGAGCGCGAACGGAGCGCAGACGGCGCTGCGGGCGCGGTTCCAGTTCCGCACGGCGATCTACGTGCAGGTCGGGCAGGTGACGCGCACGGCGACGATCTCCGATCTCAGTACCTCGCCGAAAGGAATTCACACCACGATCAATGCGACCGGCAACGCCAATACGCGCTTCGACGGACAATACATGGTGTGGAAAAAGGAGAGTTTCCCGGGGCTCGAAAAAGTCGCGCTGCTGCCGAATGCGAACGACCCGAAAGCGTCGCTGCCGAGCGGCATGGTGCGCGCCGGCGGTTTGCCGGGTCAGCCGGTACTGCCGGGCGGCACGCGTGCATATCAAATCGCATTCGATTCGCCGCTGCCACCCGGTGCCTACGTCGTCGTGATGCTCGGTCGCCTGGGCGATGAGAAGCTTTCGCGCCAGATTCCGCTCGTCGTCCCGGCGCACTGAGCGGTTGCGGGGACAGGCGCACGGGGGGACGACCACCGCTGCGACGAGCGGCCGTTCCGATGCCGTGTGCCGCTTTTTCTATAAATATACATTTGTTTCGCTGATCTGTGGCGCAGCGTTCTGCTTGTCCACATGGACGCCCGAGGCGCTGGCGGACGGCTCGGCGGGACCCGCCGTGCCGTACTACCGCGACGTGCAGAAGGAGCCCGCGGGTGTGAACCGGCAGGCGCGCCTGCTGCTCGCGGCTGCTGTCATCGACGGGAAGGAGTCGGACCGCAGCATCGCGTTGCGCCGCGCCACGGCCGACGCGGAGTATGGCGTCTCGCTCGAGACGCTCGGCGCAGCACTCGGCATCGTCGTGACGGCGCGCGAAGACGGCTTCGTCGTCGATACGCCGCTCGGCCACGCCGAGTTCGTGCGCGCCGAGATTACGCCGGACCGCGGCGGCAACTTCGTGCCTCTGTCGCTCGCGGCGACGAAGCTCGGCTGCCGCTTGCGCTTCAACGAAGCCGAATTCGCGCTCGTCGTCGACACGTCGTGGCGCGACCTGCGCGCAGAACCGCTCGTCAGGACCGAAACCGTGCCGATCGACGTGCACGCGCCGCAAGTCAGTCTGTCGCGCTGGCGCAGCGAAGTCACCGCGCAGACGAGCGGCGGCGACACCACCACGTCGACGATCACCGATCTCGGCGGTGCGCTCGGCCCAGGCTATTGGCAGGCGCAGATCCTCAACGGCATCGGCAACCGCGCGAGCATCAACGAGCTGGTCTGGGTGCTCGACCAGGGTCGCGCGCGCTGGCTGATCGGACAGCAGCGCGTCGCGGTCAATCCGCTGCTGCCGGGCTTCGATCTGACCGGCGTGCAGATGGCCTATACCAACGCACCCGACTACCTCTATGCGCAGGCGCCGCTGAGCGGACAGCTCGTACCGTATGCCGCGAATCCCCTGACCGTGATCCGCGGTGAGGGCCCGCCGGGCGGCATCGCCGAGCTTAGGCTCGCCGGCCAGGTGCTCATGCGCCAGACCATCGGTCTCGATGGCAAGTACGAGTTCCGCAACGTGCCTGCGGCGCCGGGCGATGCGGTGCGACTCGAAGTGGCGATCTACGAATTCCGCGATGTCGACGTGCCCACGCGCGTGGAGCGGGTGTACTCGCAAGCGAGCAATCTGCAGCTGCCGGAAGGTACATGGGTGAGCTTCGCTGGTGCCGGACTCAACGGCCGACGTCTCGACCCCACGGACAATAGCGGCGGCAGCGCCGGTTTCTACCAGTTCCGCTACGGCGTCTCGTCGTCGCTGACGCTCGACGCCGTGTTACAGGACGTGGCGGGGCAGGGCTATGGCAGCGCCGGCGCCGCGGCGAGCTTGGGTCCGTTCGGCACCTGGGCGACGTATGGCGCGCGCAACTCGCGCGGTTCCACGGCGTACGAGGTGCTCGGCGACGGCCAGCGCGGCGATTGGTTCTGGCACCTCGACGCCCAACACCTCGACGCCGGATTCGCAGCGAACGAAGCAGCGATCGCGGAGATCGCCGCGGCGGCACCGGCGACCGACACGGACTATGTCGAAGCGGGCCGCAGCTTCGGCACGACGGCGCGCGTGTCGGTCGTGCACGGCAGCGTGACGGATCCCGTCAACGGCAACATCGATTACACGAAGCTTGCTGCGGACTTGCATCCGCTGCCGTCGTTGTCGCTGAATGTCCGACCCGACTACCGCGGCGACTATTCCTACACGGCGAGCTGGTTCCCGACGCAGCAGGCCCACCTGTCGGTGACGGGTTATATCGATCGCACCGAAGGCGCCGCCGAATACGAGATCAACAACGATTACCGCGTGATGGCGACTGGCCTGCATCAGCAAGGTTACGGCAATCGCGAGGGACTTTTCCTTTCGCGCACGGCGTTCGGCAGCCGGCATTTTACGTGGACTGCGGGTGCGCTCGTTGCCGGCAGCAGCAAGGGCTATTTCCTGGAAGGCGCACTCGAGCTCAGGCCTGGGCTCACCGCGCGCCTCGATGCTCTCAAAGATCCGCTTCTCAACAATGCCGGCTCCGCGGGCACGACGTGGACGCTCGACGTCGTTGCCGATTTCGCCGTGACGGGCTCGGGCCTTGCGCGCGGCGGCTACGACATCGCATTGCGTCAGGTCGGCGGCATTTCGGGCGCTCTGCTCGGCGATTTGCCGCGCGCGATCGGGCGCGACGCGCTCGCGCACGTGGGCGTGAACGTGAACGGGCAGGTGCGCACGGAAACCGACGAATCGGGGCACTTCTACATCGACAATCTGAAGCCCGGCGTCTACCGCGTGAGCCTCGATCCGGACAATCTGCCGATCGAGCTCTCGGGGTCGGAGCATGCGCGCAACGTCGAAGTGCGTTCGGGCGCGACGACGCGCGCGGATTTCCATCTCGAACTGAGCCTCGGCTGCGCCGGACGCGTGCTGGGCTACGGCGATACCCAGGGTTTGGCGGTCGCCGTGCTGGACGCCTCCGGCAAGCGCGTCGCGCAGGCGGACGTCAGCCGCTTCGGGTTTTTCCGCATCGATGGCCTCAAGCCCGGCAGCTATCGGCTCGAATTGCGCAATGCAGCTGGTGCGGCAATTGCATCGCTTACGGTCGATATCGTCGATCGGTTCGTCTTCGGTCTGAAATTTGCGGCCGCTGGCACCGGCGATGCGGGAAAAACGCATGATTGAGCGCGAAAATGGCGCCGTGGTGGGGAATGGGTCCATGCGCCTGAAATTATGGCTGCTTGCGCTAATGCTCTGCGTGCCGCTGGCGCGAGGCGCACACGCGCAGGTGACGAACGGCAATTTCGAGACCGGCAATCTGAACGGCTGGACGCTCGGCGGCCAGAACCACGCCGCGGCCGTGAAATCGACGAATTTCTCGACGGCCGTGAACCCGCCCAACGGCGGTACCTGGTTCGCGGCGCTGTCGACGGGCCCGGGCTCGTTGTCGAATACGACCTACAACGTCGACGGCAACGGCGTGAACGATTACGACATGACCTCGATGCAGCAGACGGTCACGTTCACGGCGACGACGAGCCCGGCGATGCTGATTTTCGACTGGAATTTCGCGAGCAGCGAAGAGGACCAGCCCGACGCCTACGACGACGTCTTCGACGTGCAGACGACGGTCGGCGCCACGACGACGAAAGTGCTGACCGGCAGCGCCTGCAAGCTCGACGGCGGCACGGGCTCGCCGTATCCCGCGGCACCCTGCACGCCGTTCGCGACGGCGGTGAATTGGACGATCACGGGCGCCGCGCCGATCACGAACACGAGCCTGCGCTTCGGCGTCGGCAATTGGCACCATGCCTGCGTCGACATCCCCGGTACGGTGGTCGGCAACAATACCGTGACGATCACGTTCCGCGTCGCCGACCAGAACGACAACCAATACGACAGCGCGCTGCTCCTCGACAATGTGTCGGTGGCGAATACCTGCGACGTCGCGTCGAGCACGCTCGCGCAGGTCACGAATTCCTCCGGCAGCAACGTGCAGGTCAAGAACGGCGGCATCCAGTTCACGCCCGTGGACAACGGCCCGGCGCTCAGCACCGACAACACGGGTACGGCGTTCGCGTTCGCCTCGACGGGCAACTACACCGCGGACAATCCGAACGCGCTGCAGCAGGTGTTCGTCTACGATGCGAGCTATTCGCGCGTGACGGGACTGACGATCGCCGCGGGCGGGAGCGTGCAAGGCGTGAGCCTTTCCGGCACGACCGTCGGTGCGCTGCACGGACGCTACGTTGCAATCGCGGCGACGCTGAATTCGGCTGCGTCGCAGCAGATCTATCGCTGGGACCGCCAAACGAGCACGCTGACGCAGGTGACCAACACCACAGGCTGCGCGAACAAGAATCCGTCGATCAGCAGCGACGGCAACCGCATCGCCTGGGAGACGACGTGCAGCGCCTACACGGGGCAGGGCACGACGCAGAAGATCGTCTACAGCACGTTCACGACCTCGTGGTCGGCGCCCGTGAATTTCATGTCGGCGGGCACGCCGGCCGCGACGTGCCAGGGTTTCGAGCCGCACCTGAGCCGCGGCGACACCGGCAACTTCATCGCCCTGCGCTCGACCTGCGGCGGCCTGAGCGGCGCCGCCCCCGTCGCCACGAACGGCGACATCTTCCGCTACGCGATCTCGCCGGTGGGATGGAAGCGCATGACGACGGCGACGAGCGCGTCCACGAACAACTACAGCCCGTCGATCGATGCGGCCACGGCCGGCAACGCGGGGCGCTACATCTATTTCATCTCGGACGGCGACTATTCCAATGTGAACGCCAACGAGCCCGAGATCTATCGCTACGACGTCTCGTCGAGCACGCTGGCTCTCGTTACGCAGTCGCCGTCGAACAGCGGTTACGTCAGTGTGCATCAGGCCGCCGACGGCACCGGGGCGCTGTTCTCGTACGAATACGTCAACGGTACGGATGGCGACTTCGAGGACGGCACCGGCAATTTCAACGGCACGTCGGTGACGTTGAAACTCGGCGCCAGCATGACGGCATCGCTCGGTGCCGATGTCGGCGTCGACGCGGGCAACGTGCCCAC
>DASRGX010000042.1:0-14840 GCA_035650835.1 Rudaea sp. | reverse complement strand
CGCGACGATAGTTTGCAAACCCCGCCAGGGCCGGAAGGCAGCAACGGTAGTGAATGATTCGGGTGCCGGGATGTGGCTGGCGGAGCTGCCACCTCATTCTTCTATCTCGTAGGCCGCCCGCTGGCGGCCGCGACGGGGCCGCGCTACATTGCGGCCCTCTTGCGAGGTTCGATATGCCGCGACTCGCGATCGGCTGCGTCACGATCTGCCTCGCCGTGCCGTTCACCGTAGCGCAGGCGCAGACGGTCTGGACCGACCGCTCGCCCGACCACGCCGACGTCGCCGCGCTGAGCGTTCCGCCGCGTGACTGGCGCGCGCTCACGCTCGATGTCGCTGCCTTACGCGTGGAGCTCGCCGGTGCACCTCCCGAACGCAGCAGCGCCGCGCCCGCCCTCGTCGAACTGCCCATGCCGGACGGCTCGACCGAGGCCTTCGCCGTGCGCCGGAGCGCCGTCATGGCGCCCGCGCTGGCCGCGCGGCATCCGGCAATTTCGAGCTACGTCGCACGTGCGCTCGCACGACCCGAGGTCGAGGCGCGTCTCGACGATTCGCCGCATGGATTCTCCGCGATGATCCGCGCGCCCGAGGGCGTGATGCTGCTGCAGCCGGTCGCTGCGGGCAGCGACCGGTATCTTGCGTTCCGCCGCGATGCGCTCGGGTCCTCGCCGCAGCCGTTCACATGTCTCGCCGACGGCGCGGCGAAGGACCTCGCGACGCCGCTGCCGCAGACGAGCACGGGCGCCACCGTGCGCACGTACCGCCTCGCACTCGCGGCGACCGGCGAGTACACGCAGGTTTTCGGCGGCACCGTCGAGGACGGCATGGCCGCGCTCGTGCAAGCCGTGAATCGCGTGAACGGCATCTACCTCACCGATTTCGCCGTCGAATTCGAGCTCGTCGCCAACAACGATCGCATCGTCTACACCGATGCGCAGAACGACCCGTACACGAACACCGACCCGAACGCGCTGCTAACGCAGAACCAGAGCAATTTGGATAGCGTGATCGGCACGGCGAACTACGACATCGGCCACGTCGTGGGTACCGGCGGCGGCGGTCTCGCGCAAGTCGGCGTGACCTGCAACGCGAACGAGAAAGCGATGGGCGAGACGGGTTCTTCGAATCCGAACGGCGACGCGTTCTGGGTCGACTATCTCGCCCACGAGCTCGGGCATCAGCTTGGCGCGCTGCACAGCTTCAACGGCACGGGCGGCCACTGCAGCGGCAACCGCTCGGCGCTCGAGGCAGCCGAGCCCGGCAGCGGCTCCACGATCATGAGCTATGCGGGCATCTGCGCGGGATCGGACTTGCAGCCGCACTCCGACGCCTACTTCCACGCCGTGAGCCTGGCGCCGATCGCCTCGCGGCTCGCCGGCACGGGCGCGACCTGCGGCGTCGGATTCGCCGCGGCGAACCATGCGCCGGTCGTCGCTGCCGTACCCGACCATACGGTTCCTGCACAAACGCCATTCGCGCTGATGGTGTCGGCCGCCGACGCCGACGGCGACACGCTGACCTACGCCTGGGAGGAAACCGACCTCGGCAACGCCGCGCCGCCCGAAGGCGACGACGGAACGCGGCCCTTGTTTCGCTCGTTCGCGCCGGCGACCTCCCCCGTGCGTCTCGTGCCCGAGCTGGCGCGCATTCTCGTGCACGATCCCACCGCCGCGATCCCGTCCGGAGGCCAGATTTCCGGCGAAAGCTGGGCGACGACGACGCGCGATCTGCATTTCCGCGCGACCGTGCGCGACAACCATCCTGGCGGCGGCGCGAGCGCGAGCACGGATGCGACCGTGCACGTGAGCGCGGCCGCCGGACCGTTCCGCGTGACCGCACCCGCGGGCGGCGTGCTCTGGATCGAGAACGCGCCGCAAGCGATCGCCTGGGATGTCGCAGGTACCGATATCGCACCCGTGAGTTGCGCGGCCGTCGACGTGCTCTACTCAGCGGACGGCGGCCGGACCTTCACCGCGACGCTCGCGAGCGCCGTGCCGAACACGGGCGCCGCGACCGTAACCGCACCCAACTTGCCGACGGCGACCGCGCGCATGGAAGTGCGCTGCAGCGACAACATCTTCTTCGACATCTCGCCAGGCGACTTCTCGATCAACGCCGACGAGATTTTTGTCGACGGCTTCGATGGCAGCTGAAGATTGAATTCCGTCCTTCAGAGGCTTACTGGCGTATTGTCGGGATGCAGCCAGCCCGATTCGCCGTCGGCGTAGTGCTCGTTTTTCCAGATCGGCACGCGTGCCTTGACCTCGTCGATGATGTAGCGACAGGCCTCGAAGGCCGCGCCGCGGTGCGCCGCCGCCACGCCGACCCAGACCGCGAGATCGCCGATCGCGAGCGCGCCGGTGCGATGCACACAACGCGCCTCGAGGATCGCAAAGCGCTGCCGCGCCTCGTCGAGGATGCGCATGCCTTCGCTCGCCGCGAGCGGCGCGTAGGCCTGATAGTCGAGCCGCCGCACCGAGCGGCCCTCGTTGCTGTCGCGCACGCGGCCCTCGAATGCGACGCAGGCGCCGGCCTCGTGGCGGGCGAGCCCGAGCATCAGCGCGGCGGCGTCGATCGGCGTTTCGCTGAGCGCGAACATCGCGGCCTAGCCTCCCGACACGGGCGGCAGGAAAGCGATTTCGTCGCCGTCGGCGAGCGGCCGACTCCAGCTCGCGAACTCGCCGTTCACGGCGACGCGCAGCCGCTCGGCGGCGAGCGCGAAACCGTGGCGCCGGCGGAGCTCGTCGTAGACCGTGCGCGCATCGGCGGCGTCGGAGGCGAACTCTTCGCTGTCGTGGCCCGCCGCGTCGCGCAGGGAGGCGAAGTATAAAATGCGATATTTCATGCGCGACCCTTGCCCGCGCCCACGCGGCGCTTGCCGCCCGATTTCTCGAGCAGGCGTACGCCGGTGATCTCGATTTCGTGCGACAGCGCCTTGCACATGTCGTAGATCGTGAGCGCGGCAGTCGCCGCGCCCGTGAGCGCTTCCATCTCGACGCCCGTCTTGTGCGTGACGCCGACTTCGCAGCGGATCGCGAGCTCGTTCGGCGCCTCGAACACGATCGAAAACCGGCAGCGTTCGATCGCCAGCGGATGGCAGAACGGGATCAGCTCGTGCGTGCGCTTGGCGGCCATCGTACCGGCCACGATCGCCGTGTCGACGATCGGCCCCTTCTCCGCGCGCATGCCGGCCGCGCGGAGCTCGCGCGCGACCTCGGCCGGGAAGCGCACGACGGCTTGCGCGACGGCGACGCGCGCCGTCGCCGGCTTCGCGCCGACATCGACCATGCGCGGCCGGTTCTCGGCGTCGATGTGGCTCAGCTCGCCGCGGCCGGCGGCGCCTTCGCGCTGGCGCCGCTCGCTGCGCAGGGTCTCCTTGGTTCTGCGATTGGCCACGCTCATCCTCCGATGGTATACATTTCCACTCTGTCGCGCCCGCCGGCCGCGAGCTCCGCGCGCCGCTCGCTGTAGCGGTCGCCGCGCTGCCGCCAGCACTCGGCGACGAGCGCCACGAGATCGGTATCGTCCAGCCCCGCGCGCAAGGGGCCGCGCAGGTCGTACCCGCTTTGGGCGAAGAGGCAAGTATACAATTTACCGTCGGCCGACAGCCGCGCGCGCGAACAGTCGCCGCAGAACGGTTGCGACACGGAACTTATGAAGCCGATCTCGCCGGCGCCGTCGGCGAACGCGTAGCGCTGCGCGACTTCGCCGCGGTAGTTGGGATCGAGCGGCACGAGCGGCCAGCGCGCTTCGATGCGCGCCTTGAGCTCGGCGCTCGGCACGACGAGATCGCGGCGCCAGCGGTTCACGGTGCCGACGTCCATGTACTCGATGAAGCGGACGATATGGCCGCTGCCGCGGAAACGCTCGACGAGATCCGTGGCCTGCGCATCGTTGATTCCGCGCATCACCACGCAGTTGAGCTTGAGGCGCGCGAAGCCGGCGCGCTCGGCGGCGGCGATGCCGGCGAGCACTTCGTCGACCTCGCCGCGTCCGCCCGACAGATGCCGATACGTGCCGGCGTCGAGCGAATCGACCGAGATCGTGAGTCGTTCGAGCCCCGCTTCGCGCAACGCCTCGGCATGCCGCGGCAGCAATACGCCGTTCGTCGTCAGTGCGATGTCCTCGATTCCGGGAATTCGCGCGAGCATGCGCACGAGCTCGGGAAGGTCGCGGCGCAGCAGCGGTTCGCCGCCGGTCAGGCGCAGCTTGCGCACGCCGAGCGCGGCGAAGGCGCGCGCGATGCGTTCGATCTCCTCGAAGCGCAGGCGGTCTTGCTTGGCGAGGAACACGTGATCGTGCGCGTACTCGTCTTCGGGCATGCAATACGGACAGCGGAAATTGCAGCGGTCGATGACCGAGATGCGCAGGTCGTTGAGCGGTCTCCCGCGCGTGTCGCGCGGCGCCTCGAGCGTATGGGCGATCGGCGCGCGCGTCATGCGGCCGCTCCGGGCGCCAGCACGACGTCGGGCGCCGGATCGTGCAGCAGTACGGTGTCGCCGGGCCGCGCCACGCGGCAGCCGCGCGCGGCGAGCGCCTCGCCGTCGTCCGCGCTTCCGTAGTGATAAATCAGCATGCGCGCACGTTGTTCGGCCGCGTATTCGCGCTCGAGATCGTCGATGCCCGTATGCGACGGATTGCCGTGGAGCGCGCAATCGTGCGCGATGAGCGCGGGCGCCGGCGCGAATTCGCCGAGCGCCTCCGGAATCGGCCGCGTGTCGCCGGTCCATGCGAACGCGTCGCGCAGCGCGAGGCCGAACGAAGTCATCGGCGCATGATGGCGCGTCGCGAACACGTCGAACCAGAGCCCGGCGTGCCAGAACCCGCGCGAGCACGGCGCGAGGCGGAACGCGTCCCAGAAGTTCGCGCCGCCTTCGGCGACGACATTGGGATAATCGGCTACGCGCCCCTGCAGGTACGGTACGAGTGCGGCATGCGTGAACAAATATACATTTCCCCTCAGCGCGGCGTCGAAATAGACGCGGTAGAACAAACGCTCGAGCCCGGCGACGTGGTCCATGTGCGTATGCGTGACGTAGACCGCGCGCGGCGCCGAACCATAGGCGTCGAGATAACGCGTGAGCGTCTCGGGCCCGCAATCGATGAGCAGCAGCGGCTCGCCGTTGCGCTCGAGCACGGCGCCCGAAGAACCGAGCTCGACGGCCTGGGCCGAGCCGACACCGAGAAAGCGCAATGCGTAGCTCATGTGTCCGCCTTGGAAAAATGCGGCTCGGCGCGTGCGAGCGCGCGTTCGTAGGCGGCCATGAGCGGCGTCCAGAACGCGCCGTCGAACGCCGCCTCGCCCGCGGCGGCGGCGCCGACCTTCACGAGAGACCTGCGCAGCCGCGCGAGATTGCCGAGCTGCCAGCCGCGCGCGGGATCGCGCAGCTCGCCGCGATCGAAATCGACGAGCCAGACGGCGCCGCCGCGCAACAGCACGTTGTGCGCGTTGAGATCGGCATGGTACGCGCCTGCGCCGTGGAATTCGGCGAGCGCAGCGCCGATCGTCGCAGCGGCGCCGGCGTCCGCTGCGCCGCGCGCGACGAGCTCCGCCAGCGTGGCCGCGGCCTCGATGCGCGAGGTGATGAGGTCGGCGCGATAGTAGAGGCCATGGCGTCGATAACGCGCCGCGATCGGCCGCGGCACGTTGAGCCGGCGCTCGCGCAAGGCGGCGAGCAGGCGGAACTCGGCGACGGCGCGCACGCGGTCGCCGCCCGTCCACAGGTAACGGTCGCCCATCAGGCCCGCGGCCATGCCGCCGCGCCGGTAGTGGCGCAGCACGCTCGCACCGAACGGGGCCTCGATGAACACGCTCGCGCCGCGCCCGCCCGGCGTCGGCGCAGCGCGGCCCTGCGCGCGCCAATAGTCGGCATCGAACCATTGCGGATCGAAGCCGCCGGCTTGTGCGGCGAGCGTCGGGTCGAGGACAATCGCGCCGCCGGCGATCGGTTGGACAGTCACTTGCGTCATCGCAGCCTCTTCGCCCGGTCGGACCGCGCAGACGACGCTGCGCCGGACCGCCCGGCTTCAACCGATCAAGTGTATCAAGCCGCGATGCGAACCACGTCAAATCCCGCCCCTCCGCAATCGCTGTGCCTGCTGCGCACCTCGGCGATCGGCGACGTCACGCACGTCGTGCCGATCGTGCGCACGCTCGCGCGCCACTGGCCCGGCACGCGCGTGACCTGGATCGTCGGCAAGCTCGAGCACCGCCTGGTCGGCGACATCGCGGGCGTGGAATTCCTCATCTTCGACAAGGCCAAGGGCTGGCGCGGCCTGCGCGAACTGCGCACGGCGCTCGCCGGACGCCGCTTCGACGCGCTCCTGCACATGCAAGTGGCGCTGCGCGCGAATCTCGTCAGCGCGCTCGTGAACGCGCCGCTCCGCATCGGCTACGACCGCGCCCGCTCGAAGGATCTCCACGGTCTGTT
Source organism: Rudaea sp. (assembly GCA_035650835.1). GTDB lineage: Bacteria > Pseudomonadota > Gammaproteobacteria > Xanthomonadales > Rhodanobacteraceae > Rudaea. The sequence goes on along the minus strand of DASRGX010000042.1, from coordinate 8,412 downwards.
CGTCAATCGGCGCATCGAACCGCGCAGCGGCGAACACGTGCTCGACGCGATGGCGAGCTTCCTCGAGCCGCTCGGCTTGCGCCAGACCGACGTGCGCTGGGACATCCCGGTTCCCGATGCGGCCCACGAGTTCGCCGCCGCGCACCTGCCGGGCGCCGCGCCGACGCTGCTCGTCAGCCCCTGCTCGAGCCATCGCGTGCGCAATTGGCGGCCCGAGCGCTACGCCGCCGTCGTGGATCATGCCTCGCAGCGCGGGTGGCGCGTCGTGCTGTGCGGCGGTCCGAGCGCGTTCGAGCGCGCCTTCGGCGACGCCATTGTGGAAAAAGCAAAAAGTACACCCATCGACCTGATCGGCAAGGACACGCTCAAACAGCTGCTCGCGCTGCTCGGCCGCGCCACGCTCGTGCTGGCGCCCGATTCCGGCCCCATGCACATGGCCAATGCGGTGGGCACGCCCGTGCTCGGCCTGCACGCCGCGAGCAATCCGCATCGCTCGGGTCCCTATTCCGACCGCCGCTGGTGCGTGGACCGCTACGACGCGGCGGCGCGCAAATTCCGCGGCAAACCCGCCGCCGAGCTCGCCTGGGGAACGAAACTCGAGCACGACGGCGTCATGGATCTGATCGCCGTCGACGACGTGATCGAGCGCTTCGAAGCGTTCGCTTCGGCAAGGAGTGGCATTCTCCGTTCGCCCTGAGCACGACACCGACGCGAACGGCTCTGCAAACGGACTACTTCGGCGCGTATTCCTCGTACGATTTCTCTTCGACTAGCGCCGAGCCGAGCTTGAGGTTGATCTCGCGCTTGACCGCGGCGCGCTCGTCGTTGCGGAAATACACGGCGCGGGCGAGTTCGACGAACTCGGCATCGAACGCCTGCGCTTTTTCCTTGAGCCGGATGCGGTCCTCGATGTCCCAGAGCGTTTCGTTGATCGTCTTGAGGCGCGCGCGTTCGGCGCCGATGTCGGTGCGCGCCGCGGGATCGGCCGCCCACGTCGCGCTCAACAGCTCGAGCTCGGCGCGCACGTTCGCGAGCTTGGCGGCGTCGCGCATGCGCTCGGCTTTGATCTCGAGAATCGTGAGCTTGTCGACGAGTTCGCCGAACGAGACGGGGACGGAAATCTGGCTCATGCACGAGGCGGAAATTCTTCGGGCGCGCAGTCTACAGCGAAGGCGCCGCGGGCTCCAAATCACGCGGCGCGCAGGAAATGGCGCTGCTTCCAGAGATCCGCCAGCCAGATCGCGAGCACGATCCCCGCGCCGACGTCGGCCACTTGCGCGAGCAGGAAAAGCGCGGCGATCGCGCCACGTGCGGCCGGCAGCAGGAACACGAGGCGCCACCAATTGCCGATTTGGAGCTTGGGTCGACCGGCGCGGCGCCGATAACGCGCGACGGCGAGCCATAGCGAGAACACGACGACCATCGCGCCGACCGCTGCGTTCACGACATGGGTGAGCAGCACGGCCGCCGCGGCGAGCGCGGGGATCAGGCCGAGTCGCAACCAGCGTGCGTAACCGGTCTCGCTGCGCGACTGCTGGGCCGTCTGCCAGCGATACACGGCCTGACCGCCGAGCAGCGCCACCCAACCGAGCGATAGCACCAGCGCGAAGATCGGCGCACCGAGCCAGGCGAGGTCCGGCTTGAGCACGGCGCCGAACGCGGCGAAGAGCGCGAGCGCCGCCACGAGCGCGGCGCAGCGCAGCGCGCCCATGATGAGCCGCGGTCTGCGGATCGCTGCGCGATTTGCGGCATCGAGCCAAAAGCCCACCGTCGCGGCGTCGATGGGCGGCGGCAGGTCTTCGGGCCTGCCGAGGCTCAAGCGCTGGACGAATTTGGCGACCTCGGCGGGATACGCTGGATGCAGATGTCGAAGCATGGTGCGCCAATCGACGGGCGTCGACAGCGCCGACAGCATCGCCCTGACTTGCTTCTCCGTCTGCATGACGGCCGGCGCTTTGCGCATGCGTCCGACGAGGCCGCTGAAATTCTCGGGCGCGAGCTCGAATTTGAGCGCCAAGCGCCGGCGCAAACGCAAGGTCGCAACGGCATCGAGCCCGGCGAGCACGTGATGGAGATCGAAGAACGCGAGCGCGGCGTCGAAGCATTCGTCGGGCATCGGCGGCTCGCGTTCCTCGAGTGCGGCGACGAGGCGCCTGCCCGCGAGCGTCTTGTTCTCGATCGACCAAAGCGCCGGCTGGTCGCGCAGCCATTGCGCGAGCGCGGGCGCATGGCCGCGGCGCGCAACCTCGGCGAACGCATCGACGAAACGCAGGAAGTCGAACGGCGCAGCGCTCGGCCGAGGCGCCTGTGGCGGGAGCGACCGCACGGCGGCGCCCGGCGGCAGCGACCACGCCACGGTCACGTGCGGCGACGGCGGCGCGGCAGCGGGCTCGTCGTCGAGCACGACGACCGGCTCCGGTATCGGCGCAGGCGACGCGAGCGGCCGCGCTTCGAGGGTCGGCATGGACCACGCCACCGTTACCTGCGGTCCCGACGGCGGGACGGCGATCTCTTCGGCGTCCGCCAATACCGCAAGCGGCATCCCCGCAGCCGGCGCCGCGCTGGCCGGCATCGGCCAGGTCACGCTCACGGTCGGTTCGGAGCGCGCGACGTCCTCAACATCCACTGCGACGAGCTCGTTGACCTCGCGCACCGCGACCGCGTGTGCGGCAGGTCGGCGGCGGCAAAGCTCGAGCGCCGCCTTGTACGCGGAGTGCAGGGCCTGGAATCCTTCGGCATCGGTATCCGGGCGCACCTCGCGCAGGCGCTGCGCGTAAGCGCGTTTTATCGATCGCTCGTCCGCATCGCGCGGCAGACCGAGGTACGCGAACGGATTCACACGTGCGCCTCGAGCTCGTCGAGCGCCTTGGTCAGCGCCTCGCGTTCCTCGCGAATGCGCGCCTCGTCTTGCGTGTCGACGATGCTCTGGAAGCGCACGATCCATTCCTGGATCGCTTCGCGCTGGTCGATGACCTCCTCGTAGAGGCGCTCGGCGCGTGCGAGGACGGCCACGTTCTCCTGCTTCTCGCGCGGATGCACCTTGATCGAGGCGAGCGCAGCGAAGCGCGCGCGGATCTCGGCTTCGCTCAGAAGTCCGGCGTTCTGCTGGAGCAGGAGCTCGTAAACCTTGCCCGTCGCGAGCACCTTCGCCTCCACCTGCAAGGCGCCGTTGATGTCGTAGGTGAAGCGCACGACCACGCCGCGTTCGTCCTTCGCTTTCGACGCCGGCGCGAGCGGCACTTCGAGCTCGCCGAGCTTGATGTTCTTGTCGACGAGCGGACTCTCGCCCTGGAAAACGCCGATGAGCAGGCGCTTCTGGTGTTCGGTGATCGGATAGAACGCGTCCTCGCGGCTCACCGGCACGGTCGAATTGCGGTGGATGATCGGATGGAAAAATCCCGATTGCGGCTCGCCGCTGTGGTCGCGCTTGGACACTTCGGTGCCGAGCGTGTACGGGCAGACGTCCGTGAGGATCACTTCTTCGAGGCGTTCGTCGCGCACCTTGAGCCCGGCCGCGATCGTCGCACCGAGCGCGATGGCCTGGTCGGGATTCACGTGGCGCAGCGGCAGCCGGCCGAACATGCGCGAGACGAGGCGCGCCACGAGCGGCATGCGGCTGGCGCCGCCGACGAGCACGATTTCGTCGAGATCCGCCGGCGTGAGCTTGGCGTCGCGCATCGCGCGCTCGAGCGGTGCGCGCATGCGCTGCACGAGCTCGTCGGAAAGCTTCGAGAAGCGTTCCTCGCCGATTTCCCACGCGGTACTCTTGTCCTTCAGGCGAAGCTCCACGCGCACGAGTGCGTTGGCGCTGAGCTCGCGCTTCACGCGTTCGAGCCGATGGCGCAGCTGGCCGAGCTCGCGCGCGTCGAGCGTGTTGCGGTCGATGCCGGAATCGCTCAAGCATGCGGCGACGAGCACTTCGAGGAAATCCTCGCCGCCGAGGAAATTGTCGCCCGCGCTCGCGTGCACTTCGACGACGCCTTCGAACAATTCGAGGATCGATACGTCGAACGTGCCGCCGCCGAGATCGAACACGAGGAAGCGCCCGCCGCCTTTGCGTTCCTGCAAGCCGTACGCAAGCGCGGCCGCCGTCGGCTCGTTGATGAGGCGCTCGACCTTGATGCCGGCGAGCTCGCCGGCCGCCCGCGTCGCCTTGCGCTGCGCATCGGAGAAATACGCGGGCACGCTGATCACGGCCTCGTCGACCTTCGCGCCGAGCGCCGCTTCGGCGTCGGCGATCAGCGAACGCAGCAGGAGCGCCGACAGTTCCTCCGGCCGGAAGCTCCGCGTGCCGAGCCGCGTCTCGCGACCGCTGCCCATCCAGCGTTTGAATGCGGCGACGCTCACGTTGGGATGGCTCACCATGCGGTCGCGCGCCGCCTGGCCGATGATGACGTCGCCGTTTTCGTCGACGCTGACGACCGAGGGCGTGAGCAGGTCGCCGAGCGTGTTCTTGAAAAGCGTTGGACCTTCCGCGGTGTATGCGCCGACCAGCGAATTCGTGGTGCCCAAGTCGATTCCGACGATCATAGATCCCGAAGCCCGTGCGAGGTGCTGTCCCACGCTTGCCGCCGGCGAGGCGGGGTGGGGTTTCGACGTCCGGCAGCCGGCCTGGGTGTGCGTCCTCGTAAGACGAAGGATGCGCGCGGCCGCGGAGCGGCGAAGTCTAGCAGGATCGAGGCGGCTCGGCGGAACGCCGCGCCTTACTGCGCGGCGAAAAAGAGGACGCCCGGCTTCCTGCTGGGCGTCCCCGGGGGCATCGTGCGCTAGGGGTCAAGGCACGAGTTTGAACACCGTGCCGGCCGCGGCCGGGCCGGAATAGCCATAGGTCGTGCCGTAGATCGCGCCGTCCGCTTCGAGCAGCACACCGACCGGCACCGCGCCGTTCGCATCGTTCGCGAACGTGAACAAGGTCTTCTCGGTCCACGCGGTCCTGCCATGACCGGGCGGAACGAACTCGACGATCGCTCCGTAGAGGCCGATGGGGTCGGTCGAGCCGCCGCTCGTCGAGGCGACGTAGCCGCCCGCGACGGGCGTCAACTTGCTGTCCGCCGGATAGGCCGAGTCGGCGTCGCTCGTGAAATTCCAGATCACGCGCTCGCTCCATGCGCCGCCGCGCGAGGTCGGCCGATCGAGCTCGAACGCGGTGCCGCAACCCGCCGGATACGCGCCGGCGACGGCCGGGCAAGCCGGCGACGTACCGCCCTCGTTCGTGAGGCCGAGCAGATTGCCATGCTCGTCCATCGTGAGCGAGTTGAACGCGCCGGTGCCGTTGGCGCCGTCGAACGCCCACAGCGTCGATTTCGTCCAGGTCGCAGATGTCGAATCGTCGTCGTCGGGCGGCGTCAGCTTGAAGACTTCGCCGCAGCCGACGAACGGCGCGCACGCGTCCGGCGTCGCCGCGCCGGTGCCGCCCGAATAGGCGATGCCGTAGATCGCGCCGGCCCGATCGATGAGCGGGATGCCGAAAGGACCGTGGCCGTCGGCGTCGTTCGCAAAAGTATACAATGTCGCATATTGCCACGAGCCGCCGTGGCGCGGCCGGCGCAGTTCGTAGACCGTGCCGCAGCCCGCATGGCAGGCGCCGCTGCCGCCCCAGGTGAAGCCGTAGAGATTGCCGTCGTCGTCGAAAGCGAGACCGCTCGGGAAGCGCCCGTCCGCCGCACCGCTGAACGCGTGCAGCACGGTTTCGCTCCAGTTCGTCTCGCCCGGCGCGGGCGGCGTGAGCGCGAACACGGTGCCGCATCCGCCGGAGCACGCCGACGACCCGCCGCCGGCGCTCGTGACGCCGTAGAGATTGCCGTAGCGGTCGGCGACGATGTTGGTCGGATCGGCGCCGTCGTCGCCGCCCGCGAAGCTGTGGAGCGTCGTGAGCGCGTACGCGCCCGCGCCGTTCCGCGGCGGAGCGAGCTGGAATACGGTACCGGCCGCACCGGCGCCGCCGGCTTCGGTCGTCCCGTACAACACGCCGTGCCGACCCTCGACGAGGCCGGCGCCCGGCGAACCGCCGTCGGCGCCGCCCGTGAAGGTATAGATCGTCGTCAGCGTGGGCCCGGCGAGCGCGAGCCCGGGAACGCAGCCCGCCGTGAGTATACAAATCAACTTCGCGACTCGTCTCATCGTCGTATCTCTCCGTGATTGCCGTGGGGGTTGCCCGCGCGCCGAGCGAGATCGATTATCGGCAGGCGACGCGTTGCGGAAAGCCTCGGTCGAGACGATGAACGGACGGATCGCGCCAACGCGGCGCCGGCGAAGCGTGCCCTCGCAGCGGAGTCAACCGGCGGGAATCGCGGCTTGCTGTTCCGCTGCGGGCGCGGAGCGGCGCGATTCGCGAGGCGGTGCGCCGTAGAGCCGCGACCAAGCACGGCGGAACTGCCGCGCCGACGCGAAACCGGCGCGCTCGGCGACGGTTTCCATATCGAGCCGGCTCTGCTCGACGAGTTCGCGCGCGAGTGCGATGCGCACGCGGTTGACGTAGTCGGTGACGCTCATCTGCGTTTGCGCGTTGAACAGCCTGGACAACGTGCGCGCCGAGACGTGGACGAGCCGGCCGAGATCGCCGAGGCGCCAGGGCCGCGCCGGATCGGCGAGGATCGCATCCTGGACGCGATGGATTGCCGGATGCAGGTGGTTGCGGCCTTCGAGCCAGGGCGAGAGCTGCGGATCGCTGCTGCTGCGGCGCAAATACACGACGAGGAACCGCGCGACGGCGAGCGCGAGCGCCGGGCCGAGCATCTGCGCGGCGACGTGCAGCATGAGATCGACGCCTGCGGTGACGCCGGCGCTCGTCAGGCACGGCCCGTCCTCGACGAAGATGCGGTTTTCGCGCACGCGCGCACGCGGCGCGAGCGCCTGCAACTCGTCCGTGCACGTGTGGTGCGTCGTGCATTCGCGCCCGTCGAGCAGGCCCGCGCGCGCGGCGAGGAATGCGCCGTTGCAGATGCAGACGACGCGATGGCAGTCATCGACGGCGCTGCGCAGCCAGGCGACGATCGCCGTCTCGTCGGCGTCTTCTCGCTCAGCGCAGCCCGGCGGCGCGCCCAGCACACGCGTCACGTTTCCCGGAATCACGATCATCGCGCCGTCCGGGATCTCGTTCGGCAGCGGCTCGACGTTCGCGAGAGAGAGCCCGATCGAGCTCGCGAGCGCCGCCGACGGGCCGACGTAGCGCACGTCGAAACGGATGCTCTCCTGGATCTGGTCGACCTTGCGCAGCACCTCGACGGGTCCTGCGATGTCGAGCAGCAGAAGGCGCGGGGGCACGACGACGAGTACGGTCTGGATGCGGCAGTGCTGGGACGGCATGGAGCTCCTTCGCGGACGGTCCTGCGACACCGGATAGGATCGCGCCATCGACGCATCGGCGCGGCGGACCGTCGCACCCTGTCAACAATCGCGGGGGCGTATTGCGAAGCGCAGCACGGTTCCGCTATCGTGCGCCGCACATCCGTCGCATAGGCCGGGGGGCCCCATGACGCATCGGTCTTGGTTGGCGAAGTCGCCGCTCGTCGCATTGATCGGCCTTCTGGCAGGCATCGCGCCCATCGCTTCGTTCGCGACGGTCATCACGGCGTTTCCCGTCGACTTCTCGATCGGCGAGCAAGCGCAATTCAACGATATCGTCGCAACGTTCGAAGACGACAATCCGGGCGCAACGCCCAGCGATTTCACCACGATGATCGACTGGGGCGACGGTACGCCTCCCACCGCGGGTACGATCGGGATCAACTCCGGCGCCTTCGACGTGCTCGGCCAGCACACCTACGCCGACGACGGCTCGTTCACGGTTACGGTGACGATTTCCGACGTGGCGCCCGGCACCGGCACAGCGACCGCAACCGACACGGCTACCGTCACGGAGCGCGACGCGCTCTCGGGCACGCCGCTGACGTTCCACGCGCGTGCCGGCGTCTCGTTCTCGACCACGGTCGCCACGTTCAGCGACACGCTCACGGCGACGCCCGCGAGCGATTTCACCGCGACGATCGATTGGGGCGACGCCACGACCTCGGCCGGCGTCGTCTCTGGCGGCAGCGGCGCGTTCCAGGTCAGCGGCACGCACACCTACGCCGCAACAGGGAACTACCCCGTCATGGTCACCTTGTCAGACGATGCGCCCGGCACGGCCACGGCAACGACGACCAGCACCGCCGTCATCAACAACAGCAACCTGTCGGTAACCGCGACGAATTTCTCGGCGGCCGAATACACGAGCTTCACCGGCAGCGTAGGATCGTTCACCGACGTCGACACGACGAAAACGGCTGCCGATTTCACGGCGACGATCGATTGGGGCGACGGGGTCACGAGCTCGGCGACGGTGAGCGGCGGATCCGGCTCGTTCACGCTGAGCGGACCGCACACCTACGCCGATGAGGGGTCGTACACGGTGACGCTGAACGTGGCGGAAAA
>DASRGX010000041.1:0-5312 GCA_035650835.1 Rudaea sp. | reverse complement strand
ATGTCTGCGCGACCCAGGCCATGAACGCCTGCACGCGTTTGGGCTGGTTGCGACGATTCGCGTAGACGAGCGACACCGGCATGGGCTCGGCGACGAGCTCGCGCGCCACTTCGACGAGCCGTTCGTCGTCGAGCAGGTGCTGCACGCCGACCACGGGCACCTGGACGATGCCGAGGCCGGCCAGGCACGCGGCCTGGTAGGCGTCGCTGTTGTTCACGGTCACGACGCCGCCCATCGGCTGGCTGCGATAGCGGTCGCCGTCGCGGTATTCGAACCCGGGCGAACGGCCGCCCAAGAGCGGGACGTAGTGGACCAGCCGGTGTTGCGCGAGATCGTCGACGCTGTGCGGCTCACCGTAGCGGCGCACGTAGGCGGGGCTCGCGCAATTCACGATGCGAAACGCGCCGAGTCGGCGCGCCACGAGGCTGCCCTCGCCCGGATCGCCGACGCGCAGCACGCAATCGAAGCCTTCGCGCACGACATCGACACGGCGGTCGGTGCTGCTGAGCTCGATCTCGAGTTTGGGATGCGCGGCCAGGAATTCGGGCAGGCGCGGGATCACGTGATTGCGCGCCACGCCGCTCGGCATGTCGACGCGCAGCCTTCCGCTCAGGGCTTGCGCGCCACGCTGGAACATCGACGCGAGTTCGTCGAAATCGACGACGAGATCCTTGGCGCGTTCGTAGAACGTGCGGCCGTCGCTCGTCAGTTCCACGCGGCGCGTGGTCCGGTGTAGAAGGCGCGCGCCGAGCGCCGCTTCGAGCTGCTGCACGGCCGTCGAGACGCTCGCCTTTGGCATGCCGAGGCTTTCGCCGGCACGCGTGAAGCTCGCGAGCTCGGCGACGCGGATGAAGATCTGCAGTGCCTCGAGGCGGTCCATATTGTTCGGATCTTATGAACAGTTATTTCGTAATTAGATTGTTTATCTGCTAATTACAGCACAATAGAGTAGCGCCACCCCACACGCAAGGAGTTTGCAATGACGACCACCACTCCGATCGCTTTGATCACGGGCGGCAGCCGCGGGCTCGGCCGCAGTATGGCGCTCAAGCTGGCCGAAAACGGCAGCGACGTGATCCTCACTTACCGCAGCAACCGCGCGGAAGCCGACGCCGTCGTCGCCGCGATTCGCGCACTGGGCCGGCGCGCACTCGCGTTTCCGCTCGACGTCGGCGACGTGCGGTCGTTCGACGCGTTCGCGCAGACGCTGCGCGACGCGCTCGCCGAGCATTGGCGGCGCGAGCGTTTCGACCATCTCGTCAACAACGCGGGCGTCGGCCTCGGCGCGAGCTTCGCCGACACGACCGAAGCCGATTTCGACGCGCTCTACCACGTGCATTTCAAGGGAGTGTTCTTCCTCACGCAGAAGCTCCTGCCGCTCATCGCCGACGGCGGCCGCATCGTCAACATCTCCACCGGCCTCGCGCGCTTCAGCCTGCCGGGCTATGCGGCCTATGCATCGATGAAGGGCGCCGTCGAAGTGCTGACGCGCTATCTCGCGAAGGAGCTCGGGCCGCGCGGCATCGCGGTCAATGTCGTCGCCCCCGGCGCGATCGAGACCGATTTCCGCGACGGCGCCGTGCGCGACAATCCGGAGCTCAACAAAGCCATCGCGGCGCAGACCGCGCTCGGCCGCGTGGGCCTGCCGGACGATGTCGGCGGCGCGGTTGCCGCGCTGCTCGCGCCGGACAGCCGCTGGATCAACGCGCAGCGCATCGAGGTTTCGGGCGGCATGTTCCTTTGAGCGCGCGGGCGGCTACACTGCCGCGCATGACCCGAGACCGCGACACCGCGCTGCACCGCTTCGCCGCGGCGGCTCTGCGCAGCGACGATATCGAGCTCGCGCCCGCGTCGGCGGACGCGAGCTTTCGCAGCTACTGGCGCGTGCGCACGCTCGGCGACAGGCAGAGCCACATCGTCATGGATGCGCCGCCCGACAAGGAGAACACCGCGCCGTGGCTCGACGTCGGGGCGCGGCTGCGCGCGGCCGGACTCCATGCGCCGCGCGTCTTCGCGGTCGATGCGGCGCAAGGGTTCATCCTCATGGAGGATCTCGGCGACCGTCCCTATTTGCCCGAGCTCGAGGCGACGCGTGCCGAAGAACTGCGCAGCGAAGAACTCTATGGCGCTGCGCTCGATGCGCTGGCGCTCATGCAGGCGCAGGTGTCGGCCGACCGCCTGCCGGTGTTCGACGACGTCTTCGTCAAGGCCGAGCTCGAACTCATGCCGACATGGTTCCTCGAGCGGCACCTCGGACGCGCACCGAGCTGCGGCGAATGGGACACGATCGAAGCGGCATTCGGCGCGATCGCTGGGGCGGTGGCGGAGCAGCCGCGGACGTTCATGCATCGCGATTACCACAGCCGCAATCTCATGATCCTCGCGGGCAGGCGCGAGCCCGGCATCATCGATTTCCAGGGCGCGATGCTCGGGCCGATCGCCTACGACGCCGCCTCGCTGCTGCGCGACTGCTACATCGCCTGGCCGGTCGAGCGTGTCGACGCCTGGGCCGAGGCGCACCGGCAGCGGCTCGTGAAGCATGGCCTCGCGGCCGCCGACGCGCGGCGCTTCCGGCGCTGGTTCGATCTGGCCGGGCTGCAGCGCCACGTCAAGGTGCTCGGCATCTTCTGCCGGCTGTATTACCGCGACGGCAAACCGGGCTATCTCGCCGACCTGCCGCGCGTGCTCGGCTACGTGCTCGACGTGGCGGCGCGCTATCCGGAGCTCGCGGATTTCCGCGCCCTGCTTCACCGCGCCGTTGCGGACAGCGACATCGCGCTGCCGCGCCAGCCGGCCGTCGTCGCGGCGTCATGATCGGACACGCGCTGATCTTCGCCGCCGGGCGCGGCGAGCGCATGCGGCCGCTGACCGATACGACACCGAAACCGCTGCTCGACGCGGGCGGCAAACCGCTCATCGTCTGGCACATCGAAAGGCTCGCCGCGGCGGGCGTGCGCGAGATCGCGATCAACACCTCGCACCTGGCCGAGCGTTTCCCGGCGACGCTCGGCGACGGCGCACGCTTCGGCGTGCGCATCCGCTGGTCGTACGAGGGTCCGGAACCGCTCGAGACGGGCGGCGGCATGCGCCGCGCGCTGCCGCTCCTCGGCGACGCGCCGTTCCTCGCGATCAACGGCGACATCTGGTGCGATGTGGATTTTTCCACATTGCCGCAGTCTCCACAGGGCGTCGCGCATCTCGTGGTGGTCGACAACCCGCCGCAGCATCCGCACGGCGATTTCGTGCTGCGCGACGGCAGGCTGTATGACGAGCCGAGCGAGCATTCGCCGCGCCTGACCTTCGCCGGCGTCGGGGTCTACCGGCCCGAGCTCGTCGCGGCGCACGCGCCGGGGCGATTCCCGATCGCGCCGCTGCTGCGCGCCGCGATGCGCGCAGGCCGCGTCACCGGCACGCATCACCGCGGCGCCTGGAACGACATCGGCACGCCCGAGCGCCTGCGCGAACTCAATGCGATGCTGGCGCGGAACCTTCCTTCGCGGCCTGGCTGAGCGCCCAGTCGAGATTGTTGCGCGCGAGCGCGTAGTCGGGCCGCAGGCGCAACGCTTCGCGGCACTCCGCGACCGCGTCGTTCCACGCGTGCAAGCCGTTATAGGCCGCGCAGAGATCGTTGTGCGCGCGCGCGTCGTCCGGGGCGAGGCGCAAGGCTTCCAGGCTCGCCCAACGGCATTCGAGCGGCTCGTCGGCGGCGCAATAACGATACGCGAGCTCGACGTAGTGATCCGCATCCGGAGTCGACTGCACGGCGCGGCGCGCCTCCGCGATGCCGGCGGCCTGCGTTGCGTCCGCGGCGATGGCAGGCACCATGCGGTCGACGCGCAACAAGGCATACGTCACGGGATCGTAGACGCCGCCGGCCACGAAATAGCGGCGATACGCGGCGGCGTCGCTCGCGATCACGAGGGCCGCGACGAACGTAGCCGCTACGAGGCCGGCGGGCCGCGGACGCGCGAAACGGCGCAAGAGCTCAGGCAGCCGCATGACCATCGCCGCCGCGAGCAGGCGCAGGCAGACATCGAACAGCAAGAGATAGCGCGCGCTCTTCGTGAGCGGCGCATACGCGGCGAGCAGGTACGCGGCCAGCACCGCGACGACGACGAGCGCCCGATCGGCGCCGCTGCGCACCGCATAGCCGAGATACATCGCTGCGAGCAGCAGCACGAACGGCGAGAGCGCCGTGAAATCGACGAGATACCGGTTCCATGGGCCTTCCGAAAACGCGAGGTACGGCGCCTGCGTGGCGGCTTCGCGCCGGACGATCGCGGCGATCTCGACGACTTCGCGCGGCCCGTAGAGCACGCCGTACACGACGAGGGCGAGCAGCGGCGGCAGCAGCACCGCCGCGGCGATCCGCCACCACGAAAGCGTAATGCCGCCGCGCAGGCGCGAGTATACGAGTACAATCGTATAGAACGGCAGCAGCAGCACGGCCGTTTCCTTGACGAGGATCGCCGCCGTCGTCGCGAGCGCGAAAACCGCGAGCGCCCGGCGTCCGCCCTGCTCGAGCAGACGCACGAACGCGAACAACGAAAGCGCGGCGAACAGGCACGCGAGGCTGTCCATGAGCGCACGCCGCGCCATGCCGAGCGCGAGCGGCGACGCTGCGACGAAGACGAGCGCCAGCACGGCCTGCCCTGCCGGCCAGCGCCGCCGCGCGAACCGCCAGACCGCGACGAGCAGCAGCAAATACGCGGTCAGCGACACCCAGGAGAGCGCGCGATACGAGTCGGCGAACGCGAGCGCCGTCGCCGCCGCCGCGATCGTCCCAACGCGTAGCGGATCGGGGAAATCCTGCTGCGCGGGACTCGCCAGGTACTCGTGCGCGATGCGCGCGTAGCCGGCGAAGACGCCCTCCTCGACGAGCGTGCGGCCCTGCCGGTAGTAGGCGCCTTCGTCCGCGGCGCCGCGATAGTCGGCGGCATCGGGGAACGTCGCCGCAACGAGCATGCCGGCGGCGAGCACGACGAGGGCGGCCAGCCATGCGGCGCGCCGAGCGAAAACGCGTTCCATGCCGCGCACGCTAGCAAGGACGGCGCGAACCTGCCAGCGACCAGCGATGGGGGCCCATCGCGCGTACGGATACTGGCTCAAATTTCGGCGCAAAACTCGACAACAACACGGAAATCCGTATCGTTTCGGCCTTCGAGACTAGTCCGCGCGGCGTAGGTGCATCGTAATACGGATGTAACCCCGATCGGGCTCACTCGCATTTCGATCGAGAACGGCCGTGGGGCGCCGCTCGCGCATCGGAATCCACCGTCGTTACGACGGAGGACAAGCACGGAGGCAACAAC
>DASRGX010000040.1:0-18688 GCA_035650835.1 Rudaea sp. | reverse complement strand
CGCCCGGCAGGGCCTCGAGCGCCTCGCGCGTGCGCGGCACCTCGCCGCCGTACTGCTCGACGAGGATGCGGCACGTCGCGATCACGTTCTTGGCTTTCGCGTTGAAAAGGCCGATCGTCGAAATATAGGTTTTGAGTTTCTCTTCGCCGAGCGCGAGTATCGCTTGCGGCGTCCCAGCGACGGGATACAAGCGCCGCGTGGCCTTGTTCACGCCGACGTCGGTCGCTTGCGCCGAGAGCATCACGGCGATCAGCAGTTGGAAAGGCGTGGCGTATTCGAGCTCGGTCGTCGGTTTCGGATTCCCTTCGCGCAGCCGGCGGAAGATCTCTTCGCGCTTGGCCGCGTTCATGCGCGGCCGCCCGCCTTGCGCGCGCGGGCACGCGCGATCGCGGCGCGCACGGCATCGCCGCTCACCGTGTCGAGCGCGGCCTTGCGAGCCGCGAGCTCCGCCGTGCGTTCGGCTTCCTCGCGCGCGAGGCGCGCCCGGTGCGCGCCGTAGCGCCGGCGATAGCGCGGCGGATCGGCCGCGGTACGTGCCGGCACCATGGCGATGCAGTCCACGGGGCAGGGCGGAATGCAAAGCTCGCAGCCCGTACACTCCTCCACAAGTACCGTATGCATCATTTTGGACGCGCCGACGATCGCGTCGACCGGACAGGCTTGGATGCACTTCGTGCAGCCGATGCAGGTTTCCTCGTCGATGACCGCGATCTCGCGCGGCTTCTCGACGCCGTTGGCGGGATTGAGCGGAACGACCGGACGTCCTAGCAGTTCCGCGAGCGCCGCGATGCCCGCCGCGCCGCCCGGGGGACATTGGTTGATCCCGGCCTCATCCGCCGCAACCGCCGCCGCGTACGCCGCGCACGCCGGGTAGCCGCAGCGTGTGCACTGCGTCTGCGGCAGCAGGGCGTCGATGCGCGCGGCGAGCGCGGCCGTGTCGCGTGTGAGAGTCATGCCGCGATTTTGGCAGATTTGCCATGCCAGAGGTGTGCGTCGCGCGCTCCAAAGGAATGCTTCCCCCGCTCGCGGGGGAAGCTGGCGCCAGCCTGAAGGAGGAGGCGTGCGATGTCGCGCAGCGTGGCCCCATCCGCCTTCGGCACCTTCCCCGCATGCGAGGGAAGGGTCTTCCCGCCTACTCCGCCAGCCGGTACCCCACGCCGACTTCGGTCAGCAGCCAGCGCGGCTGCGCCGGGTCGGGTTCGATCTTGTGCCGGAGCGCGCGCATGTAGATGCGCAGATAGTGCGGCGATTCGACATGCTGCGCGCCCCAGATTTCGCGCAGCAGCTGCCGATGCGTGAGCACCTTGCCCTGATGCCGTGCGAGTAGTGCGATGAGGTCGTATTCGATCGGCGTCAGATGGATATCGACGCCGTCGCGGCGCACGCGGCGCGCGGCGAGGTCGACTTCGAGCGTGCCGACGCGCACGCAGGGCTCGGTCTTGTCCGCGTCGCGCATCGCGAGATGGCGTTGCGCGACGCGCAGGCGCGCCATGAGCTCGCCGATGCCGAACGGTTTCGTCAAATAGTCGTCCGCGCCGAGATCGAGCGCGCCCACCTTGTCGCTCTCCTGGCTGCGCGCCGAGAGCACGAGGATCGCGCCCGCGTACCATTCGCGCAGCCGGCGGATCACGTCGAGGCCGGAAATGTCGGGCAGGCCGAGGTCGACGATGACGACGTCCGGCTGCTCGACGGCGGCCAGGCGCAGACCGTCGATGCCCGTCTCGGCCGCCGTGAACGCGTGGCCGTGCGCTTCGAGCGCGGCGCGCAGGAAGCGCTGGATCTGCGGGTCGTCCTCGATCGCGAGCAGCTTGAGCGCGGCGCTCACGGCGGAGCCTCGGGCGGTGGGGTCAGCGGCAGCGTGAAGGTGAATTCGGCGCCCCCTTGCGGCAGGTTGCGTGCTGCGATGCGGCCCCCGTGCGCTTCCACGATCGCTTTGCAGATGGCCAGACCAAGGCCGAACCCGCTCTGCGCGGCTTCTTCGCGGCCGCGATGGAACTTGTCGAAAACGCGCGTCTCGTCGCCGGCGGGCAGGCCCGGCCCGGCATCGGCGATGCGCACGGCCACGTCGCCGTCCTCGCGCGCCGCGGCGATCCGCAGCGGCGTGCCGGGTGGCGTGTGTTTTTGCGCATTTTCCACAATGTTGCCGAGCACCTGCCCGATCATGACCTCGTCGCATTCGACGAGCGGCAGCTCGGGCGGCAGGTCGACCGTCACCGCACGCCCCGCGAGGCCCTCGCGGTGCCGGTGCAGCACGGCGCCGATGAGTTCGTCGAGCGCCACCCATTCGCGCTTGAGCCGCACCGTGCCCGACGAGAGCCGCGTCAGCTCGAGAAGGTCGTCGACGAGGCGGTGTAGGCGCCGCGCTTCGTCGTGGATCGTGTGAAGGAGTTCGCTGCGGCGTGCGGCGTCGATGCTCGCCGCATGGTCTTCGAGCAGCGTCGATGCGGCGCCGATCACGCTCGCGAGCGGCGTGCGGAAATCGTGCGAGATCGAACTCAGGAGAAGACTGCGCAACTTCTCCGATTCGGCCTCCATGCCGGCCGCCTGCGCCGCTTGCGCGAGCTGCACGCGCTCCATCGCGACGGCGGCCTGCGTCACGAAGGATTCGACGAGATGCATCTGCTCGGGAACGTCGATCTGACCCGGATCGACGGGCCGCAGTCCCAGCACGCCGATGCAGCGACGCTGCGCGTCGAGCGGCAGGTACACGGCGTCGGCGCTGGCCAGCGTTTCGGTGGCGTGGCCCGCCTTCTGGCGGTGATCGTAGGCCCATTGCGCAATGCCGAGATCGTTGCCGGGCACTGGGTAGCGCGCGACGCTCGCCGGTGCCACACCGCGCGCGCAGAAGTGCGTCGGATCCTGCAGCAGGCCGTCGGCATCGGGCAGCAGGATCGCGGCCTCGCCTTCGACCGCCGCGAGCACGTGCTCGCGCAGGATGCGGCCGAGCTCGCCGAGATCGCGGCTTTGGGCGAGTTCGCTGCTGAGCGCGTACAGCTCGCCGGCGCGCCGTTCGCGCTGGCGCGCCACGGACGCTTGGCGGCGCCCGCGTGCGGCGAGGTTGCTGATGACGAGGCCGGTCGCGAGCATCACGCCGAACGTGATCAGGTATTGCGCGTCGGATACCGCAAACGAGTAGTACGGCGGTACGAACAGGAAGTCGAACAAGCAGACGCTCAGGACGGCGGCGAGCACCGACGGCCCGCGTCCGAAGCGGATGGCCACGAGCACGATCGCGACGAGGTACAGCATCACGAGGTTCGTGCGCTCGATGTAGTCGTATAGAAGTGCACAAAGTATCGTGGTGCCCGTCACCGCGCCGGCGCTCAGGAGGTAGGTGCGCCATTGGCTCGTGCGCTGCGGCAGCCGCGGCGGGCGCACGGTTTCCGCGCCGGGCTCGCCCGTGATCACGTAGACGTCGATCGCGCCGCTGCCGCGCACGATCTCGTCGACGAGCGAACGCTTGAGCCGGTCGCGCCAGCGCGGACGCGCGGGCTTGCCGACGATGATCTTGCTGACGTTGCGCTGGCGCGCGAATGCGAGGAGCTCCGCCGCGACGCTCTCGCCGCTCAGGTTCGCGGTGTCGGCGCCGAGACTCGCGGCGAGCTTGAGCGTTTCGAGCACGCGGTCGCGCGCCGCACGCGGCAGGCGCGCCAGCCGCGGCGTCTCGACGTACACGGCGATCCATTCCGCATGCAGGGCATTGGCGAGCCGCCGCGCCGAACGCACGACGCGCGCCGACAGCGCATCGGGCCCGACGCAGACGAGCACGCGCTCGCCGGCCGGCCAGGTCTCGCGGATCGCGTGCTGCTCGCGGTAGGCGCGCATCGACGAATCGACGCGGTCGGCCGTCACGCGCAGCGCGAGCTGGCGCAACGCAATGAGATTGCCTTTGCGGAAGAACGAGGTCAGCGCATGGCCCACTTTGTCGGCGACGTATACTTTTCCCTCGCGCAGGCGCTGCAACAGCTCGTCGGGCGGCAGATCGACGAGCTCGACCTCGTCGGCCGCGTCGAACACCTTGTCGGGCACGGTCTCGCGCACCGCGACGCCCGTGATCTGCGCGACGACGTCGTTGAGGCTCTCGATGTGCTGCACGTTGACGGTCGTGTAGACGTCGATGCCGGCGCCGAGCAGTTCCTCGATGTCCATCCAGCGTTTCGGGTGGCGGGCGCCCGGATGGTTGCTGTGCGCGAGTTCGTCGACGAGGATCACGCGCGGAGCGCGCGCGAGCGCGGCGTCGAGGTCGAATTCCTTGAGCACGATGCCGCGGTGCTCGAGTTGCTGCGGCGGCAGCACCTCGAGCCCGGCGAGAAGGGCTTCGGTTTCGGCACGGCCGTGGAGTTCCACGTAGCCGACGATGACATCGATGTTGTCGGCCTTCAGTGCGCGCGCCGCTTCGAGCATCGCATAGCTCTTGCCGACGCCGGGCGCCGCGCCGAAGAAGATCTTGAGCCGCCCGCGGCGCGAGCGCACTTCCTCGGCGTGCACGCGCGCGAGCAGGGCGTCGGGGTCAGGGCGGTGATCGCGGTCGGGGTTCGGCATGGCACGACGAATCGTATCGATTCATCATGCCGCAACTGCGGCTGCGCTTACCACTTTCCGTCGAGCAGCAGGTTGAGCTCGAGCACGTTCACGCGCGGCTCGCCGAGGACGCCGAATTGGCGTCCCTCGGTGGCTTGCGAAACGAGCTTGGCCACTTCGGTCTCGCTCAAACCGCGCGTGCGCGCGACGCGTGCGAGCTGGTACCGGGCAGCGCCGGGCGAGATGTGCGGATCGACGCCCGAGGCCGATGCCGTGACGAGATCGACGGGTACCGGCGCCGCATTGCCGGGATCGGCGGCGCGCAGCGCATCGACGCGCTGCTTGACCGCATCCGTCAGCGCCGGGGTGGTCGGCCCCAGGTTCGATGCGCCCGACGACGAGGGATTGTCGGGAAACGGCGCCGTCGCCGACGGCCGCGGCCAGAAGTATTTCGGATCGGTGAACGCCTGCCCGATGAGCTCGGAGCCGAGCGGCTTGCCGTCCTTCACGATGACGCTGCCATTGGCGGCATGCGCAAACAGCAGTTGCGCGACGCCCGTCACTGCGAGGGGATAGATCGTGCCCGTGATGACGGTGAGCGCCGCGAGCAGCATGAACGCAGGACGCAGCAAATGTGTCATTGCAGTCTCCTCTCGGTGATCGGGTTCGCCGACGTCAGAAGTGCCAGATGATGTCGCCCGACAGGATTGCCTCGTGCGATTTGTTGGGCGCGATGCCGGCATTCGAGTTGCCGTTGAACGCTGGTCCGTTGAGCGAATGATAAAAGGCGATTTCCGGACGCACTTCGACTTGCGGCGAGAACCAGTGTTGCCAGCCGAATCCGAGGTTTACGTAGCGCGATGCCACGCCCGTGCGCTGACCTTGGCGGTCCCAGTAGTATTCCGGCCGGAGCGCAAAATTGTTCAGCGGGTCCGGGCTGTAGTTGATATAGGCCACGGTCGAAGTGACTTCCGCTTTGCACGTCAACAGCGCGGCGTTGGCGCACATCGCCAAATCCGGAGCGTTGAACGGAATGTACTGCGACGAAAACGGTGCGCCGCCGTGCGCGTAGATCGTCTGCACGTCGCGGTTGAACGCGTTCGGGACGCGATTCTGGAACAAGTCGTAGGCTTCGTACGAAATGTGCCAGTGCTCGTTGAACGCGTGATAGACGGTGAAGCCGTACCATTGCAGGTTGTTGTAGCCGTACCGCCCCGAGTTGATCGCATCCGCGCAAGGCATGACGGCGGTCCGGCCGTCGTCGGTCTGATAGCGCACGCACGCGCTCACGGACGGCATCGCACCCGGATCTTTCTTGAACGTCGCATTCGGGTAGAGCGGGTTGTAGCCGAAATCGCCGGGACCCGTGCCCGGGATGTTGGGATAAGGATTCTTGCGCCGCTGGCTCAAGTGCGTCGGGAACGCCTCCGTGCCGTCCGTCACGCCGAGCTGCACGATCCAGTTCTTGTCGAGCGCCAGCGTGCCCTGGAGCCCCGTGTTCGTATAGTTGTCGAACGTGTAGGTCATCGAGTGCGTGTACATGTAGTTGTTCGGCGCGAGCTGGGCCTCGATGTCCGGAATGGAAATGAAACGGCCCAGACGCAGCATCAATCCGCTGGCGACGTCGGGAATGTAGAGCTCGCCGTACAGCATCGGAAAATCGTAGCCGTAGATCTTGTTGTCCTTGAGCAATTGGTAGCTGGCGAACCCATAGGCCGTCGTGTAGCGATAGTTCTCGCCATAGATCGCCGAGAGGCGCAGGCCCCAATCGATGTGGTCCGTCTGCACGGTGTCCGCGAAGCGATCGAGATAGATCACGGCCTGGTCGAGCTGCACGGTATTCGGTGTATACAAATATGCAGCAGGCGCGTTGCCGCCCGGTTTCGTCGAACTCGTGCTGACGTTGCCGCCGACGTTGATCCAGCCATAAAGCTGGAAGTCGTTGCGGGTCAGCCACGCGCCGAAGCCGGTATTGCCGAGCGCGGTCATCAGTGGACTGTCGACCGAGCCCGGCCGCGTGACGCCGATCGGCGTCGCACCGCCGTAAGGCCATTCGGTGAACGGCATGGGCGGCGTCGTCTGCGCCGCCGGCGGCCAGCCCTCGCGACGCGCGGGCGGCGCCTTGGGATCGGCGGGGCCGCTCGCTTGACCCCACTCGAGCTTGTAATAGTTCGTCAGGCGTTGCCAAAAGTCAGTGCCGAGGTACCCGTCGAGACACTCGTAGTTCTTGTACGGGTTGCACGACGCTGCCGGCACGTCTGCGGCAACAGCCACGACTTGCGCAGACGACGTTGCGATCGCCGAGAACGACGCGATCGCGAGGGTGGCACTGCGCAGGTGAGAAAGAAAGCGGTGAATGGCCATGACTGTTCCTCACGCCAGCCCGAACAGGACCAGCAGCATGTCGATGAGCTTGATGCCGACGAACGGCACGATGATCCCGCCGACGCCGTACAGCAGCAGATTGCGCCGCAGCAGCGCTGCTGCGCCGAGCGCGCGATAGGGCACGCCTTTGAGCGCGAGCGGAATCAGGAAAATGATGATCAGCGCGTTGAAGATCACGGCCGACAGGATCGCGCTCTGCGGGGTGGCGAGCCGCATCACGTTGAGTGCGTCGAGCGACGGATACGTGCTCGCGAACGCGGCCGGAATGATGGCGAAATACTTGGCCACGTCGTTCGCGATCGAGAACGTCGTCAGCGATCCGCGCGTGATCAGCATCTGTTTGCCGATCTCGACCACTTCGATGAGCTTGGTCGGATTGGAATCCAAGTCCACCATGTTGCCGGCTTCCTTCGCCGCTTGCGTGCCCGAGTTCATCGCGACGGCGACGTCGGCCTGCGCGAGCGCCGGTGCGTCGTTCGTGCCGTCGCCGCACATCGCGACGAGACGCCCCTCGGCCTGGATGTCGCGGATCAGCTTGAGCTTCGCCTCGGGCGTGGCTTCGGCGAGGTAGTCGTCGACGCCGGCTTCCGCCGCGATCGACGCCGCGGTGAGCGGATTGTCGCCCGTGATCATGATCGTGCGGATGCCCATCGCGCGCAGCTCCGCGAAGCGCTCGCGGATGCCGCCCTTGACGATGTCCTTGAGTTCGATCACGCCGAGCGTGCGCGCGATGCCGCCGGGCGTCGTTTCGCTCACCACGAGCGGCGTGCCTCCCTTGCGCGCGATGTCCTCGGCCGTGCGGCGCACCTCCGGCGCGAGCGGACTGTTCGCTGCGACGAGCTGTTTCTCGATCGCATCGACGGCGCCTTTGCGGATGCTGCGGATGCGACTCGCGGGGTCCGCCACGTCGGCGGGGATATCGACGCCGCTCATGCGCGTGTTCGCCGAGAACGGCACGAAGTGCATGTGCGCGGCGCCGACGGCGCGCTCGCGGATGCCGAACTTCTCCTTCGCGAGGACGACGATGCTGCGGCCTTCGGGCGTCTCGTCGGCGAGCGAAGCGAGCTGCGCGGCGTCGGCGAGCGCGTCGACATCGACGCCCGCCGCCGCATGGAAGGCGACGGCCTGGCGATTGCCGAGCGTGATGGTGCCGGTTTTGTCGAGCAGCAGTACGTCGACGTCGCCCGCGGCTTCGACCGCGCGGCCCGACATCGCGATGACGTTGGCCTGGATCATGCGGTCCATGCCGGCGATGCCGATCGCCGAGAGCAGGCCGCCGATCGTCGTCGGGATCAGGCACACGAGGAGCGCCACGAGCACCGTGATCGTGACGGGTTCGCCGTGTCCCGAGCCGTGCACCGCATACAGCGAATAGGGCAGGAGCGTCGCGCAGGCGAGCAGGAAGATCAACGTGAACTTCGCCAACAGTATCGTCAGCGCGATCTCGTTCGGCGTCTTGCGGCGCGAGGCGCCTTCGACCATCGAGATCATGCGGTCGAGGAAGCTTTCGCCCGGGTTGCTGCCGATGCGCACGACGATCCAGTCCGACAGCACGCGCGTGCCGCCGGTCACCGAGCTGCGGTCGCCGCCCGATTCGCGGATCACCGGCGCCGATTCGCCGGTCACGGCGCTCTCGTCGATCGTCGCCGCGCCTTCGACGACTTCGCCGTCGCCCGGGATGAACTCGCCGGCCTTGACGATGACGAGATCGCCTTTGCGCAGGTCGCTCGCGTTGGCGAGGATCGTCGTGTTGCGACGCTCGAGCGAAGGGATCTTGTGCGCCACGACGTCCTTGCGCGCGCTGCGCAGCGAGGCCGCCTGCGCTTTGCCGCGACCTTCCGCGATCGCTTCGGCGAAGTTCGCGAACAAGAGCGTGAACCAGAGCCACAGCGCGACCGCGAGAGTGAATCCGCCGGGCGCCTCGCCGTGTCCACCGAGCGCCTGGAACCACAACAGGGTGGTCAGGATGCTGCAGACGAAGACGACGAACATTACCGGGTTGCGGAATTGCGCGCGCGGCGAGAGTTTGCGGAAAGCGTCGCCGATCGCGGATATGAGGAGCTTCGGATCGAGCGCGCTCGTTTGCGTGTGAGTGGTCATGTGCGGGATCTCGCGTGCCCGATGTCGACGACGGAGGGGTTCACTTGCCGAGCATCGCCAAGTGCTCGGCGATCGGCCCGAGCGCCAGCGCCGGCAGGAAGGTCAGCGCGCCGACGATGACCACGGTGATCGCGAGCAGCGTCACGAACAACGGCGTGTGCGTCGGCAAGGTCCCCGCGGACACTGGGACGTGCTTCTTCGCCGCGAGCGAGCCCGCGATCGCGAGCATGCCGATCGCGAGCGGAAAGCGTGCGAAGAACATGCAAATGCCGAGCAGCGTGTTGATGAACGGCGTGTTCGGATTCATGCCGCCGAACGCGCTGCCGTTGTTGTTCGACGCCGACGACAGGTTGTAGAGGACTTCGCTGAACCCGTGCACGCCCGAGTTCGTGGTCAGAAGGGCGAGTCCCTGCGGCGCCGAAATGACGACAGCCGTGCCGACGACGACCATCGCGCAAGGAATCAGCACCACGAGGCTCGCCATCTTCATCTCGTACGCTTCGATCTTCTTGCCGAGATATTCCGGCGTGCGGCCCACCATGAGCCCGGCGATGAACACCGCGACGACCGCGAACGCGAGCATGCCGTAGAGGCCCGAACCGACCCCACCGAAGATCACTTCGCCGAGCTGGATGAGCCATATCGGCACGAGTCCGCCGAGCGGCGTGAACGAGTCGTGCATCGAATCGACCGAACCGTTCGATGCGGCGGTCGTCGCCGTCGCCCAGCGTGCGGAGCCGACGATGCCGAAGCGCGTTTCCTTGCCTTCCATGTTGCCGCCGGCTTGCACGGCCGACGCCGTTTGATCCACGCCGAGGCCGCTCAGCGCCGGATTGCCGGCTTGTTCGGCGGCCGTGCAGGCGAGCAGCAAGGGCACGAAGATCACGAGCATCGCGGCGAGCAGCGCCCAGCCTTGGCGCGTGTCGCCGACCATTTTGCCGAACGTGTAGCAGAGCGCGGCGGGAATCAGCAGGATCGAGAGCGATTCGAGGAAATCGCTGAGCGGCGTCGGGTTCTCGTACGGATACGCCGAGTTCGCGCCGTAGTAGCCGCCGCCGTTCGTGCCGAGCTGCTTGATCGCGATCTGCGATGCGGCTGGGCCGAGCGGCAGCGATTGTTCGGTCACGGGCGTGGACGTGGTCACGTCCTTGCCGTCGGCGTCTTTGACCGTTTTCGCCGCGGTGGTCTGCTCGACCAGCGGCACAGATTTGTACTCGCTGAAATTTTGCGGCACGCCCTGCCAGACGAGCGCGATGGCAAGCACGAACGACAGCGGCAGCAGAATGTACAAGGTCGAACGCGTGAGATCGACCCAGAAGTTGCCGATCGTCGTCGAGGAACGGCGCACGAAGCCGCGAATCACGGCGGTCAAGACCGCAATGCCGGTGGCGGCCGACAGGAAATTCTGCACGGTCAAGCCCAGCATCTGCGTGAGATAGCTCAACGTCGATTCGCCGCTGTAGCCTTGCCAATTCGTATTCGTGGCGAAACTGATTGCCGTGTTCATCGCGAGATCCGGCGCCACGTTCTCCATCTTCTGCGGATTGAGCGGCAGCCAGGCTTGCAGGCGCAGCAGCGCATAGACGACGAACAGGCCGAGCACGTTGAAGATCAACATCGCCCAGGCATAGCGCGTCCAGGTCATTTCTTCGTCCGGCGAAATGCCGGCAACGCGATAGAGCATGCGTTCGACCGGCGCGCCGACGCGCGTGACGCGGTTCGATTCGTCGGAAAATACCGCCGCCATGTAGCCGCCGAGCGGTTTGACGAGCAGCAGGAGCACGGCCAGGTACAGACCGAGCTGGAGGCAGCCGTTGACGGTCATTCGAACCACTCCGGCTTGAGCAGCGCGGCGAGCAGGTACACGCTGAGCGCGACCGCGATGAGGCCGGCGAGCCAGTAGGTCGCGGTCACTGCCGCGGCTCCAGGCGCGCGCAGAGGCGCAGGAACGCCGAGGTGGCGCCGACGAGCAGCACGAGCAGGAGCAGGTAGACGAAATCCATGATGGCGACCCGTTGTGCGGGACGTCACTTTAGGAATGGGTCGATAAGAAAGGCGTAGGAATTGCCGGCGGCGCTATAAAAAACGCGTAAAAAATCCAGCGTAGCTCAGCCGCCGAGCGGCTTCCGCTTTGCGCCGCGTCCGCCTTCCGGACCGTGTGCGCCGGGTGGAAGCAGCCGGCGGTTTTCGACCACGACTTTGAGGATCACGCTCGTCGACGTGTCGGCGAGCTCGCAAAACGGCTTGACGACCGATTCGAGATGCGCGACGTCGACGACGACGATCTCGAGCACCCAACTGTCGTCGCCCGTCACGTTGTAGCACGACAGCACTTCGGGCATCTCGCGCGCGAGCTTGGTCATGCGCGCCAAGTCCGCACGGCCCACGCGCACGAGCGCATGGATGCCGTAGCCGAGGGCTTGGCGATCGATCTGCGCGTGATAGCCGGTGATGATCTTGGCCGCTTCGAGCTTGCGCACGCGCTCCGTCGTCGCCGGTTGCGACAAGTGGACGCGGCGCCCGAGCTCGGCCATTGTCAGGCGCGCGTCGCGCTGCAATTCGGCGAGGATGCGAATGTCGTGGATGTCGAACTCGTGGCTTTTCGATTTCAAGGCGAGTTCCAACTTATCTTTAATACGGCAAACCTATTCTGCCATACAACCTGCAAAGGTATCTGGCGAGCACAGCCTGAGGTAATTATGATGGCCTCGTCAAACTGGAGGTGCCTCGTGTCGCTCGGGAATCGGCCTTCTCAATTGATCGTGGCGTGCTTGGGAGCGACGTGGCTCATCTGGGGCTCCACGTATCTCGCCATCCGTTTCGCGCTCGAGGGGTTCCCGCCGTTTTTCCTGATGGGCTCCCGGTTCATCGTCGCGGGCTTGCTGCTGGCCGTCTGGGAGGCGCTGCGCGGCCGCGCATGGCCGACGCTCCGGCAGTGGTGCAATGCGGGCATCGTCGGCGCGTTGATGCTCGGCGGCGGCATGGGCGGTACGGCGTACGCCGAGCAGACCGTCGGCTCCGGGCTCGTCGTCGCGTTCATTGCGGTCGTGCCGATCATGATCGTCGTCGTGAATCGCCTGTTCGGCGTGCGCCCGCGCGCGGCCGAACTCGCGGGCGTGCTGACGGGGCTCGTCGGCGTGATCTTGCTGACGCAGGGCCAGGGGTTCACGGCATCGCATGCAGGCTTGATCGCGATCGTGCTGTCGAGCTCCGCGTGGTCGCTCGGCAGCGTGCTCGCGACGCGCGTCCTCTTGCTCGCGCCGGGCGCCATGGGCTTTGCGAGCGAGATGCTCTGCGGCGGCGTTCTGCTGACGGTCGCCTCGTTGCTCGTCGGCGAACCGATACACGCGCCGTCCGCGGAGGCGTGGATGGCGTGGGGCTATCTCGTCGTGTTCGGCTCGCTGATCGCGTTCAACGCCTACATGCTGCTGCTGTCGCGGGCGTCGGCGGCGGTGGCGTCGAGCTATACGTTCGTGAACCCCGTCGTCGCGCTCGCGCTCGGGATCACTCTCGGCGGCGAGCATGTCAGCGGGTTCGAGTGGCTCTCGGTCGCCGTGATCCTCGCGGGCGTCGTGCTGCTGCTATGGCAACGGCGGCCGCAGGCGGCCTCGGCCTGAGGCCGTGCGATCACCCGACAGTCAATGCATGATGCGCTTCAGGCGGTGATCGAGCTCATCGGGCGCGAAACCCAAGCCGAGCGTCACCTTCTCGAGGAACGCACGCTCGCCGCGGCGGATGTTCGCGTCGGCGGCGGCCAGGCGCAACAGGCTTTCGTAGATGCGGTCGACTTCGCTCGATCCGCGTGGGAACGTGCGCATGAAGCGCAGGAGCTCGGCGTCGAGATCGAGCTGGCGCTTGCTGCCGCGCTCGAACGCGTCGGCGGCGACCTGGCGCGCGCGCGTGCTGAGCTTGAGCTCGTCCATGAGACCGTTGGTGTAATGCGCTTCCTCGGTCGAGACGACGCCGTCGGCGCGGGCCAGCGCGCCGAGCAAGCCGAACAGCACGCCGATCATGAGCTCCTGTTTCGCATCGAGCTTGCCGCCGCCGAACATCTCGCCGAGCGCCATGCGCACGTCGTGGAAGACTCCCGCCATTGTGGACGCGGAATTGTTGCCGGCCATGAACCGAACCCCCTCGTTCCGATCGCCTGGCGCCATGTTGCGCCAGAAATGCGCGCGTGAAAAGAGGGACCGCCGCGAGGGCGATCCCCTTGCACGAGCCGGCGCGGCTATTCGCGGTACTGCGTCTTGGTCCAGTTCAGGTATTGGCCCTTCGAGATGCGGTCGCGATGATGCGCCATGAAATCGAAGTCGTTGAGCAAGGGCACGAAAGCGGCGGCCTCGTCGCGGCTGATCGAGCCGTCGTGGTTCGTGTCGAGCTGGTCGAACGCCGGGGCCGGCCCATAATTGCGCGAACTCGGCTGGCCGGAGTGCAGCGTCACTTGGGTGCCGTCGCGCGCCGTGAAGCGCGTCACCTGGTCCTGGGCGAGGGCGGCACCGGCGACGAGCGTGCCGGCCGCGGCGAGTAGAACGAGTTGCTGAGTTTTCATGTGCGTCTCCTGCTGCGCTGATGACCGTGGTTCCGATCCCGGTCCGCGCCTGGACAAGCCCGGCGCAGACGCCAGAATATCCCTCCCGAAGACGGACGAATCGTAGTGGCTAGACCAGAAACGGCGGCTGAAGTTCGCACGCAGAAACCTCTGTCGCTGCAACAAGCGCGCAACTTGCACCTCGCAGCGCAAGGCCTGCTCTCGCCCCCGCGAGCACGCGCCACGCGTGCGCGTGTGCTCGCGGCGATCGAACGCATGCGCCTCTTGCAGATCGACACCATCCATGTCGTCGCGCGCAGCCCGTATCTCGTCCTGTTCTCGCGCCTCGGCGAGTACGAACCGCGCTGGCTCGACGAGTTGCTCGCCCGCGGTCGCATCTTCGAGTGCTGGGCGCACGAAGCCTGCTTCGCGCCGATCGACGACTATGCCCTGCACACGGCGCGCCGCATCGACCGGGCCGGCCACTGGGCGCACAAGCGCGCCGACCGCATGCATCGCGAGCACCGCGCCGGGATGGATCGGCTGCTCGCGCACATACGCGAGCACGGCAGCGTGAAATCCGCGCATTTCGAGCGCGCCGACACTGCCGCCGGCGGAGGCGGCTGGTGGGGCTGGAAGGACGAGAAGCGCTGGCTCGAGGCGTTGTTCGCGCTCGGCGAGCTCATGATCGCGCGGCGTGAGAATTTCCAGCGCGTCTACGACTTGTCGGAGCGCGTGCTCGCGCACGCCGGCATCGATCCGGCCGCGTTGCCGCGCGTCGATGCGGCGCGTGCCTGCACGCTCGATGCGGTGCGCGCGCTCGGCGTTACCCAAGCGCGCTGGATCGCGGATTATTTCCGCACGGGCCGCAAGCACAAGGATGCCGAGCTCGATGCGCTCGTCGCGGAAGGCGCGCTGCTGCGCGTGCCCGTGCGCGGGTGGGAGGTTCCGGCCTACGTCCATCCCGACCACGCGCCGTTGCTCGAGCGTGCGCGCCGCAACGCGCTGCGTGCGAGCCACGCCACGCTGCTGTCGCCGTTCGATCCCGTCGTCTGGGACCGCGCGCGGGCCAGCGTGATGTTCGATTTCGATTACACGATCGAGTGCTACACGCCGGCGCCGAAGCGCCGCTACGGCTATTTCGTACTGCCGATCCTCGTCGGCGGCCGCCTGGTCGGGCGCCTCGACGCGAAAGCGCATCGCGCCGAGGGCCGCTTCGAAGTCAAGGCGCTGTTCCTCGAACCCGAGGTGGAACCGTCGCCGGCGCTCGCCGCCGAGATCGCGGGCGCGATCCAGCGCTGCGCGGACTGGCACCGCACGCCGCGCGTCACGATCCGGCGCAGCGATCCGGCATCGTTCGCGAAAACGTTGCGTGCGGCGCTCGGCAGCGGCTGAGCGGCCGCCGCCGAGCGCGCTCGCTCAGTGGCCAGCTTCTTCGTCGTGGCGATAGTTTTCGCTCAAGGTGCCCTTCTGCTTGGCGACTTCCATGAGCGTCGGATAGAACTGCACGAATGTGGTGTCGACGGCGCCGTGCTGCTTGTGACAGGAATAGCACTCGGCGCTGGTCGGGATCATCGTCGCCGGCTTGTCGTTGTTGAAGACGAAGAAGCCCCAGCCATCCTTGAAGCGCGACGTATCGTGCACGTGCGCTTCGACCGCCATCATGTCGTCGTCCTGGTATTTGCCTTTCTTGTTGATCGAACCCTGGCTCGTGGCGCCGCGGAATTCGACGAGCAGCATGGTCTTGTCGGGCCAGTGCCCGTCGCGCGTGAACGCGTGGTAGGCGTCGTGGTTGACGAATGCGTTGCCGAACATCGAGTGGCCTTCGCCGATGTTGTTGTAGCTCATGTCGATGCCGCTGGACAGGAAGATCCACTCGCGATAATCGGAGGGGAACAACAGTCTGCCGTCGGCATCGTAATGAGGAGTCTCGTCGGCAGCGGCTGCCGCCGCGGGAGCGGCTGCCGAGGCGGCGACGTCGACGAGAACGGCTGCGGGAATCGCCAGGCCGGCCAGGAGGATCGCCAAGAGGCGCGGGGATGTGGTCATGATCGTGAAGCTCCGAGGTTGGATCAAGAATGGCGTGCGGCCGTGGTGGCGAAACGCTCGCGATAGCCGCGCGGCGAAATGCCGTAGCGCAGGGCGAAGCGGCGGCGGAACACGTCCGCGCTGCCGAAGCCGAGCGACGCGGCGATGGCGTCGATGCTGTGCGACGTCGACAGCAAATGGTCCTGCGCCTGCTGCATGCGCAAGTTTTCGATGAATTCGGCCGGCGTGCACGCGAATTCGACGTTGAAGCGCCGGCTGAACTGCCGCGGACTCAGGCAGACGCGGTCCGCCAGCGCCTCCACCGACAAGTCTTCATGCAGGTTCGCCGAAGCCCAGGCGACGAGATCGGCGAAGCGGTTCGCCGCGCGCGTCTGGAAACGCAGCGGTTCGGAAAACTGCGCCTGTCCACCGGGCCGCTTGAGATAGACGATCATTTCGCGCGCGACGGCCAACGCGGCGCGCGGTCCGAGATCTTCTTCGATCAGCGCCAGCGCAAGATCGATGCCCGACGTCACGCCGCCGCAGCTGTAGTAGCGCCCCTGCCGCACGAACAGCGCCTGTTCCTCGACGACGAGTCTGGGATAGCGCGCGGCGACGTCCTTGGCATGACGCCAGTGCGTGGTGACGCGGAGTCCGTCGAGCAGCCCCGTGGGTGCGAGGCCGTAGATGCCGGTGCAGACCGTCGCGATGCGCCGCGCGCGCGGCGCGTGGGCGAGAAGCCATTTCGACCAGAACGCGTTGACCTGCGGCTCGCGCAAGCCGCGGCCGCCGGGCACGATCAAGGTGTCGAAGCTCGGTGCTCGGGCGACGCTGCAGCGCGGCAACACGCGCGCACCGACTTCCGTGGTGACCGCACGGGTGCTCGCCCCGACCAGCGCGACGTCGTACGGGCACTGCTCGGAACCGTCGAGCCGCGCGGTCGCGAAGGCTTCCAGCGGCCCGAACACGTCGATGCCGTTCACCCCGTCGAAGACAGGGATGCCGACGCGGAGTTTGCGCGGATGGGAGGCGGCTTTCTTCATGGGGGAAACTCGTCGGCGCCAAGCTTAGTTCCGGCTGGGCGCGTCTGTCGGACGCCGATCCGACTTTAACGGACATGGATCGCCCGTCAAATTTCGCCGCAATCGTGCAGGAATTTCAAGACGTCGTCGCCCCAGGCGCCCGCGTCGGCGAAGAAACCGGCATGACCTTGCGTGTGGTCGTTCGGGTCGCCGTGCGCGGGGAATACCTTGTGGCGATTGGCACCGCCCTTGGCGTCGATGCGCGGCCCCAGCGACTCGCTCGGCCCGAGGCTGTAGTCGTTCTGCGCCTGCAACAGGAAGATCGGCGCACGCGCCGCGTCCACGGCGTCGCCGAGCCGCTGCGCCCAGTGCGGATTCCCCCAGGATTCCGCGGCGGGCGACATGGCGACCACGCACTTCACGCCGAGGTGCTCGCGCGGATCGCGTTCCGCTGCGAGCAGCGCCTGAATGCCACCGTAGGAGGCGCCCGCGACGACGATGTGCTTGGCATCCGCGAACGGTTGGTGGGCGATCCATTGGTAGGCGGCGACGACGTCGTCGTCGGCATGTTCGTGCAGCTCCATGAGCGCGTGGAAGCCGGCCGGCGAGCGCTGCTCGCGGATGCGCTTCTGTTCGTCGCCGATCCAGGCTCCGGGGTTCGGACCGTGTCCCGAACGCAGCGGCGCGTAGAGCACGAAACCGCGCGGCACCCAGAATTTCGCCAGCAGCGCGCCCGGCATGGGATCGCGCTCTCCGCCGTGATTCCACATGTATACGGGAAACGGACCCTTGCCGGCGGGCTTGTACACGAACGCCATGAGCTCGACGCCGCGGCTCTGGTACTGGACGATGTCGCCCTTCGGACCGTCCGCGACGGCGGTTGCCGCCGGGGGCGCCGCCGGATGCGCACCGCCCGACGTGCGGAAGAACTCGACCGTGAGCTCGGCGGCTTGCGGCGGGTAGATGTGCCCGCCCGGATGCCAGACCGTCTTCACGTCCGCCTTGCCGTGGAACAGCGTGCAGCCGGCGCCGCAATTCTCGCCCGGGTCGGGCGCCGCGTCGGCGCGCTGCTCTTCGGCGATCGCGAAGCGGGCGATCGACGGCGTGACGAGCGGATCGGTCTCGCCCGCGATGTGCAGCACAGGCTTCGGCACGGGCAGCGTCATGCCGGCATGCAGGCCGCCGCCGACGACGGCGAAGCCTGCGAAATCGTTGCTGCGCTCGAGCCAGAGCAGCATCGAGAAGAATGCACCGTTCGAGAATCCGGTCGCGAAGACGTGCTGATCGTCGACGCGGTATTGCTTGCGCAGGCTCGCGAGCATCGCGTCGACGAACTTGAGATCGCGATCCGCCTGCTCGCCGGCGCGCGCCTGCCAGCCCGGCTTCGTGCCTTCGGCGTCGATGCGGCTCGGCGTCGGCAGACCTTGTGGGTAGACGACGATCGCCTGTGGCCAATGGCTTTGCAGCTCCGCCGCCTGCGCGAATCCGCGCATGTTGCCGCCGTGGCCGTGGAACGCGAAGACGAGCGGATGCTTCTCGTCCGCGCCTCCGGCCGCCGGCGAGAACACGAGCGCTTCGCGCTCGGTACTTCCGACATCGAAGGTCATGCGCTGCGGCACGCCAGCGGACACCGCCGGCGCGAACACTCCTATTGCCAACGCGAACACGAACGACCTCAGCGGACTCATGGTGCGGTTCCTTGCTGTCGGGACGGGTGCGGTGTGCCGCATGATCATAATCCAAGGTGTCTCCTGGTGGAGGCTCGCAAGAGCTCGCGCTCGTCATTTCCGCATAGGAGTTAATCCAGTTCCTGTTTTTTCTTGGAGCAAGAGCTTCCGCTCGTCCTTCGGCCGAGCGGGTAACTTCTTTCTTTGCTTGTGCAAAGAAAGAAGTCACCAAGAAAGAAAGCACACCCCGCGAGCGCGGTCTACGGGCATCCTGCCCTCCGACTCTGCGAGTCCGCTCCGGGGTTTGCTGACAGCACATCCCTGTGCTGGCAGCAAACTCGCGCGCGTCCTGCGCGCGATCGCTGCGCGACTTTTCCTCCGCGGCCTCGCCGCGCCCGAGGGGCCCCAAAGAGCAGCGCGCTCCTGCGCGCAGAAGC
>DASRGX010000039.1:0-21635 GCA_035650835.1 Rudaea sp. | reverse complement strand
TGGCGCACGCCACCGTGCAGACGCGCAATCCCGAGGATCTCCTGATCGTCGATTGCCTGCTGCCCGGTCAGGTGCGCAAGCTCGGCCGCTCGGCCACGTTCATGAGCGCGCGCCGGCCGATCCGCACCACCCAGGCCGATTGCGAGATCCGCGGCGGCGAATACGTCTCCTACGACCGCGCCAATTACCAGACCGCGCTCAAGGTGTGGCTGGGCCAGGCCGAGGCCGGCGACGCGGATGCGCAGAACTACGTCGGCGAGATCTATCTCAAGGGCCTCGGCACGGATCCCGATTACGCGAAGGCCGCAGAGTGGTTCGAAAAGGCGGCGGCGCAAGGTTCCAAGCGCGCGCGCATCAATCTCGGTTTCCTGTACGAGCAGGGGCTCGGCGTGCCGCAGGACACGGCCAAGGCGCTCAATCTGTACCGGCAGGCGTCGGGGATCGACAGCGACAAGCTCGTGTTCGCCTCCACGGTGACCGCGGAAGTGCAAGAGGCGAAGGCGGAGAGCGCGAGTTTGCGCGAACAGCTCTCGAGCGAGCAGAAGAAATCCGCCGAGCTCGGCGCACAGGTGCGCGAGCTGCGTGCGCAATTGCAACAAAAGCAACAAAGTTATCAAAAGTCGCAAAATGAACTGAACGAGCTGCGCGGCAAGCTCGATGCCGAGCAGAAGAACACGGGCGTCGAGCGCGATCCCGCCTACGGCAAGCTCAAGGCCGACGCCGATGCGCGCGAGCGCGATCTCGCCGCCAAGCAGGCCGAGCTCGAAGGCCAGCAGCAGGCGAGCGCGAAGAAGCTCGCCGACGCCGAGGCCGAAATCGCCCGCCTCAAGGCGCGCGAGGAGGAACTCGCGGCGCATGCAGCGTCCGCGAACGATCAGGACATGGCGGCGCTGCGCGGCTCGGCTGCGCAGATGGACGCAGCGTTGCGCGACAACCGCAAGCAGATGCAGCTGCTCAAGCAGCAGCTCGCCGAGAACGAGCAGGCGCGCCAGGAAGCCGAGGCGAAGTTCGACGCCGCGCGTTGCGCGCTCGTCATCGAGCACGCGCAGAACGCCGACACCAAGAAGCTGCTCAAGGTCATGGAGGCACAGCTCGCCGAGAAGCGCCAGGAAATCAACGCCGGGCGCGTGCAGATCGCGAGCTTGCAATCGCAGATCGACGCCGATAAGCCGGCCTCACCGCCATCCGGCGTCGCCACGGCCAGCGTCAACGGCAATCTGCGGGTGGAAATCCTGCAGCCCGCGCTCGCGCTGACGCGCGGTCTCGACAAGCCTGCTGCGTCGGTGCCGCCGGCGCAGGACGGCATGGACGTGGTCGGGCGCGTTTCGGCGCCGGCCGGCCTCACCGCGGTGAGCCTGAACGGCCAGAACGTCGCCGTCGATGCGACGGGCGTGTTCAAGACCCATGTGACGGTCACGGGCGAGCACACGGCCGTGACGGTGGCCGCGCTCGACAAGAACGGCGGACGTGCCGTGCTCGATTTCGTGCTGCTGCCCGGCCCCGGAAAATCGTCCGTTGACAAATCGGCGCGCGTCGCGACGCAAATCGATACGCTGCCGAGCGGCGTCAAACTCGGCAAGTACTACGCGCTTGTGATCGGCAACGATACCTATGGCGCCTATCCCGCGCTCAAGAGCGCCGGCGGCGATGCCAAGGCGATCGCGGACGTGCTCAAATCGCGCTACGGCTACACGGTGCGTCTGCTGGAGAACGCCAACCGCTTCGAGATGCTGTCGGCGCTCAACGACATGCGCGAGCAGCTCAAGGAGGAAGACAATCTGCTCGTCTACTATGCCGGACACGGCGAGATCGATGCGGCGAAGCAGGGCTACTGGCTTCCGATCGACGCCCAGCAGAACCAGCCGACGAGCTGGATTTCGAATCGCGCGATCAGCGACATCCTGACGACGATGGACGCCAAGCACGTGCTCGTCATCGCCGATTCGTGCTACTCGGGCACGATGACGCGCTCCTCGCTCGCCACGTTCGGCGGCGGCATGCCCGACGCTGCGTGGGGGGATTGGGTCAAGACGATGGTCGCCGGACGCTCGCGCACGGCGCTCACGTCGGGCGGCGTGCAGCCCGTCGCCGACACGGCCAGCAACAGCGAGCATTCGGTGTTCGCGAGTGCGCTTCTGGCCGTGCTCAACAGCAACAACCAGCTCCTGACGGGTCAGCGGCTGTTCCGCGAACTCGCCGCGGGCATGGCGTTGCGCAGCGCGAATGCGGGACTCCAGCAGGCTCCCGAATATGCGCCGATCCAGTTCGCGGGCCACGAGGCCGGGGAATTCTTCCTGATGCCGGCCAACGGGGCGCGTTCCGCCGATGCCCGGCGCGGGCCGGATCTTCAGCCCGATCCGCGCCGCTTGGCTGTCTTGCGCAGTGCGGACGGAGCCTTGGCGATACGGCCGAGAAGCTTGCCCGTGAAGCCGAGCGCGTCTTTCACGGCGTCGACCGACCAGGCGTAGATCCGCCGTTCGTCGACGCCGCTGAACGCGCGAAGCGCGTCCGGGAGTCCGGCCACGGGCGCGTGCTTCAGACGCGCCACGGCTTGCGCGCGCTTGCCGATCGCATAGGTGACGGCCGCATTGCTCGCCGCCGACGTCGCGATCGCCGCGAGCGGCAGCGTGCGCGCCGCGATCATGCCGCCCACGCGTCCGAGCGTATTCTTGAGAGCGGCGCGCATCATGGCGTCGCCGCCTGCGCTCGCGCCGACGCCGACGATCTGAATCTTGTTCACGAGCGTATGTTTGAGCGGTTCCGGCAGCTCGAGGCCGTACAGCGCGAACGTTTCGTCGACGAGCTCGCGCTGCAAACCGGCGAGGAGCTTGGCGTCGAGCAGCTCGCCGAAGACGAGGCCGAGCACGCGTCCCAAGCCGGGCACGGCTTCGCCTGCCGCAGTCAGCGCGCCTACGCTCGCCGCGCGTATACATTTGCGCCGCAACAACGCCAGGAATTCGGCGTCGACGGTCCGCTTGGCGGGCACTTGGCGCGTGC
This sequence comes from Rudaea sp., assembly GCA_035650835.1. Taxonomy (GTDB): domain Bacteria; phylum Pseudomonadota; class Gammaproteobacteria; order Xanthomonadales; family Rhodanobacteraceae; genus Rudaea. Next base: position 18,638 of record DASRGX010000039.1, on the reverse strand, counting down.
GCGGCTTGCGTGCGGGTGTCGGCTTGCGCGTTCGTGCGGGCATGGCGGCATCGTAGCATCTGCGCGGCGTGCAACGGACGATCTGCTATCCTGCGCGCCCCGCATCGGAACCGGGCCATGCACGATCCAGCCAGCCACGACAGCATCCGCGCCATCGTCTTCACAGGCACAGCGCTGCGCCTGCTCGATCAGCGACGCCTGCCGGCCGATGAGACCTATGTAGAGTGCACGCGCGCGGCCGACGTCGCGCAGGCGATCCGCGATCTCGTCGTGCGTGGCGCGCCGGCCATCGGCATCGCCGCGGCATGGGGCGTCGTGCTCGAGGCGCGGTTCCTCGCGGCCGCCGGACGTACGCTTTCAGTCGAGGCGCTCGACGAGGCATTGCAGCGCTTGAACGCGTCGCGGCCGACGGCCGTGAACCTCGCCTGGGCGCTCGCGCGCATGCGCGCCGTGCTCGCGCGTGCTCCGAGCGACGCGCTTGCCGCGCTCACCGCCGAAGCGCAGGCGATCCAAGACGAAGACCTGGCCGCGAATCGCCGCATGGGCGAGCTCGGCGCTGCGCTCATCGCACCGGCGAGCGGGGTGCTCACGCACTGCAACACGGGTTCGCTCGCGACTGCGGGTTTTGGCACCGCGCTCGGCGTCATTCGCGCGGGCGTATCGTCGGGCCGCGTCGCGCGGGTCTATGCCGGCGAGACGCGACCCTGGCAGCAAGGCGCGCGGCTGACCATGTGGGAACTCGTGCGCGACCGCATCCCGGCGAAGCTCATCGCCGACTCGGCCGCCGCGCACCTCATGAAATCGGGCGCGGTGCAGTGGGTGGTCGTCGGCGCCGACCGTATCGCGGCGAATGGCGACACTGCGAACAAGATCGGCACCTACCAGTTGGCGATCGCGGCGCGCCACCACGGCGCGAAGGTCATGGTCGTGGCGCCGTCCTCGACCGTCGACATGCGTACGCCGGACGGCAGCCACATCGAGATCGAACTGCGCGCGCCGGACGAACTCTTCGGTCTGGGAGGCCGCCGCACGGTCGTCGAGGGCGCCGACGCCTGGAACCCGGTGTTCGACGTCACGCCGGCGGAGCTCATCGATGCGCTCGTGACGGAGCGTGGCGTCATCGAGCATCCCGACGCCGCGCGCATGCGCGCGGCGTTCGGCGCGGTGGATACCCAGGCTGCATGAGCGGCTGGCGTCAGTTCGCCACGTTCTGCATCGGAGGCACGCTCGGCTTCGTGGTCGATGCGGGTGTGCTGCAACTCCTCGTCGTCGGCTTCGGCTGGGACCGCTACAGCGCACGCATCCTCTCGTTCCTGGCCGCCGCGACCGCGACCTGGATCTTCAACCGCAGCTACACGTTCCGCGGTCCGCGCCGTCACTCGCTGGCCGGCGAATGGGCGCGCTACATCGTCGCGATGAGCGGCGGTTTCGTCTGCAACTTCCTCGCGTATTCCGCGCTCGTATACTTTTTGGATCTGCAGAGGCAGTGGCTCGTGCTCGCCGTGGGCGCGGGCTCGGTGGCCGGCCTCGGGGTCAATTTCCTGGCGTCGCGCTACTGGGTCTACCGGCATCATCGGCAGGCTCCGCGCGATTGAAGCCGCGGAACCGACGACCGTCGCGTAGCCGCTGAAAATCAAGGGAAAAAACCACTTTCGGGGTGCCGATGTGGTAGAATTCCGCGATTGCGCAAACCCCTTCCAGAGCCTCGCATCCGGCGGGGTTTCCGGCATCGGTATATACCAGGGAAACACTGCTGATGGCTGAGCTGGCCAAAGAAGTCATTCGCGTCAACATCGAAGACGAAATGCGGCAGAGCTACCTCGATTATGCGATGAGCGTGATCGTGGGACGCGCACTCCCGGACGTGCGCGACGGCTTGAAGCCCGTGCACCGCCGCGTGCTCTACGGCATGCACGAGACGAACAACGTGTGGAACCGCGCCTACGTCAAGTGCGCACGCGTGGTCGGCGACGTCATGGGCAAATACCACCCGCATGGCGATTCGTCGATTTACGACGCGCTCGTGCGCATGGCGCAGGACTTCTCGCTGCGCTATCCGCTCATCGACGGACAAGGCAACTTCGGCTCGATCGACGGCGACGCGCCGGCGGCGATGCGTTACACCGAATGCCGCCTGCAGCGCCTGACCTCGAGCCTGCTCGCCGACATCGACAAGGAAACGGTCGATTTCATCCCGAACTACGACGAGAAGGAACTCGAGCCCAGCGCGCTGCCGGCGCGCGTACCGAACCTGCTCGTCAACGGCTCGGCGGGCATCGCGGTCGGCATGGCCACCAACGTGCCGCCGCACAACTTGAGCGAAGTGCTCGATGCGACGATCGCGCTCATCGACGATCCGCACATCGGTCTCGACGCGCTCATGCAGCACGTGCCGGGACCCGATTTTCCCACGGCCGGCATCATCAACGGTGCCGCGGGCATCGTCGAAGCCTATCGCACGGGGCGCGGGCGCATCCTCGTGCGCGCCAAGACCGAGATCGAAACCGACGACAACGGCCGCGAGACGATCATCGTCACCGAGCTGCCGTATCAGGTGAACAAGGCGCGGCTCATCGAGAAGATCGCCGAGTTGCACAAGGAAAAGAAGATCGAAGGCATCGCCTCGGACGGCTTGCGCGACGAATCCGACAAGGACGGCATGCGCATCGTCATCGAGGTGCGCAAGGACACGATGGCCGACGTCCTGCTCAACAATTTGTTCCAGCAGACGCAATTGCAGGTGACGTTCGGCATCAACATGGTCGCGCTCGTCGACGGCCAGCCGAAGCTGCTCAACCTGAAGGAAATCCTCGAAGCGTTCGTGCGCCATCGGCGCGAAGTCGTCACGCGCCGCACGATTTTCGAGCTGCGCAAGGCGCGCGGCCGCGCGCACATCCTCGAGGGACTGACCGTCGCGCTCGCGAACATCGACGCGATGATCGAGCTGATCCGCTCGTCGCCCGACACGCCGACGGCCAAGGAACGCATGCTCGCGCGGCGCTGGGCGCCGGGACCGGTCGCGGCGCTGCTCGCCGCGGCGGGCGCGAACATCTCCCGTCCGGAGGATCTGCCCACCGACGCGGGTCTCGGCGAAGGCGGCTACCAGCTCTCCGAGGCGCAGGCGAAAGAAATCCTCGACATGCGCCTGAACCGCCTCACGGGTCTCGAACAGGAAAAGCTCTCGGACGAGTACAAGGAACTGCTCGCCGCGATCGCCGAGCTCATCTCGATCCTCGAGAATCCCGACAAGCTCCTGCGCGTGATCCGCGACGAACTCGCCGAGCTAAAGCGCGACTTCGGCGACGCGCGCCGCACGGTGATCCAGCGCAGCCAGGAAGACCTCGACGTGCTCGATCTCATCGCGCCCGAGGACGTCGTCGTCACGCTGTCGCACGCGGGCTACGCCAAGCGCCAGCCCGTGAGCATCTATCGCGCGCAGCGCCGCGGCGGCAAAGGCCGCTCAGCCACGACGATGAAGGAAGAGGATTTCGTCGAGCGCTTATGGGTCGCCAACACGCACGACACCCTGCTCGTATTCACGAGCAGCGGGCGCGTGCTTTGGCTAAAAGTATACAAGATCCCCGATGCCGGCCCGGGCGCGCGCGGCAAGCCGATCGTCAACCTGCTGCCGCTCGAAGAGGGTGAACGCGCGCAGGCGGTGGTGCCCGTGCGCGAGTATTCGGAGAACCGGTTCGTGTTCTTCGCCACCGCCAACGGCACGGTCAAGAAAACGCCGCTCACCGAATTCGCGTTCCAGCTGCAGAAAGGCAAGATCGCCATCGGCCTCGAGCCAAGCGACGCGCTTGTCGACGTGCAGATCACGGACGGCACGCGCGACATCATGCTGTTCGCGTCGAACGGCAAGGCCGTGCGCTTCGACGAGAACGAAGTGCGTGCGATGGGCCGCACGGCGACGGGCGTTCGCGGCATGCGCCTCGCCGAGAACGAGCGTGTCGTGAGCCTCATCGTCGTCGATGGCGCGGGCGACGTCCTCACCGCCACCGAGCGCGGTTTCGGCAAGCGCACCGAGCTCGAGGAATACCCGCGCAAGGGACGCGGCACGCAAGGCGTGATCGCGATCCAGTGCTCCGAACGCAACGGCAACCTCGTCGGTGCGGTGCAACTCGACGACGCCCACGAATTGATGCTGATCTCGAATCTCGGCACGCTCGTGCGCACGCGCGCGGCCGAGGTCGCGCGCGTCGGCCGCAACACGCAAGGCGTGACTTTGATCCGCCTCCCCGCGGAAGAATCGCTCGTCGGCGTGGCGCGCGTCGAGCCGCTGGGCGGCGAGGATCTCGGCGAAGAGGGCACGGCCGAGCCGGCCGGCGAAGAATCGCTTTCCGACTAGTCGGAGGGTACGCGGCGCCGCCGGAGAGGGTTGGCTGCAGGTCGTCGAGGGCCGAAAAGAACGCTCGCTCGCGTCTCCGCCTTCAGCGCGCAGATGGCGCGCGAACGTTTCGTGCGCAAATCGCCCGTCCGCTCGCGCGCGGACGGGCGATAAACAAGGGCGTCAGGTCAGCGAACTCAACACCGAGTCTGCGCTCGAGACCTTGAATTCGCCGGGCGCTTCGACGTGGAGCTGCTTGACCACGCCGTCTTCCGCATAGAGCGCGAAGCGCTTGCCGCGCATGCCGAGGCCGAATGCGGTGCCGTCCATCTCGAGCCCGAGCGCCTTCGTGAACGTGCCGTTGCCGTCGGCGAGCATCCAGAGGCCATCGGGCACTTTCTGATCCTTGGCCCACGCGTTCATGACGAACGCGTCGTTGACGGCGAGGCAGGCGATGTCGACGCCGCGATTCTTGAACTCGCCGAACTTCTCGACGTAGCCTGGCAAGTGTTTGGCCGAACAGGTCGGGGTGAACGCACCCGGCACCGAGAACAGGACGACCTTCTTGCCCTTGAAGATCTCATCCGTGTTGACGGCCTGCACGCCGTCCTTGAGATAGTTGACCGTAGCGTTGGGAATGCGGTCTCCGACTTTGATCGTCATGCTGGCGTCCTCGAGCAAGGGTGGGAACGGCATCCGGGCGGACGCCGCGAGCGCGCATCATAAGCCCTCTCCGGGCGTTCTCCCACACCCTTGAAAGGCCCGCGCGCAGCCCTATGTTTGCGCCATCAGGGCGACGAGCCCGGCAATCAATCGGAGGACTTCATGGCAATCACCCGCTACAGCCCCTGGAGCCATACGGGCCGCTTCCAGGACGAAATGAAACAGATTTTCGACCGCTTCTTCGCCGACGAAGACGGCGATCAATCGAACGTCGTCACGAGCCAGTGGACGCCGCGCGTCGACATCAAGGAAGAGGACAAGCGCTTCGTCATTTTCGCCGACATTCCGGGCGTGGACCCGAAGAACATCGAAGTCAGCATGGACAAGGGCATCCTGTCCATCAAGGGCGAGCGCACGTCGGAGATCAAGTCGGAGAACGGCGCCAGCAAGCTCACGCGCGTCGAGCGTTCGCACGGCATGTTCTATCGCCGCTTCGCGCTGCCCGACAGCGCGGATCCCGAAGGCATCACCGCGACCGGCAAGCACGGTGTGCTCGAGATTTCGATCCCGAAGAAGCCCGAGACCACTCCGCGGCGCATCGAAATCAGTCATTGAACGACTGATTTGAGCCGGCAAGAAGCCCGCGGCCAGCCCGGCTGACCGCGGGCATTTCTTTTGCGATGATCGTGAGCTCGCGACCACGGCACCGCGAACGAAGCGGTGCGGGCCGCGCATGAGCGAGGAATCCAGCGAACATGCAATTCAAGGATTACTACGACACTCTCGGCGTCAAACCCGAAGCCACCGAGGCGGAGATCAAGTCCGCGTACCGGAAGCTCGCGCGCAAATTCCATCCGGACGTGAGCAAGGAGACGGGCGCCGAGGAAAAATTCAAGGCCGTCAACGAGGCCTACGAAGCCCTCAAGGACCCGGCCAAGCGCAAGGCCTACGACCAACTGCGCGCGCGTGGCTACCGACCGGGCGAAGAATTCCAGCCGCCGCCGAATTTCGGCGAGGGTGCGGATTTTCATTTTTCCGATTTCGGCGACGAAGGCGGCTTCAGCGACTTCTTCGAATCGCTGTTCGGCCAGCATGGCGCTCGCGGCCGTGCGTCAGGCCCGCGGCGCGGGCGCGATCTCAAGGCGCAGATCGAGATCCCGCTGGCCGTCGCCTACAGCGGCGGCCGCGAGCGCATCACGCTGCGCGACGGCGGCGGCGAGCGCACGCTCGAAGTGAAGATTCCGGCCGGCATCCTCTCCGGGCAGCAGATCCGGCTGGCCGGGCAGGGCGGAGCGGGTGCCCATGGCGCGCCGGCGGGCGACTTGCTGCTCGAAGTGGTGGTGCGCGGCGATGCGCGCTTCGAGCTCGAGGGACGCGACGTGCACGTGACGCTGCCGATCGCGCCATGGGAAGCCGCGCTCGGTGCCACGGTGACCGTGCCGACGCTCGGCGGCGACGTGGAGCTCAAGATCCCCGCGGGCTCGGACAGCGGCAAGCGCATGCGCCTGCGCGGGCGCGGCATGCCGGGGCGCACGCCCGGCGATCAGTTCGTGACGCTGGAAGTCCATGCGCCACCTGCGCATACGGACGCGCAGCGCGCACTCTACGAGCAGATGGCGCAGGCTTTCGCCTACGACCCGCGGCACGCGGGTTGAACGATCAGGCGGCAGGCAGCAGCTTGATGATCGTCTCGACGAGTTCGTTCTCGTTCACGGGCTTCGTCACGTACGCCTTCGCCCCCTGGCGCATGCCCCACACGCGATCGGTTTCCTGATCTTTCGTCGTCACGAGGACGATCGGGATATGGCTCGTCTTGGCGTCCTTGGCGATCGTCCGCGTCGCCTGGAAGCCGTTGAGGTTCGGCATCACGACGTCCATGAGGATCAGGTCCGGGACTTCGCGCTTGGCGACTTCGACGCCGGCGGAACCGTCCTCGGCCGTGATGACCTGATGCCCCATCTTTTCGACGATGCGTTTCAGGCCGACGAGCTGCGACGGCGAATCGTCAACAATCAGAATGCGCGCCATAGAAATCGGTGAACCCCTTGAGAGAACCCGCTCGTGCGGACACCGCATTCTAAAGCTCGCAGGCGCGCAGGCCAACTGGTCGTGCCTGCCTGCCGATGCGCGGTGACGCGAGAGTTCGAACGGCAAAATCCGAAGAAAAAATTTTCCTAAAGATTCCGGGCGATTGGGTCTGCAAGCTCAACCCGAATCGAGAAGGCGAACTCGGCTTCAGAGCTTCACGATCGTGCGTCCGAAGGAATGGCCCGCGAGCATGGCGTCGAAAACCGCGGGAAGCTCGTCGAGCGTGGCCTCCCGCGTCGCGATGCGCTCGAGATGCGCGGGCTTCCAATCGGTGGCCAGGTGCTCCCAAATCGCGTCGCGAATCGTGCGCGCGGTGCCGGCCGAAGCAATGCCGAGCAGGCTCAGGCCCCGGATGATGAACGGCATCACGGTCGTGGCGAGCTCGATGCTCGCGGCGTTGCCGCAGGTCGCGATGTTGCCGTACGGCTTGATGACGCGGGTGAGGCCCGCGAGCATGTCGCCGCCGACGTTGTCGATGGCGCCGGCCCAGTGTGCGGTTTCGAGCGGCCGCTGTCCCCAGTACAGATCGCGGCGCGAAATGCACTGCTTCGCGCCGAGCGCGATGAGATCGTCGAAGTGCTCGGCCTTGCCGCTGATCGCGTGGGCTTCGAAGCCGGCGCGCGTGAGGATGTCGATCGCGAGCGAACCGACGCCGCCCGTCGCGCCCGTGACGACGATCGGACCCATCTCGGGCACTTGGCCGTTCTGCTGCATGCGATAGAGCGACAGCGCCGCAGTGAAACCGGCGGTGCCGAGAATCATCGCTTCGCGCAACGTGAGTCCCTGCGGCAGCGGGATCGTCCATTGCGATTCCAGGCGCACGAACTCGCCGTAGCCGCCGTCGCGCGTCTCGGAGAGTCCGCAGCCGGTGCAGAGCACCTGATCGCCTTCCTTGAACCTGGAATCGCTCGACGCAGCGACGTAGCCCGCCGCATCGATGCCGCCGTTGAGCACGGGCTCGCGCAGGATCTTGCCCTTGCCAGTGCCGGCCAGCGCGTCCTTGTAGTTGACGCTCGAATACGCCACCTTCACGAGCACCTCGCCGGACACGAGGTCCTCTTGGCGCATCTCCTCGATGCCCGCGCGGTAAGGCTTTTCGGCGGCGTGGATGCGGAAGGCGCGCATGGCTCAGTTCGTCTTGTGTATCGCGCGCTTGTCCACCGCGAGCGCCGCTTCGTGCACGGCTTCGCTCAAGGTCGGATGCGCGTGCACGATGCGCGCGAGGTCTTCGGCCGAGCCGTGGAACTCCATCGCGACGACGGCTTCGGCGATGAGCTCGGAAACGCCGGGGCCGACCATGTGCACGCCGAGGATGCGATCGGTCTCGGCGTGCGCGACGATTTTCACGAAACCCGCGGTTTCGTTCATCGCCACGGCGCGGCCGATGGCCGCAAACGGGAAACTTCCAGTTTTATACTTGATGCCGGCTGCATCGAGCTCGGCTTCGGTCTTGCCGGCCCACGCGATCTCGGGTTCGGTGTAGATGACCCACGGGATCGTGTCGTAGTTGACGTGGCCCGGCTTGCCGGCGATGAGTTCGGCGACCGCCATGCCTTCTTCGAAACCCTTGTGCGCGAGCATCGCGCCGCGCACGCAGTCGCCGATGGCCCACACGCCTTCGACGCCCGTCCAGCAGTGCTCGTCGACTTCGATGCGGCCGCGCGCGTCGAGCTTGACGCCGGTGCCGTCGCCGATCACGCCGTCGGTGTACGCGCGGCGCCCCACGGCCACGAGCAGCTTGTCGACGGTGAGCTTCTGTTCGCCCTTGGCGTCGGCGTACGTCACTTCGACGGCGCTGCCTTTGATCTCGGCCTTGCTGACTTTCGCGCCGAGCTTGATGTCGAGACCCTGCTTCGCGAATTCGCGCGCGGCGACTTTCGCGACTTCGCGATCCGCGGTGCCGAGGAAATCCGGCAGCGCTTCGAGAACGGTGACTTCCGCGCCGAGCCTGCGCCAGACGCTGCCGAGCTCGAGCCCGATCACACCCGCGCCGATCACGCCGAGCCGCGTCGGCACGGCGTCGAAATCGAGTGCGCCGGCATTGTCGACGATGAACTTGCCGTCGAATTTCGCGAACGGCAGCTCGATCGGAGCCGAACCTGTGGCGACGATCACGTTGTGCGCGGAGATCGTCTGCTTGGCGCCATCGTTGCCCGTGATCTCGACCTGGCGGTTCGCAAGGAGCTTGCCCGTGCCGAAAAACGAGGCGATCTTGTTCGCTTTGAACAGCAGCGCCACGCCCCCCGTGAATTGTTTGACGATCTTGTCCTTGCGGCCGACCATCGTCTTGACATCGATGCTCGGGCTCGCCACCGCAATGCCGTGATCCTTGAACGAGTGCAGCAGGTTGTGGAACTGCTTGGACGAGTCGAGCAGGGCCTTGGACGGAATGCAACCCACACGCAGGCACGTACCGCCGAGAGCGGCCTTGCCGTCCTTGCCGGCTGCGGCGTCGATGCACGCCGTCTTGAGCCCGAGCTGGGCCGCGCGGATCGCCGCGTGGTAGCCGGCGGGGCCGCCGCCGATGACGATGACGTCGAATTGTTCGCTCATTTCATACGCTCACGGAAGGAGGGATTAGAGATTCGGGATTCGGGGTTCGGGAAGCAGATAGCAAGGACCGGGGTTTTCCCAATCCCGAATCGCCAATCCCGAATCCCGGCTCTTAGATGCCGAGCAACATCTTGTGCGGATTCTCCAGCTGATTCTTGATGTCCACGAGGAACAGGACCGCGTCTTTGCCGTCGATGATGCGGTGGTCGTAGCTGATCGCGACGTACATCATCGGCGCCGCGACGACCTGGCCGTTCTCGACGATCGCGCGTTCCTTGATCGTGTGCATGCCCAAGATCGCGCTCTGCGGCGGGTTGACGATCGGCGTCGAGAACAGCGAGCCGAACGTGCCGCCGTTCGTGATCGTGAACGTGCCGCCTTGCAGGTCTTCGAGCGTGAGGCCGCCTTCGCGCGCTTTCTTCGCGTAGCCGGCGATCGCCTTTTCGATATCGGCGAAGCTCATGGCCTGCGCATCGCGCAGCACGGGCGTGACGAGACCCTTGTCGGTCGAGACGGCGACCGAGATGTCCTGGTAGCCGTGGTAGATGATGTCGTTGCCGTCGACCGATGCGTTGATGATCGGGTGGCGCTTGAGCGCCTCGCACGCCGCCTTGACGAAGAAGCTCATGAAACCGAGCTTGATGCCGTTCGACTTCTCGAATTGTTCGCCGAGCTCCTTGCGCATCGCGCTGACCTTGGCGAGGTTGATCTCGTTGAACGAGGTCAGCATGGCGATCGAGTTCTTCGACTGCATGAGGCGTTCGGCGATCTTCGCGCGCATGCGGGTCATCGGCACGCGCTCTTCGGGGCGTGGGCCTTGGAGCGCCGGACTCGGCGGGCTCGGCGCTTTCGACGCGGGCGCGGCTTGGCCGCCGGTGCGCATGAAGTTGACGAGATCCTCCTTCGTCACCTGGCCGCCGCGGCCGGTGCCTTGGACTTGCGCCGGGTCGATTTTGTTTTCCGCGGCGACGCGCTGGCCGGCGGGCGAGAGGTCTTGCGTGCGCGCGGCGCTCGGCGGCGCGGGCTGCGGGCTCGGCGCTGCGGCCGGCTTCGGCGCCGGCGCGGCCGGCGAGGGTGCCGCAGCAGCGGCGCCTTCCTCGATGATCGCGAGCACTTGCTGGCTCGTCACGGTGGCGCCGGTCTGCTGCTTGATCTCCTTGAGCACGCCATCGGCGGGCGCAGGCACTTCGAGCACGACCTTGTCGGTTTCGAGGTCCACGAGGTTTTCGTCGCGCTTGATCGCGTCGCCGGGTTTCTTGTGCCAGCTCGCGATCGTCGCGTCGGAAACGGATTCGGGCAGGACCGGGACCTTGACTTCGAGTGCCATGAACGGGTTCCTTTATGAAATTGTATAATTTTTCAATCGGCGGCGTGGTCGACGCCGGGCGGCGCGACGAGCGCCTGCTCGACCAGCGCGGCCTGTTCGGCGACGTGCGTATTGAGATGTCCCGCGGCCGGCGCCGGCGAGCGCACGCGCCCGGCGTAGTGCAGCGAATGCTCGTCGCCGATGCAGGCGAGCAGATGATGCTGGATCTGGTACCACGCGCCCTGGTTCATCGGCTCTTCCTGGCACCAGAAGATTTCCTTCGTGGCGGGATACTTCGCCAGCTCGGCTTTGACCTCGGCACGCGGGAACGGATAGAGCTGCTCGACGCGCACGATCGCGACGTCGTTGACGCCGCGCTTCGCCGCTTCTTCGTCGAGGTCGTAATAGACCTTGCCCGAGCAGAGCACGACGCGCCGCACGCGCTGGCCGGGCTTCGCCGTGGTGTCGGGGATCACGAGCTGGAAGCCGCCGTTGGCGAGCTCCTCGAGCGAGGACACCGCGCTCTTGTGGCGCAGCAGCGATTTCGGCGTGAGCACGACGAGCGGCTTGCGGCAGTCGCGCAGCATTTGCCGGCGCAGCATGTGGAACATCTGCGCCGGCGTGGTCGGCACGCACACCTGCATGTTCTGCAGCGCGCAGAGCTGCAGGTAGCGCTCCAGGCGCGCCGAGGAATGCTCGGGACCCTGGCCTTCGTAGCCGTGCGGCAGGAACAGGCAGAGCCCGCACAAGCGCTCCCATTTCGCCTCGCCCGAGCTGATGAACTGGTCGATGACGACCTGCGCACCGTTGGCGAAATCGCCGAACTGGCCTTCCCAGATCACGAGCGTATTCGGATCGGCCGTCGAGTAGCCGTACTCGAACGCCATGACGGCTTCTTCCGAGAGCAGCGAGTCGATCACCGACACATTTGCATCTTTGCGCACTGTGGACAATGGCAAAAATGTCGCATCGCTCTTCTGGTCGTGCAGCACGGCGTGGCGGTGGAAGAATGTGCCGCGCCCCGAATCCTGGCCCACCAGGCGCAAATCGTAGTCCTGGTCGACGAGGCTCGCGTAGGCCATGTTCTCGGCGTAGCCCCAATCCATGAGCTGCTGGCCCGAGGCCATCTTGCGGCGGTCTTCGTAGATCTTCGCGACGCGCGGGTGCAGCACGAGCTCCTGCGGCAGATCGAGGATGCGTTCGGCGAGCGCCGCGAGCTTGTCCTTGGCCACGCCCGTGCGCACCGGTTGGTCGAGGCTGCTGCCCAAGTGCTTGGTCCAGTCGACCGCGTACGCGTCCTTGAAGGACGGATCGATGTCGGCGATCGGTTGTCCGGCTTCGAGCTTGGCGCGATAGCCCTCGACCATGTTTTTGATGTCGGCATCGGCGACGACGCCGGCCTCGACGAGGCGCTTGCCGTAGAGCTCGCGCGTGGTCGGACGCGCGCGGATCACCTGGTACATGAGCGGCTGCGTCGCCGACGGTTCGTCGGCTTCGTTGTGGCCGTGACGACGGTAGCAGACGAGGTCGACGACGACGTCGCGCTTGAATTTGAGGCGGAAGTCGAAGGCGAGGCGCGCGCAGAAAAGGACGGCTTCCGGATCGTCGCCGTTGACGTGCAGCACCGGCGCGTTGACCATCTTCGCCGCGTCGGTGCAGTACAGCGTCGAACGCGCATCATGCGGGTTCGAAATCGTGAAGCCGATCTGGTTGTTGACGACGACGTGGATCGAGCCGCCGACGCCGAAGCCGCGCGCCTGCGACATGTTGAGGAGTTCCATGTTCACGCCCTGGCCCGACAGCGCGGCGTCGCCGTGGATCAGCACCGGCACGACCTGCTCGCGCTCCGCGTCGTGGCGGCGCGTCTGGCGCGCGCGCACGGAACCCGCGACGACCGGGTTGACGATCTCGAGGTGCGAGGGGTTGAAGGCCAGCGCGAGATGCACCGTGTGCCCGGACGTCTTTACGTCCGCGCTGAAGCCCATGTGGTACTTGACGTCGCCCGAGTGCGCCGGGTCGTCGGCATGGTCGAACTTGCCTTCGAATTCGGCGAAGAGTTTCTGCGGCGCCTTGCCGAGCAGGTTGACGAGCACGTTGAGCCGGCCGCGATGCGCCATGCCGATGACCATGTCGCGCACGCCGTCGGCGCCGCCGCGGCGCACGAGCTCGTCGAGGAGCGGGATCAGGCTGTCGCCGCCCTCGAGCGAGAAGCGCTTCTGGCCGACGTACTTGGTGTGGAGATAGCGTTCGAGCCCTTCGGCTTGCGTCAGGAGCTCGAGCGTGCGCTTGCGTTCTTCGACGCTGAGGCCGAATTTGCCGCCCGCGGCCTCGAGCCGCTCGTGCACCCAGCGCCGCTGCGTGGCGTCGCTGATATGCATGAACTCGGCGCCGATCGTGTCGGCGTAGGTCCGCTTGAGCAGGGCGATGAGGTCCTTGAGCTTGAGGCGCTTCGGTCCGGCCAGCGAGCCCGTCGAGAATTCCGTCTCCATGTCCGCGGCTTCGAGGCCGTGGAAGGCCGGGTCGAGATCGGGCGCGGGCAGCTTCTGCGCCATGCCGAGCGGATCGAGGTTCGCCGCGAGATGGCCGCGCGAACGGTAGGCGGTCACGAGCTTGAGCACGGCCGCCTGCTTCTGCGCGTAAGCGTCGCTGACCGGCGAGCCCGCAAAGGCGTGGCCGTTGCGCTTCTGCGCCTCGCCGATGCGTTCGATCGCATCGGCGTGCGGCACGTCGCCGGCTTCGCGGCCTTTGAACGTGTCGAAGTATTTTCGCCACTCTGCAGCGACGGAGGCTGGGTCGCGCAGGTAGTTTTCGTAGAGACCTTCGACGAAGGCGGCGTTCCCGCCGGAAAGCTGGGACGAGGCCGCAAACTGCTGGAGTAGGTTGACGCTCACGCTGTTTACCGGACGATGGGACGGGGCGCCGAGAGGGCGCGGAGAACGGCGGCCGCGCATGCGACCGCGAACTTTGAATTATACGCCCAACACGGCGCTTGACGAGAGGTTTCACGCCGCCGCGACGCACGCCGGCATATATCGAGCGCCTCACGGCGCGATCGCCGGGCGCGAGGGGTATACTCGCGCCGGTCAGGCACCGTTCCGATGCGGCGAGCGGCGGCAAAGTCTGGGGGCCACCATGCAAGGGGTTGCGAAGATTTTGCTGCGCCGTATCGTGCGAGCCAGCGCCGTGCTTCTCGCGTTTGCGTATGCGTCGGCGAGCGCCTCGGTTCTGCTCGTCGACACGTTGGGCGAACCCGCGGGACTGGCGTCGGCGAACTGCGTGCCGGGTGCTTGTACGCTGCGCGATGCCATCAACAGCGCGAGTGCCGGTGACACGATCCGCTTCGCCGCCGCGCTCGACGGCCAGACCATCCTCGTTTCCTTGTACAGCAACGATGTCTCGACGGGCAGCAAGGAATTCGGTCCATCGGCGTTCTTCGTCACGAATGGCGCGTCGCTGACGATCGACGGCCTGACCGGCCTCGCGCACGGCGTCACCATCGCGCGCGATCCGCACAATTCGCCCGCGTTTCGCTTCTTCGACGTCGGCAGCGGCAGCACGCTGCATCTTTCCGGGCTCGTGCTGGCCAACGGCCAGGCGCATGGCGGGAACGCAGGCTACGGCGGCGGCGCGCTCGGTGCGGGCGGCGCGATCTTCAACCAAGGCACCGTGACGATCGACCGCTGCACGTTCACGGGCAATATCGCTGCGGGAGGCGATATCGGGAGCTTCGTATCGAGCGGGGGTGGCGTCGGCGAAGACGCCGGCACCGAAAGCGCCGGACAAGGCGGAGGCCCGAATCCCGGCTTGTTCAGCGGCAATGCCGGCGGCTTCGGCGGCGGAGGCGGCGCCGGTGCGGACAATTTCTCGGGACCGAGCGGAGCCGGCGGGCGCGGCGGCTTCGGCGGCGGTGGCGGCGAAGGCGGCGCAGACCAGGGATTCGGTCCCGGCACGTCCGGCGGCGGCGGCTTCGGCGGCGGCGGCGGGACCGACAATTTCGGCGACGGCAGCGGTGCAGGTCTCGGCGGTTTCGGCGCCGGCAACGGTGCCATCTACTACGGCGGCGGCGCGGGCGCCGGCATGGGCGGCGCGATTTTCAACGATGCCGGCATCGTCACGATCACGAACAGCACGTTCGGCGGCAACACGGCGCGCGGCGGCGGTGTGCAAGTGGGTGCGGGCGGTAACGGGGCGGTCGGTTTCGGCGGCGCGATCTTCAATCTGAGCGGCAGTCTCACGATCGCATTCACGACGTTGGCGCAAAACACCGTCGCGGCAGGTAGCCTCGCCACCGGCACGCCGGACGGCGGCGCGATTTTCAGCCTCGGCGACGGCGCTTGCGCCGCGGGCGGCAACATTTGTCCCTTGACCAGCGCCAGCCTGATCATGGACGACAGCATCGCAGGGTACAGCACCGGCAGCAGCAACGACGTCGTCGTCGCAACGATCAACGGCGGCTCGTCGACGGCCTCGACCGCGAGCGGCAACGCAAACAATCTGATCGGCACCCAAAGCGGCTTCGCGAGCGGCGTGCTGAGCGCGGGGGACCCGAGACTCACGACGCATCTCGCGGCCAACCAGGGATTCGGCCTCACGTATTACCCGCTGCTCGGCAGCCCAGCAGTCGATGCCGTGCCGTGCCGCGGTTTGACGCTCGACGAGCGCGGCCAACCGCGCCCGCAAGGAACGGCCTGCGACGTCGGCGCCGTCGAAGCCTTGCCGGCGAGTCAGACGACGCTGACGGTCACCGGCCTCGGCGAGCCGGCGACGATCGGATCGGCGAACTGCACGGCGGCGCAATGTCCGACGTTGAGGGATGCGTTGAATTCGGCGTTGCCCGGCGCGACGATCCATTTCGCACCGGCATTGGACGGCCAAACGATCGCGCTGACGCTTTTCAGCAACGACGTTTCCGCGAGCAGCATCGAGTTCGGCCCGTCGTCGTTCTTCGTCACGAACGGCATGGTCGTCACGATCGACGGCACGAGCGGTCTCGTGCACGGCGTCACGATCGCGCGTGCGACCGGTGCACTCGAATTCCGTTTGTTCGACGTCGATCACGACAGCAGCTTGACGCTCCAAGGCTTGACGCTCAGCAACGGCGTGGCGCGCGGCGGCGGCTCGGACATCGGCGGCGCTGCAATGGGCGCCGGCGGCGCGATCTTCAATCAGGGGCATTTGACCATCGCCCGCTGCACGCTCGATGGCAACAGCGCGTTCGGCGGAAGCATCGTGTCCTCGGCATCCTCGACGAATGGCGGCGGCGGCGTCGGTGGAGCCGCGTCCGGTCGGCTCGGAGGCGGGCCGAACGGTGGCGCGACGAGCGGCTTTTCCGGCACGGCCGGCGGCTTCGGTGGCGGCGGTGGCGGCGGCGGTTCGAATCCTGCGCCGGCCGGACTCGGCGGTCCTCCCGGTCCCGGCGGCTTCGGCGGCGGCGCTGGCGCGTCCGGCTTCGGCGGCAGCGGCGGCGGAGCCATCGGCAGCGGTAATCCCGGCGGCTTCGGCGGCGGTGGCAACGGGTCGTACAACGCTGCCACCGGCGGCTCGGCCGGCGGCTTCGGAGGCGGCGCGGGTAGCGGCTCCGCAAATACGGGCGGCGGCGCCGGAGGCGGCATGGGCGGCGCGCTGTTCAACGACGCGGGTGTGCTCACCGTCATCGACTCGACGTTCACGGCCAATCTCGCCGCGGGCGGCAACAACGCCTTTGCCGCTTCAGGCAACGGCTCCGGCTACGGCGGCGCGATCTTCAACTATGCCGGCAACGCATCGCTGAGCTTCGTGACGATTGCCGGCAACAGCGTGCGGCACGGCACGGGCGGCCTCGGCGGCGCCGTCGATGGGTCCGCCGTGTACAGCCTCGGCGATGACCAATGCGCCGCAGGCGGAAACACATGCGGCACGGGCGACGCGCAACTCGTCGTTGCAGACAGCATCGTCTACGGCGGCATCGGCGGCAACGACCTGAGTGCCGGCACCCTCCACGGCGGCACCGGCGCGGTCACGTTCCAAGGAGCCAACATCGTCGCTAGCACCAGCGTCACGGGCAGCGCTACGACGACTGGCCCAAGCCCGCTCACGAGCAATCCGCTGCTGGGTTCTCTGGCCGACAATTCCGGCAGCAATTTCACGCTCCTGCCGGCGACGGGCAGTCCTGCGATCAACGCCGCCCCCGATTGCCAAGCCGCAGGCGGCGGCGCCGTCGCCGTCGACGAGCGCGGCCTGCCGCGCCCGTCCGGCCCGGCCTGCGATCTCGGCGCCGTCGAAGTGCAGCCGTTCCTGCAGACGATCGACTTCCCGAATCCGGGTCCGTTCACGTACGCGCCCAATGGAACGTTCCAGCTGAGCGCGACGGCGAGCTCCAATCTTCCTGTGAGCTTTTCTTCGATCACGCCGAGCGTATGCTCCGTGTCAGGTGCGACCGTCACGATCCTTTCGGCGGGTACCTGTTCGATCGTCGCGAACCAGCCTGGCAACGTCACATACGCGCCGAGTTCGCAGCAGGACGACATCGCGATCGACAAGGCGGCGCAGACGCTCGCGATCACCTCGACCGCGCCCGACCCCGCCGTCGGCGGCATCTACCACGTCGTCGTCACGGCCGGAGGATCGACGAGCCCCGTGATCTTTTCGACGACGGGCGTCTGCACGAATGGCGGGGCGGTCGTCACGTTCACAGGTGCCGGAACCTGTACCGTCACCGCGAATCAGGCAGGCGACGGGAACTACACCGCGGCCGCAGCCGTGCAGCAGCAGGTGTCGATCGGCGCGGCCGTTTGCACGGTCGACTCGACGGCCGACGATCCCGCCGAAGCGGCCGCCAAGGTGACGAGCGTCGATGCCTTGAACTGGAGCGGCGCGCATTCGACGATTTACACTTTGCGAGATTGTATACTCGCTGCCGACCTGATGACCGCGGCGAGCGGTCAGCCGACCGACGCCGCCGGCCGCCCGACCGCGCAAGCGCAAAGCGTGCCCGCGCTGACGATCCGCTTCGCCGCGGCATTGAGCGGCGCGACGATCGTGCTTGCCGGCGAGCTGCCGCTGATCTTCAACAACGTGAGCATCGACGCGTCGGCGTTGCCGAATCCGGTGCACATCGACGGCGGCCGCGCGCACCGCATTTTCTTCGTCTCCGGTCTGCCCACGCTCGACCCGCTGCAATACGTCAACGGCGTGCCGAATCCCGACGGCGCGCAGCCGATCTTGGTCTCGTTCGCGCATCTCGCGCTGCAGAACGGCCTGGCGCGCGGCGGCTGCAGCGGCACGGGCGGCGGCGGCATGGGCGCGGGCGGCGCGTTGTTCGTGAACCATTTCGCGACCGTGCAGGCGACCGACGTTCTGTTCGCGTCCAACACAGCGCAAGGCGGCGACAGCAGCACCGAAGGCAGCGTCGGCGGCACCGCCGGCGGCGGCATGCGCAGCCGCGCCGTCGGCGGCGCCGGCGGCGGCCTCGGCGATACCGGCGACGGGGACGGTGCGGATTGCACGTTGGCGCCGGCCGGCGACACCGTGGACGGACGCGGCATTGGCGCTTCGGGTTCGGGTACGGCGGGCGGCGGCTTCGGCGGGCCGGGCCTCGGCCAGGTTTCGCTTGCGCAGAATTTCAGCGGTCCGTTCGGCGGCGGCGCGCAGCTCTCCAGCGGCGCCGGTGATCCGGGCGGCATCGGCGGCGGCGGGCATTTCGGCAGCCCTGCGCCGGGC
>DASRGX010000038.1:0-6959 GCA_035650835.1 Rudaea sp. | reverse complement strand
CGAGCGCTCCAGCCGCTCGATGAGCTCGGCGAGCCGGCACGTGCGTCCGAGCACGCGCACCGGACGATCGCCGTGGACTCGGCGGAAATACTCCGGTGTGCCGCGGCCGTAGATCGGCCATTCGCGCGCGGCGTCGGTGAGCACGACCGGTATACGCGGAACGACATGGGTGCGGCGGAATTCCGCCACCGACAGCCCGGCACGGCGTGCGATGCGGGCCGGCGCCGCAGGCGCTTCGAGCGGGTATTCGGCGAGCAGCGTCTGGTCGATCATCATGTCCGGCCCCTGTGGTTTCGTCGCGGCGTCAGCGCGCTCCGCGTCCGAACAAGACCACTTCGACCGTCTGGATGAAAATCAAGGCATCGAAGCGGAAGCTGTGGTTCTTGACGTAGAACAGATCGAACGTGAGCTTTTCCGCGGCGTCTTCGACGCTCGCGCCGTACGGGTACCGCAGCTGCGCCCATCCGGTCAGTCCAGGTTTTACACAATGCCGCAAATTGTAATAAGGGATGTTTTTCGCCAGCTCGGCCACGAATTCCGGACGCTCGGGCCGCGGCCCGATCAGGCTCATCGAACCGGCGAGGACGTTCCACAGCTGCGGAAGTTCGTCGAGCCGCAGTTTGCGGATCACCCGGCCGACGCGCGTGACGCGCGGATCGTTCTCGCTCGCCCAACGCGCGGCGCCGCCCATCTCGGCATCGGTGCGCATGCTGCGGAACTTGTAGAGGCGGAACACGCGACCGCGCTCGCCGACGCGTTCCTGGCTGTAGAGGATCGGTTGGCCGGGACCCGATTCGAGGCGTATCGCCAACGCCACGAGCAGCATGAACGGCCAGGCGAGCGCGAGCAGGATCGTGGCGCTCAGGATGTCGAATGCGCGCTTGGAAGCGAGCCGCAGCGGCGATGCGTGGAAGCCGTCCGAGAATACGAGCCACGATGGCGGCGCGCTGAGCTTCACGCGGCCCGATTCGCGCTCCATGAAGCGCACGAGATCGGTGACTTCGATGCCGCGCTGCTTGCATTCGAGCAGTTCGTCCATCGGCAAGCGTCCGCGGCGATCGTCGGGCACGACGACGATCTCGTCGATTTCAGCGCCCGCGGCCCACTCGTGCAGCGCAGTGGCACCGACGTCCACGAGGCGGTCGGGCGCGATCTTCACGCTCTCGCCCGGGACAGGCACGAAGCCGACGACGCTCGCGGTGCGCCAGTCGCAGCGCCGCGACATCCATTGCGCGACGAAGGCCGCGCCGTGGCCGGCGCCGAAGATCAGGATGCGCCGTTTCAGCGACTCGGCGTCCATGAGCCGGCCCGCGACGACGTGCCAGGCCGCGACGGCGACCAGGCCCAGCGCGAACGCCAGCGCGAGCACGCCGCGCCCGATGTAGGCCTGCGGTACCACGTAGTAGAGCATCGTCAGGAGCAGCGTGCCCATGGCGAACGCCACCGCTTGGCGCACGAGCAACGCCTTGGCGGTCTCGCGCGAATGCGGCTGATACACGCCGAGCGCGAACATGCTGAGCACGATCGCGGCAGCGAACAGTGCGGCGCGCCAGAACAAGTTCTCCGCCGCCGTCGCGTACGCGGCGGCATCGGCGGGATAGCGCAACTGCGCGGCGACGCCGACCGCCGCTGCGAGCAGCATCGCATCGACTGCGCCGATCGACATCATCCAATGGCGCGACTGCTGGCGCAGCCAGCGCAAATTTCCGGCACGCTGGGGTGAGCTCGCCGTCGTCGGCGTTGCGGGTTGCGGCGCCGCGCGGGCGCGGCGGACGCGAGCAGCATTGCGGCTCAGGCGCCGCAGTCGCTCCACGGTGCCGATGCCGGCTCCTGCCGGGCCCTGCTTGCGCGGACTCGCGCTGCGCTGAACGTCCATGTCCGTACCCTGCCTTCCTGGTGATTGCGCTCTGGCAGCCGCCTGCCGCCAAAAAAAGCGGATCGCGCAAACGCCGCGAGGATTGCGGTATCACCCGCCCTTCCGGCGAGTGCGCGCGATCCGCCGTGTCATGGATACGCCCGCGCAGACCCCGTTTCTGTGCGCCAGCGAACGCAGAAAATTTCCGTTCACGGAGCGACGTTGCCGCTGCAATCGGTCGTCGCCGTGGGACAACCGCGCGAACGCGTCGCGCGCAGCGTATTGCGCTCGAACGCCACGACGGCGCCGCGCAGATCGGGCCCGATCCATAGCGAGCACGGCGCGCGGGATTCTCGATCGGCGCGCAAACGGCCTTCGAGGCGGTTACCGGACACGACGGCGCTCGCGCTGCGGCACGCGCCGCCCGCGCACTCGAGTATGACCAGGCAGTCGCCCTCGCCGGCGATCGTGTTGTCGCGCACTTCCACGCGTTCGCCGCCACCGACCCGCAATGCGACGCTGTTACCGAGCGCGCGGCAGAGGTCGTCCGAATCGAGGCCCGTCTCGCCGAGCGCGGTGCAGGAACCGTCGACGATCGAATCGCGCAGACTGACGGTGCCCGTGGCCTTGAGCTGATTGCCGGCGTTCGCTTCGGCGCGCACCTCGCGGAACGCCACCGTCGCACCTTGCGCGTGCAGCAGATCGATGCCGTCTTGCGTGTTGTGGTGGACGTGTACGCGCTCGAAACGCCACTCGCCGCCGGTGTCGGCCGTGCCGAGCCCGTCGCCGTAACCGCCTTCCTGCTGGCCCCAGCAACCGAAGCGTTCGCGACCCGGGTAACGCTCGCCGCAGCCGTTCCAGGCGATCTCGACGTCGCGGAACAGCATGCGTCCGCTCGCCGATGCAATACCGTCGCCGACGTCGCCGTTCCAGCCGGACCAGCCGTTGCCGACGATGCGCACGCGTTCCAGCGTCCAATCGCCGACGCCACCGGCGCGGACGCCGTCGTGTGCGAGCCCGTGGATGTCGAGGTCGCGCAACGTCACGTGCAGCGCATGTACGGCATTGATGCCGACCGAGGCCCAGGCCCCGTACGGCGGCGCGTCGCGCGCACAGCGGTCCCGGTCGGTTGCTGCGTTGTGGAATTCTATACAGCTCGAATGGTCGGTGATCTCCAGGCAGGCGATCTCGAGGTTGTCGCTGCCCGAGAGGTCGAGCACGGCGCTCGTGCGCGAGGTACCCCAGAGCTCCGGAGGATGCGCGCAGCCGGTGTCGAAGCCGGCGCCGAGAATGCGCGTGGGACGCGCGGGTGAGGGTCCGCTCGGCGGCGCCGCGGCGTGGCAGTCCCAGGGCCAATCTGCGCGGCAGGCGGCGAGCGCATCCGTACCCGGCGCGCCGCGTCCCATCGCGTAGCTGCCCGCGGCGATCACCAGCGTGTCGCCCCCGCTCATGCGCGGCGCCGCGCCGGGCGGCAGTGCCTCGAACGGGTGCCGCCACGCGCAGGCGCGATGCTCGTCGCCGTGCGCGTACGGCGCATCGTGCCGACCGTCGCATTGATCGGCGCTGCCGCCGTCCGGCCGCACGTAGTACACCGTCCCCGCGTCCGCGGCGGCGGTGTGCGCGACGAGCAGGGCGGAGAAGATGGCGGCGAGCATCAGCGTGGCACGGCGGAGGACACCGTGAGTGCGGGAAACAAGGCGCGCGTCAGCGTGCGCGCGGCGCCCACGCTCAATTCGGTGCGCAGCGAACGCAGCAGCTCGACGATCGCCTCGCGGCGCCGGTTGTCGGCGAGCAATCGGTAGGCGAAGTCGTAGCGGTAGCGCGCGATGCGCCGCCTGGCGACGCGCCGGTGGTTGCGCGCGAACTCGGGATTGTCGCGCAAAAAATTCTCGAGCGTCGCGAGGTCGACGCGCGCGTCGAGCGCGTAGTCGCGGCGGCTCAGGCTGTCCGGACGTACGCAGCGTACGAGCAGTTTTTCGGCGACGCAGCCCGCGTGATAGCGCCGCGCGAGGCGCAGGAAAAATTCGTAGTCTTCGCCGACGCCGAGCTTCTCGTCGAACATGCCGGTCTCGTTGATCGCCGCGCGCGCGAGCACGGCCGACGAGGTCAGGATGAAGAAATCGCAGAACAAGGCGAGCAGGATGTCGCCGCTGACGAGTTCGACGCGGCGCACGTAATCGGCGAGCGGCCGGCCCTCGGCATCGACGAACGCGCAGTCGCAGTAGACGAACGCGACCGCGTCGTCGAGCAGCGGCACCTGGCGAGCGAGCTTCTCCGGTTCCCACCAGTCGTCGGCGTCGAGGAACGCGATCGTGTCGCCGCAGGCGAAATTGAGACCGCGGTTGCGCGCGGCCGCAGGGCCGGCGTTCTCCTGGCGGAAATAGCGCGTCTCCACGCGCGCCTGCGCCGCGAATTCGTGCACGACGTCGGCCGTGTCGTCCGTCGACCCGTCGTCGACGACGAGGATCTCGATGCGGTCCGCAGGATAGGTCTGCGCCTCGATCGAGCGCAGCGCGCGGCCGAGGCGGCTGCCGCAGTTGTAAGTCGGGACGACGACGCTAACCGAGCGCATAGTCGGGGCTCCTCTGCGAGCGCGCGGCGAGCTTGCGCTCCCACATGAGCGACGTGCGCGCGATGACGTCAATGTCGTCGAATTGCGGCTGCCACCCGAGGACGTCGCGGATGCGGCGTGCATCGGCGATCAGCGTCGGCGGGTCGCCCGCGCGACGCGCGTGCTCCACCGTCGCGATCGGCGCACCGTTCGCGCGTCCGACGGCGGCGACGACCTCGCGCACCGAATAGCCGTGCCCATAGCCGCAGTTGAGCGTCGCGGAAACGCCGCCGTCGCGGAGGTAGGCGAGTGCATCGACGTGAGCGCGCGCCAGATCGTCGACGTGGATGTAGTCGCGCACGCCCGTGCCGTCCGGAGTGGCGTAGTCGGTACCGAAAATCGCGACGTGCGGGCGCTTGCCGACGGCCGCCTCGCAGGCGACCTTGGTCAGCAGCGTCGCCTTCGCCGTCGACTGGCCGATGCGGCCCTGCGGGTCGCAGCCGGCCACGTTGAAATAGCGCAGCGCCACGTAGCGCGGTCCGCCGGCCGCGGCGAGGTCGCGCAGCATCCATTCGCTCATGAGCTTCGAGGTGCCGTAAGGATTGATGGGCACGGTCGGGCTGTCTTCGCGCGCAATGCCTCCGGCCGGCACGCCGTAGACGGCCGCCGTAGACGAAAACACGATGTGCTCCACGCCCGCCTGCAGACAGCACGCGAGCAGGTTGCGCGTCGCGCACGTGTTGTTGCCGTAGTAGCGCAGCGGGTCGGCCACCGATTCCGGCACGATCGTGCGCGCGGCGAAGTGCATGACCGTATCGATGCGTCGCTGCTCGAGCAGACGCGCCACGCGCACCATGTCGCCCACGTCGCCAACCACGAGATCGGCGCCGATCACGGCATCGGCGAATCCCGTACTCAGATCGTCGAGCACGACGACGACTTCGCCGGCCGCGACGAGGCGCAGCACGACGTGACTGCCGATGTATCCGGCGCCGCCCGTGACCAGGATCGCCCGCCTTCCATTCACCGCTCGTCCCTGTTCCATGGCATCACTCCCTTGCGTTCGGAATATACTTCTCCACAATTCCAGTCGCCGCGGCGCCTGCGAGCGTCATGCTGCGACCGCCCGCCGCGAGTGCCAGTAGTGCACGGCTGCTTCGCGCAGGCGCCGGTCGAGCAGCATCGCGGGTGCGACGAACAGCGCGAGCATGAGCACCGCCACCATCGCGAAATGCAGCACATGCGAGCGCACGGCCTCGAGCGCGTCCGCATGCGCCACAGCGATGCACACGGCCGCCAGCGCCGTCGCGGTGACCGCTGCGCGAAGATCCGGCAACGCGCGCAAGTTGCGCGGACACATGAAATAGCGCGCCACGTTCAGCGCGGCGAAGCTCGCCGTCGTGGCCCACACGGCGCCCATCACGCCGAAGCGCGGAATCAGCACGAGATTGAGCGCGACGTTGAACAGCGCCGAACCGAGCGTCAGCGCGAGCACCGTGCGCGAGCGCTTGAGCAGCAGCAATCCCGCGCCGCAGATGCCGAACAGGCCATCGAGCGCGTAGACGATGCCGGTCACCACGAACACCGGCACCGAGGTGGTCTTGTCGCCGCCTGCCATGAGCAGCAGCACGTCGGGACCTGCGCAGACGAGACCCGCAACCATCGCCGCGCACACGTAGACGACGAGGTGCAGCACCTCGCGCTTGGTGCGCAGCACGGCTTCGGGCCCTTTGGTCTCGTATTCGCGAATGCTGACCTGCGTGTAGGCGTTGTAGAGCGCGAAATTGAACAGATTGTTGATGTTGAGCGCGAGACCGTAGCCGATCGTGTACACGCCGACGTCGGCGAAGTTGCCGAGCATCTGTCGCAGCATGAGCCGGTCGGCGAACGAGAGGAGATTGCTCGCGATCTCGTTCGCGACCAGCGGCAGCCCGTAGCGCAAGCCGTCGAAATACGCAGCGAGCTCGATGTCGCGCCAGCGCATCGGCAGGCGCCGGCGCAGCCAGAACGTGAGGCCGCACGCAAGCGCCGTCGCCACGAACACGCGCGCGAGATACGCGCCGAGCGTGCTGCGCTCGATGAAGTAGACGACGAGCAGGATCGAGAACACCTCGGCCCACCGCTGGCCGACGAGGATGCGCACCGACACGTCGGAGCGCTCCTCCGCGTAGGCGAACGCACCGGCATAGCTGATCCAGATCGTCGGCAGCAGCAGGAGCAGCATGATCCAGCCGATCGGCGCGGCTTCGGGCGGCGCGGCCGCGACGATCCCGCCATAGACGAGCAGCGCGCCGAGCCACAGCGCGCCGCTCAGCAGGAACGGCAGCAGTACGAAATTCGCGCCGAACCTGGCGAGTGCGGGCGCACCGCCCGTGTGCGGATAGAAGCGCAGGATCGTGTGCTGCGCGCCGAGCTTGAAGAGCCCGGCAAGAATCAGCAGCCACGCATCGTAATAGCCGAAGATGCCGTACTGCCCGGTATCGAGCAGGCGTGTCATGATCGGGAACGAAACGAAGCCACCGATCATGACGAGCACGTTGCCGAGCGCGTAGC
>DASRGX010000037.1:0-7035 GCA_035650835.1 Rudaea sp. | reverse complement strand
AGCGCCGCAGCACCACCGCCCTCACCCAAACCCGCGCCTTCGGCATCGGAGCGGCCGGCGCCCGCGAGTCTCGGCCTCGACAACATCGATCGCGAGGAAAGCAAGCTTCCCGCTCCTCCGAAACCGGCACCGAACACGGCGACTGCTGGCGTGCAGCCGAGCGCACCGCCACCGCGCGAAGGCACGACGCTGGCGCTCGTCTGGAAGCCGACGATGGACCGCTTGCCTGCCTCGGCTCCCGAACAGAGGGACTACGACGTCATCGACTTCACCGGACTCAAGAACGTCACCGGTCGGCACGTCCGTCTCGTGACCGACGGCGGCAAGAAGGTCGACGGCATCGTGGTCTCCGCCGACGAGAACGCGGTGCAACTCCGCGTGGGCGGAGGCGCCGAATTCTCGCTGCCGCGCGCCCGCGTGCTCGAAGTGGAGTTGTTCCGTCCGGAAGCGCCCGCAGGTTGATTGCGACGGCCACGTACGCAACCACGTCTAGGTTCCCATGAATGCAGCACACGATCCGGGCGCAGGCTTCGCGCAGGATGTAGACGCAATGACGCTTGCACGCGCACAGCGCGGGGACATGCAGGCGTTCGCGGCGATATACGAACGCTTCGGCCGCGCCTGCTTCATGCTGGCGCTGCGCATGCTCGGCCAACGCCAGCACGCGGAAGATTTGGTGCAGGAGGTTTTTCTCAAAATGATGGACACGCTACGCAGCTATCGCGGCGACGCGCCTTTCGGGGCGTGGCTCAAGCGTATGGCGGTCAACGCCTGCATCGATCACCTGCGCCGCCAGCGCGGCAACCTCGAGGACGATGCCGAAGCGGCATTCGCGCATCTGCCCGGCGACCACGCCGAAGCCGCCAGCGCCGTCGACGCGGCCGCACTGCTGGCGCGTCTGCCGCCGCGCGCGCGAGCCGTGCTCGTTTTGCACGAACTCGAGGGCTACACGCATGCCGAACTCGCCGCGCTGTTCGGTCAAAGCGAGAGCTATTCCAAGTCGATCGTCGCGCGCGCTCTAGGCCGCTTGCGCACGCTGGTCTCGACCGCATCTCCGTTGCAGCAGGTACCGCCATGTCCGCAGAAGAACTGAGCACGACCTTGCTCGCCGACGCGTTCGTCAGCGACGAGCCGCCCGCGGATCTCTGGTCGCGCATCGCCGCGGCGCGCGCGCGCCGCTTGCGCGCGCGCCGCCGCTGGCGCGTGGCGGCCGCCGGTGCGGCGCTGTCGATCGTGGCGGCGGCCGTGGTGCTGTTCCCCACCGCGAACGGGAGCGGGGAAACCGATTGGCAAGCGCGAGCGCAGGCGCTCGAAATCGAGCTTCATTCCGCACCGCGCACCGCCGCCGAATTCTATGACCCGGCCGCGGCCGAGACCGCTTCCGAGCTCGCGCTGCTGGATGGCGCCTTGCAGGCGGCCTACGACCGCGGCGCCCCGGAAAGCGAAATTGTACCTTTGTGGAAAAAACGCAGCGAACTGCTCACGGTATTGCTCGACGTACGGCGACGCGATGCCGCGGTTACGCGCATTTGAGGAGGTTGTCATGTTGGCGAAGTTCTTTTTTGGGGGTTTGATTGCGTTCGCGGCGCTCGCGCAGGCCGAAGACGCGCCGGGTGGCGCGGACCGGACCGGCGCGGCGCCGGAGGCGGTCGCGGCCGTCGCGGCGCGCGAAGCCGCCGCGCAGAATGCGGGCGATGCGGAAGCGCAGCAGCGCCTGCGCGAAGATCTGCAACAGATGCTCGCGCGACTGGCCGCGTCGGGCGCGCTCGGGCCGCATCCGGAGCAGATCAACCTGCATTTGGATCAGCCCGCGCAGCGCGTGGCGACGCTCGGCGTGCTCGTCGATTCGGCGAGCGCGGAACGCGCCCGCAACGGGCTGCGGGTTCTCGGCACGACGCCCGGCACGACCGCCGAACGGCTCGGCCTGCGCCCCGGCGACGTGATCGTCGCGGTGAACGGCGTGTCGCTGCGCGGCTTGGGCGCCGATGCGCACGGTCACGCGCTCGCCGCAGCCGCGTTGCGCGCCGTCGTCGAAACCCTGCCCGATTCGGCCGCGCTCAAGCTCGATGTGGACCGTGCGGGCAATGCGCTCGCGCTCGAAGCGCCGCTGCAGAGCGTCTACCTGCCGGCGCTGCACATGGAACTCGGCGCCGCCGCGATGGCTGGCGCGGATGTCCCGGGCGGCGGCTGCGGCCGCATCAGCACGTTCGACGTGGCGCCGCGCGGCGAGCACGATTATCACGCACGCATCCTGCTGCTCGACGGCGTCACTCCGGGGCCGGGCAACGTCGAGAACTACCGCGTGGCCGCTGGCGTGCATCGCCTGCTCGTCGCCGAGAACATCCCGACCGAGCAGATCGGCGTCGGCGAGTTCGCGACGCTACGGCGCAAGACGAGCAAGGAGCTGTCCGTCACGGTCAAACCCGGCATTACGTCGATGGTGGCCGCGCAGCTGCATGTCGACAAGGCCAGCCAGCTTTCCAACGGCGGCTATTGGGACCCGGTCGTCTGGCGCGAAATTCCCGAGGCTTGTCCCTGAGGGAACCTATCGCGCGGAAGCCGGTCCAAGTCGTCACACTCCCGCACAGGATGTACGTGCCACACGGACGTGGCTGCTTTCTTCGATGGGCCGGCACGGTTGCGTTATGCTTCGCCGATGAGCGAAGCAGCGCGCCGGTGACGTGAAAATTTCGCTTTTTGCACTTTGTTTGCTCGCGAGCGTCGCTCGGGCGACGGCCGCGTTGCCGGACGCCTACCGCGAGGCGGCCGAACGCGCCGTGCGCGACGGTGCGTATCGCGACCTCGCCATAGGCTGGATCGACGGCGGCGAGCGCAGCACTGCGTTCTACGGCGAAGCGAAGGCGGGCTCCGCCTACGAGCTGGGCGCCGTCACCGAAGTGTTTACGGGACTGCTGCTCGCCGAGGCCGCGGTCGAGGGCAAAATCCGTTTCCAGATGCCGCTCCGCGAGGCCCTGCCGGGATTCGCGTTCGCCGACCCCGCACTCGGTGCGCTCACGTTCGAGCGGCTCATCACGCACCATTCCGGGCTGCCGCCCGTACCGCCGAACCTCTTTCCCGTTTCGCTCGACGACCCCTACGCCGGTTACGGCGAGACTCAGCTCGGCGCACTGTTAGCCAACGGCCACGTCGATGCCGCCGGCGGCTATTCGACGCTCGATGCCGGCGTGCTCGCGCGCGCCGTCAGCGCCGCTTATGCGGCAAAGTATACGAATGTACTCGGCGATCGCGTGCTGACGCCGCTCGGGCTCAAGCACACGGGGTTCGACGACGACGGCGTGCTCGCCGGCCATGCGCGCGGCGGCGCGGCGCCGCACTGGCACTTCGGCGCGCTCGCGGCGAGCGCGGGGCTGCGTTCGACGACCGCCGATCTGCTCGATTTTCTGCAGGCCAATCTGCGGCCCGAAGCGTCTCCGCTGCGTGCGGCGCTGCTCTTGGCGCGGCAACCCCGCGAAATGGCGCAGGGCAACGGCGTCGGGCTCGGCTGGAACGTCCACGACTCGAGCTCCGGCGGACAGACCTGGCCGGTGCTCTGGCGCGCGAGCAGCACCGCGGGATTCTCGGCCTTCATTGGCTTTCGCACCGACCGCCAGCAGGCGCTCGTGCTGCTCGACGACACGGATGTCGACGTGAGCGCGCTCGGCATGGCATGGCTCGAGGGCGATGCGGCGCCGGTCGTGGCGGCGCCCTCGATCGCCCCCTCGGCGATATCGCTCGGCGACTACACCGGTCTTTATCAGGTCCACGGCGGCGGTGAGGTGATCGTGCGCGCGACCGACGGCTTGCTGTCGGCGCAGTTGCGCGGCCAGCCGGCGTGGCCGCTGCGCGCGCTCGCCGACGATGTCTTCGAAACGATGGGCGGCGGCTTCGGCATTTCCTTCCAGCGCGAGGCCGGCCGCGTGGTGAGCGCGATCGTGAGCCGCGAGGGCGCCAACGTGCTCGTGCAGCGCTTGAGCGCACGCGCGCCGCACATCGCGCGCGCGGCGATCGCCATGGGCGCCGACGCGCTCGGCGCATTCGTCGGCGACTATCGGTTGGCGCCGGATACGCTGGCGCGCTTCAGCGTGGCGGGCGGCGGCCTCGTGCTGCAGACGACCGGGCACACGGCCACTTCGCTCGTCGCCTATGCGCCGAATCGTTTCGTCTGCGCGGACGATGCTTGCCTCGTCGCGTTCCGCCGCGACGATGCGGGCAAAATCGTCGCGGCGACGATCGACTTCGCCGGCCAGGAGCGCGACGCGGCGCGGGTGGCGTGGGTCGCGCCGTGACGCGCGCGCCCGGTATACTCGGTCGATGCGCACGCTGAACTTCATCGCGAGTTTGCTGGCTGGCTTCTGCGCCGCCTCGCTCGCTCTTGCCTGGCCCGCCTCGGCCGCGGAGAACGCGGAAACGATCTTCGCGTCGGCCAAGGATCGCATCCTGCAGGTGCGGCTCATCGACCAGGCCGGCAACGCCAAGAATGCGCTCGGCTCCGGTTTCGTGATCGCCGAAGGCGGGCGCGTGATCAGCAACTATCACGTCGTGTCGGGGCTCGTGAACCATCCGGGCCGGTTCCGCGCTGAGTACTTGACGCAAGGCGGCGACACGGGCCGGCTCGAACTCCTCGACATCGACGTGGTGCACGATCTCGCGCTGCTGCGCGCGGCAGAACTGCCCGAAGCCCACTTCACGGTGCGCGCGCAAGCGCCCGTGATGGGAGAACGGCTTTACTCGCTCGGCAATCCGCTCGATCTCGGCCTCACGATCGTCGAGGGCACCTACAACGGCTTGCTCAAGAAGTCGCTGTACGAGCGCATACATTTCACGGGCTCCATCAACCCGGGCATGAGCGGCGGACCGACGCTCGACGGCAACGGCCAGGTCATCGGCGTCAACGTCGCAACGGCGGGCAACCAGGTCAGCTTTCTGGTGCCGGCGAAGTACGTGAGCGAGCTGCTCGCGCGGGGTGCCGACAAGCCGATGGACGCTGCGGCCTTCGACGCCACCGTCGCAGGACAATTGCTCGCCAACCAGCAGCGCTATGTCGGAACGCTGCTCGGCACCGCATTCGCGGAAACCGCGCTCGGCGGCTACAGCGTGCCCGGGCAGATCGCCGACTACGTCAACTGCTGGGGTCACACCGACCGCGAGCCACGCCGGCTCTACCACAGCGTTTCCTATAGCTGCTCGACGGACGAAAATATCTTTCTTTCCGACGAGCTCAGCTCGGGGGCGATTCATTTCAGCCATCGGCTGTGGTCGACCGACGATCTGGGTGTTCTCCACTTTTTCCATTTGTTGCAAAACGCCGCGAATGGCGACAGCGCTTCGTTCGGCGGCAACGAGGAGTCCGCCGGCAATTTCCGCTGCCGATCGGGTTTCGTCGAGCATGCCGGGCTCGTCTCGAAAACGGTGTATTGCATGCGCCGCTACAAGCAGTTCGAGGGGCTCTACGACGTCTACGAACAGGCGATCACGTTGCACGACGATCACGAGGCGCTCGAATCCACGTTGACGCTGAGCGGCGTCAGCGCCGCGAACGCGGCGGCGTTCGCGAGCAAATTCGTCGAGGACATCGCGTGGAAACCCTGAGCGTTCGCCGCGGTGTGCTCGAGCTCGTCGACCGCAACGGCCGCGTGGAGCAGCGCGTCGTGCTGAACGGGAACGCGGTGACCATCGGCCGCGCGTACGACAACGAGTTCATTCTCGACGATCTGCACGTGAGTCCGCACCATGCGCGCATCAGTCTCGAGGGCGATGGTGTTTGGCGCCTGCGCGATCTCGGCAGCGTGAACGGGATCCGCCTCGACAACGGCCGGCGCGTCGACGAGCTGCCGATCGACGGCGAGCAGTCGTTCATGCTCGGTCTCTGCCAGCTCCGGTACCGGCCGGCCGATGCCCCCGTGCCCGAGGCGGAGCCGTTGCGAGAGCGGCGGCAGTTGCGCCGCGCCGTCGTGATCCTGGCCCCCCTGCTGTGTCTCGCGGCATTCGCGCTCGATGCCGACCTCGACAGCTACGAGACGTTCGGCGCATTGAAAGCGCTGAGCGTCGTGCTCGCTACGCTCGTCGCCATCGTGATCTGGTCGGCGATCTGGGCGCTGATCGGCAGATTGTTCGCGCAGCGGCTCAATTTTCCCGGCCACCTCGCGGTGATCTCTGGAGGCCTGCTGTTTGCGAGTGTCTTCGAGTCGTTATCCCACCTCGGCGCGTTCGCGTTCGCGTTCGACCAAGCCTTGCCTTGGTTCGATGCGATCGGCGTTTGCGCGACATTCGTGTTGATTCTCTACGGACATCTGCGGCTCGCGAGTCGGCTGCATCGCCGCGGGGCGCTGATCGGCGCGGTGGCATTCGGCATCCTGCTTGCGGGAGCCGTGCAGATCAAACAGATCGTGTACGCCGAGCAGTTCTCGACGCGTCCGCGGATCGGCTTCACGCTCGCGGCTCCGGCGCTGCGCGTCGCTTCGCCGCGCCCGGTGTCGGCGTTCTACGCGCAAGCGACGGATGGCTTGACGCGCGAACTCGCCGACGATGCGCCGCACGCAAACGCGCCGGCGCGCTCGCCATGACCAAGCTCAGTGTCAACGTGAACAAGATCGCCGTATTGCGCAATTCGCGCGGCGGCGGCGAGCCCGACGTGTACAAGGCAGCGCTCACGTGCATCGCCGCCGGTGCGCACGGCATCACCGTGCACCCGCGGCCGGACCAGCGCCACATCCGGCCCGGAGACGTCCGCACCCTGGCTGCGCTTTGCGCCGAACGCGGCGTCGAGTTCAACATCGAGGGCAATGTCTTCGCTCCGGCGCGCGGCGACTATCCGGGCTTGCTCGCGCTCGTCGCGGAAACGCGTCCGACGCAATGCACGCTCGTGCCGGACGGCGACGCGCAGATCACGTCCGATCACGGCTTCGATCTCGCTGCCGATGCGGAGCGGCTCGCACCCATGATCGCTCGATTGAAGGCGCATGGTTGCCGCGTCAGCTTGTTCGTCGATGCGGGTGCGCCCGGGCTTGCGCGTGCGGCGGCGATCGGTGCCGACCG
>DASRGX010000036.1:0-6494 GCA_035650835.1 Rudaea sp. | reverse complement strand
CAGCAACAACGCGAGCGGCGCGCCGGCGAGCATGATCGCGCGCAGCACGGGAACGCCCGTCAGGATGTCGCTCAAGGTGAAGAATTCGTTCGGCAAGCGCGTGAAGTCGCCGCCTTCGACGAGCCCGAGACCGGGCGCGAGCCAGGGCTCGAGCGCGGTGAGGCCATGCCAGCCGAGCCGCAGCGTCAGCCCAGGCTCTCGCAGCAGGACGGCGAGTTCGCGGCCGCGCGTGACGTGTGCGAGGCTCGGACATACCGCGCCGGGATAGTTCGGCAGCTGCCAGGCGCGCAAGCCCGAATAGCGCAAGCATCCCGGATCGAGCTCGAGCTCGGCGGCGGTCGCGGCCGGGTCCGAGGAATTCGGCAGGAGTCCCGTGAACGCGACGTCGGCGCGATTGAACATGTCGATCGCCTGGATCGCGTCGCTGTCGCGGCCGAGCTGCACGACCTGCACGGCGAGGCCGAGCGTGGCGCCGAGCAGCACCGACATGCCCTGCCACGACCAGTGTCGATTGCGCCAAAAGCGGAACACGAACACGAGCGCGGCGCAGCAGAGCGGCAGCAGCAGGTGTTGGATCTTGCTCGTCGCGAGCAGGAACGCGGCGAGCACGAGCAGTGTTTCGCGGGCCCTATTCGGCCGCTGGCCGAGATCGAGCAGCAAGAGGCCTACGAGCGCATACGCGGCGAGCAGGGCGGTCCATTCGGCGTAGAACGTGTTGAGGTAGATCGTGTTCGCGGGATCGGCGAACAGCAGCGGCAGCAGCAGCCCGTTCGCCAGCGCCGCGGCATGCGCGCCGCGCCGCAGCCATGCCAACGTGAACGTCAGCCAAACGGCCGTGAGCGCCAGGAATTTCAACGCGCCGATCCAGCGCACGGAATGGCGCTCCGCGCCCGTCAGGACGTGCTCCACGCCGTAAATGCCGGCGACGAGGCCTTGGAACAAAAGTTCGCTCGACCAGTAGCACATCGTTTGATCGTTGTGCAGGAAGCGATAGTAGGCGAACGGCGCTTCCGGACTGTTGCGCGTCGGCGGAATGTCGGCGGGACGATCCGGGTAGAGATCGAAGCAGGCGGTGTAGCGCACTTCGTCGTAGCTGTTGGCGAGCGCGATCAGCGGCGAGTGGAATACGAGCAGCGCCGCGCGCAGCACGCCGACGACGAGGCACGCGACAAGCGCTGCAGTCAACCAGCGCGGATGCGGGTGCGTTTTTTGGCTCTGCAGGGTGCTATGAATCACGGCCGGTCCGCCGTCGAGGGAACCGCCGAGTCTAGGCGCCCGAAGTGACGCTCACAACCCCGAACGGTACTGTGATGCGTTTGGCACAAGGCTTGCCGACCAGGTCCACCGTGGTTGGGAAACCCGGCACGGGTGGGTTCAGCTAGCGGTGGTAGTATTTGCGAACTTGTCAAGGGGCGCTAGCGCGCCGCGGAGTGGGGTCATGAAGCAGCAACTGGGGCACTACGAGATCGTGGCCGAGCTCGGCCGCGGTGGTATGGGTGTCGTCTACAAAGGCTACGAGACGTCGCTGAATCGCTACGTCGCGATCAAAGTGCTGGCCGATTCGCTGGCGCACGATGCGAGCGTGAAGGAGCGTTTCCTGCGCGAAGCGCGCAGCATGGCGGCGCTCAACGATCCGCACATCATCCAGATCTTCTTCATCGGCGACGATGCCGGCCAGACGTATTTCGTCATGGAATTCGTCGACGGCGAATCGCTCGGCTCGCTGCTCAAGCGCGAGGGCAAGCTCAAGCCCGAGCAGGCCGCGAAGATCGTGTACCAGACGGCGCTCGGCCTCGCGACCGCGCACGACAAAGGCGTGATCCACCGCGACATCAAGCCCGGCAATCTCATGATCACGAGCCGCGGCAGCGTGAAGATCGCCGACTTCGGCATCGCGCTCAAGACGCAGGATATCTCGAAGAAGCTCACCTCGACGGGCGAGTTCGTCGGCACGCCGGGCTATCTCTCGCCCGAAGTCTGTCTCGGCAAACCCGTCGATCAGCGCTCGGACATTTTCTCGCTCGGCATCGTGCTGTTCGAATGCTTGGCCGGCCGCATGCCGTTCACCGACGAATCGCCGCTCGGCCTCATGCTCGAAGTCGTCAAGGCCGAAATCCCGGACGTGCGTCAGCTCAATACCGAAGTGGATCCCGAAATCGCGCGCATCCTGAGCAAGATGATCGCCAAGGATCCGGCCGACCGCTACCAGAGCTGCCAGGAACTCGCCGACGATCTCGCCAAGCATCCGCTCGTCGCCAAGGGCGGCCCGATCACGCTGCAGACGAAGATGTCGCCCGCCGCGGCGACGATGATCGGGCAGAAGACGCCGGTTTCGGGACAGCGTCCGCTGCCGAGCACGACGCCTACGCCGCAGCCGCTGCCGATCCAGGCGCAACCGACGCCGGCGCCGCAGCCGTTCGCGCCCGTCGCCGCTGCGCACGAACCCGTATTGCAGCGGCAACCCGCACCTCCACAGCGTTCTGCGGCCTTGCCGCTCGCGATCGCTGCGTTGCTGCTGCTCGGCATCGCCGGCGCAGGCTACGCGTTCCGCGACCAGATCCCGTTCTTGAAATCGCTGACGACGCAGCAGCAACAGACCGCGAACACGACGGCTCCGGCCGCGACGCAACCGCCGGCCGTGCCGGCGCCTCCGGCGACGACGGCTCCGGCCGCGACGACCGCGTCGAATGCAGCGCCCGCGACAGGAGCCTCGCTCAACGATCTGCTCGGCAACTCATCGTCCTCGGCACCTGCGGCCGCTCCGCAGCAGACCGCGGCCACCACGGCGGCGCCTGCACAGGCGACCGCCTCGCAGAACGACGCCGCTCCGGCCATGGCGCAAACGGGCGGCGATGCGGGCGGACCCGCGGCGCGCGCGTCGCAAGTCGAGCCGCTCAAGAACCTGGCCGCTGCACAAGCGGCCGAGGCGACGCAAGCGCCACCGACGCAGCAGCGTGTCGCGCGCGTCAGCGAGCCGCCGCCGGCAGCTCCGCCGAAACCGCACATCCCGACCGTGGCCGTCATCTCATGAGGCGATTCGGCAGTCGCCGAACCCGCCGAGCAAGCGGTCGAGCACATGCTCACGAAGCGTGGCTTCCACGTGCTCGACCAAGCGTCCATGCCGCGCGTGGAACACCTCTTGCGCGGGGAGCGGGCCGAGTTCGCCGAGATCCTCAACATCATGGCGCGCAAAGGCAACATCGACGCCGTCGTGATCATCCACGCACGGCCCGTCGGCACGCAGCAGCTCACCTACTACGGACAGAGCTCGACGTTGTATACCGTGCAACTCGGCGTAAAAGCCTACTCCGTCGACCAGCGCCGGCCGCTCGGCGGCGGCTGGAGCGAGCAGGTGAGCTTCACCTCGCTCAATGCCGCCGAGAAGACGCACGAAGCCGTCGAGCCGATGCTCGAGGAAGTCGAGCAGAAGCTCGCCGACTTCCGCCCGCGCAGCGGGCGAGGCTGAACGTCAGCGCGGCGGCGCCGGGTGCGCCGCCGCTCACGGCAGTTCGCGCGGCGCGGCTGCCCGTCCCAGCATTTCGTGCGCATGCCGATAGCCGATTTCGATCGCGCGTTCGTAGGCGTGCCAGTCGAGCAGGTCGATATCGTGCAGCGCGGGCGTCAGCAACAAGCTCGTCTGCGCACGCCGCTCGAGGCTCGCGGCCTCGGCGTTCACCATGCCCGAACGCAGCAGGATGCTCAGGATCCCGGGCCGGCGGTGGCGCTGGAACATGCGCTGCCAAGCGAGCCGCCACCACGGCGGCAACGCGTACTCTTCGACCTCGGCGTGCAGCACGTCGTCCGCACCGATATCCACGGCCACGATTTCGCCCACGCCCTGCTCGCGCATGACGTCGGCCGGCAGATTGTTCATGACCGCGCCGTCGACGAACACTTCGCGCCGATGGAACACAGGCGGCAGTACGCCCGGGATCGCGCACGAGGCGCGCAGCCACAGCCATAACGGCCCGGTGTGATGCGCGTGTGCGCGGCCGGCGGTCAGGTTCGCCGAAACGCAGAAATACGGCAGTGCGAGATCGGTGATGTCGCGCGGCCCGAACTCCTGCCGCAGCAGGTTCGCGACGCGCCGGCCCGCGACGAGCGAAATGAACGGAAACGTGTAGTCGCTGAGCGGCCTGCCGTCGACGAACGAGCGCCGGTAGTTCTCGAACATCTGCTCGTCGGTCCAGTCGGCAGCGACACCGGCGCCGATGATGGCGCCGATCGACGTGCCGCCGACGAAGTCGATGCGCATGCCGGCTTCGCGCAACGCCTTGACCACGCCGATGTGGGCGAAGCCGCGCGCGCCGCCGCCCGAGAGCACGAGGCCGATGCTGCGACCGATCAGCAGGCGCGCGACGCGTTCGATGTCGTCGCCGCCGCGAATGTGGTGATGACGCAAGCCCGGCGTCTGCGCGAGCCAGCGCACCGCGGCGCCGCATTCGATTTCGCCGCCACGGTGCAGCAGCAGCAGATGCCGCGGCCGGTGCAATGCGCTCTCGGCATCGAGCACGGCCGCCTCGGGCCATCCGGTGGCCTTGTCCCATGCGTTGGCGAGCAACAGCAGGCAATCGGCCTGGCGCACGCAGAGCTCGCGCCATTCGTCGTCGTGTACGCTGCCCAGATACAGCACGTAGCGCACGCGCGCCTCGAGCGCGCTGAACCAGGTGCTGGTCTGGCCGCGCGCGGCTTCGGCTTCGACGAGCGCGCATTCGCCGTAGCGCGACAGCGCGTCGCAGAGCCGCCGCGCGAAGGCGCGCGCATCGACGCCTTCGTCGTGCGGCAGGATCGCGAACGTGCGCGGCGCCGAGAGCTGCGCGCTCGTATGACGCGTGATGAGCCGTTTGACGGCCAGCCGCGCACTGATCAGCATCGCTTCGGGATGGCGTTGCACGAGATTGTCGAAGCCGCGCCGCGAAAGACGCAGCAGCTCGGAGTCGCGCAGCGCACGCACGGTCGCCGAGCGCGGCTGGTCGACGATGAGCCCGAGCTCGCCGACGGTTTCGCCGGCCGCGACAACGCCTTCGAGCCGGAAATTGCCCGTCGGGTCCGGCTTGAACGCGCCGAGACTGCCGGATTTCAGCACGTACAATGCGTCGGACGGCGCACCGAACTCGAACAGCGTGGCGCCGCCCGGCAGCGCGAACCATTCGAGCTCGCCGCCGAGCTCGTCGAGCGTGGCATCCTCGAGATGCCGGAACAATGCGAGCTCGCGCAGCAGGCTGCGCAGATCGAATGGCTCGGATGCCGTCGCGTCGTCGTTCACCGCTGGTTCCGCCGCTGCGCCGGAGTCAATGCTAGCGCAAACTGCCGCGCTTGAATTCCGCGCTGCACCGCACCACGTCTATGCCGCCGTCCTGCGTGGCTGGCACAATCCGTCCGTCAACGAGATCCGCCGCACATGACCGATCAGAACCCGCTACTCGCCGAAACTCCGCTGCCGAAGTTCGCCTCGATCGACGCCGCCCACGTGCTGCCGGCCGTGAAATCCGTGCTCGCGGAATATCGCCGGCGTATCGATGCGCTCGTGGTCTCGCCGCAGCCGCGCACGTTCGCCGACACCATGCTGCCGCAAGAGGCGCTCGAGAGCCGGTTGGAGGAAGTCTGGTCGCCGGTGTCGCACCTGCATTCGGTGCGCGACACCGAAGCCTTGCGCGCGGTGTACACGGAAGCCGAGCAGTGCATCAGCGAGCACGCGACGGAGCTCGGGCAGAACCGCGAGCTGTACGCGGCGGTCAAGGGCGTAGCCGACAATGTGGAATTTTCCACTTTGTCGCGGCCGGCGCGGACGCTCGTCGAGCACGCCTTGCGCGATTTCCGCCTGTCCGGCGTGGCGCTCGAAGAGCCGGCGCGCTCGCGATTCAAGGAGATCGCCAACGAGCTGACGCGGCTCGCCACCGAATTCGAGGAAGCCGTCCTCGACGCGACGGAAGCCTGGTCGGAGCCCGTCGATGCGGCGGCGCTCGCGGGCTTGCCCGAGGCCGAACGCGCCCTGCTCGCGCGCTATGCCGAGGAAGCCGGGCGAAGCGGCTGGCTCGTGACGCTCAAGCAGCCGAGCGTGCAGGCGGTGCTGACCTACGCCGACGATCGGCCGCTGCGTGAACGCGTCTATGCGGCCTATCACACGCGCGCTTCCGACCAGGGGCCGAACGCAGGCAAGTTCGACAATTCCGCGCGTATCGAGCGCATCATGGCTTTGCGCCACGAGGCGGCGCGTCTGCTCGGCTTCGCGAACGCTGCGGAGGAATCGCTGGCGACGAAGATGGCGGCCTCGCCCGCGCAGGTCCTCGCCTTCCTGCACGATCTCGTCGCTCGCGCGAAACCCGTCGCGGAACGCGAGCTCGAGGAATTGCGCGAGTTCGCGCGTAGCGAGCTCGGCCTCGGCACGCTCGAGCCGTGGGACGTGACCTACGCCGCCGAGAAGCTGCGCCAGCGCCGCTTTTCGCTCAGCGAGGAGGAGCTCAAGCCGTATTTCCCGCTGCCCGCCGTCATCG
>DASRGX010000035.1:0-9324 GCA_035650835.1 Rudaea sp. | reverse complement strand
CCGAGCGATTTCGCCATTTCGATCACGTGCACGATTACCTGGCTCGTCGCCGCGCCCGTGCCGATCGCATCGACGAAGGATTTGTCGATCTTGAGCACATCGAGTTCGAAGGATTGCAGATACGACAGGCTCGAATAGCCGGTGCCGAAATCGTCGATCGCGACTTGATGCCCGCGGCTGCGAAACTCGCGAATCAGCGAGCGCGAAATCTCGTTGTTGACGAGGGCGCGCTCGGTGATTTCGAGCTTGATCGCCGTCGTCGGCAACCCGCTCGCTGCGAGTACGCTGATCAGCTCGCGGCCGATGCGATCATTCTTGAGATCGTCGGGCGACAGATTGACGTTGATGCTGATGCCGGGGAACTCGGTCACGATCGGCGCGATGTCGCGCACGGCCGTGCGCAGCACGGCCACCGTGAGGTCCTGGATCATGCCGGCTGCCTCGGCGGCCGGTATGAATACCGCGGGGCTTACCGGCTCGCCGCCGTCGCGCGTCCAGCGCGCGAGCGCCTCGGCGCCCATGCAGCGTCCGGAGGACAGCTCGACGACGGGCTGGTAATGAACCTTTAGCTCGCCGCGCGCGAGCGCCTGACGCAATTCGCTGGCGAGCGTCAGCTCGCGGCGCGAGAATTTCACGATCAAGTGCAGCCATGCGGCGACGATCGCCAGCGCGGCGGCGGCGCCCGCGGCCACGAGGTACTCGTGCCGGCTCCAGAAATTTCCGAGCGGCTCGACCGCGACGACATCGATCGGCAGCAGGCGATTGCGCGAGTAGCGCGAGACGAGGCGATCGTGCGCGCGATCGATCGAGACGCCGATCGGCAGCGTGTCAGGTGTCGGCAGATCGGCGTTCCAGGGCACGGCCGCCATGCGCAAGCCTTCGACCCACAGCACGGCCTCGCGATCCTGCGCGAGACCGAGGTCGACGAGCCGGCGCGGATCGATCGCGACGTCGTGATCGCCGTAGCGCATGAGGAACAGCTGCACGCCGCCCCACTCGGTCTGCGGGCTCGGCCACCACGCGACGAGTCCGTTGTCGTAGATGCGATCGGCGCGTGCCGGCTTGAGCCCGCCCTGCGGCAGGAAACCGACGTCGCAGATGCGCTCGGTGGCGCGCCAGTAGCCGATGCCGCGAATGTAGGGGCGTGAGATCGCCGCGCTGCGCATGGCCTGCAAGTGCTCGGGCGAGCAGCGCTGGACCGCGAGACCGTCGAGTTCGGCCAGCATGTCGCGCGTGTCGAGGACGATGCGTTCGGTCGACGCGCCGAGCGCAGCGGCCAGCCCACCCGCGTATTCTTCTTCCGAGGCGACGAGCGACGCCCACAACACCCAGGCGATGCCGACCATCAGGGCCAACGCGCCCACGATCGCAATCGTCATCGCCAGCGTGATGATTTTGCCCCTGCGCCGCATCGATTCCGTTCCCTTCCCGTAACGGCGTGAGCCACGCGCGTGCTCAACTATCGCTGCCGCTGCACGCCTGCGCAAGCACCGTCACGGCCGGTTCGGTTCGACGCCGGGCCGCGATCATGGCTGAGCTCGCCAGCTTCCGCCGCCGATGCGCGATGACGTAAGCTCCGCGCGCGCAACCTGAGCGGACCGGCATGATCGAACATTATCTCGCAATCAAGTTCGTGCATATTCTTTGCGTGGGCCTTTCCGGCACGCTGTTCGCGATCCGCGGCATCCTGCGTCTCGCGGGATCGGCCTTGGCACACCATGCGTCGCTGCGCTTTCTCTCTGTCGCGATCGACACGTGCCTGCTTGTCGCTGCAGTGCTGCTCACGGGCATCGTGCACCAATACCCGTTCGTCGACAGTTGGCTCACGGCCAAGGTGCTGCTGCTCTTCGCGTACATCGTGCTCGGCAGTTTTGCGCTGCGCCGCGCGCGGACGCGTGCGGGAAGTGCTGCCTGTTTCGTCGCAGCGCTCGGCGTATTCGCCACGATCGTCGGCATCGCGATCGCGCACGACGTACGCGGCTGGTGGGTGTTGCTGCGTTCTTGACCTGGATCAGAACGGCCGCGCGTCGAGCCCGCAGAATGCTTCCCGACCCAGAGGGAGGCATGTCGATGAAATCTCTGTCAGCCATTGCGTTCGCCGCGCTCGTCGGTGTCGGCGCACTATCGGCCGTCGCTGCCGACAAAGCGGCATCGCCGCTCGACGGAACACACGGTGACTTCGGACCGCCCCGCGGCGATCCGATTCGGGCGACGCTGACGACGCCGCCGAACGTTCCCGCGCCGACCTACCGGGATCATCCGGCGAAGGTGATCGTCGATATCGAGGTCATCGAGAAGGAAATGCCCATTTCCGAAGGCGTGACCTACACGTTCTGGACCTTCGGCGGGACGGTGCCCGGCAAGTTCATCCGTGTGCGCCAGGGCGACACCGTGGAGCTTCATCTCAAGAACAATCCCAACAACAAAATGCCGCACAACATCGATCTGCACGGCGTCACCGGGCCGGGCGGCGGCGCTGCCTCGACGTTCACGGCGCCCGGTCACGAATCGCAATTCACGTTCAAGGCGCTGAATCAGGGCATCTACGTCTACCACTGCGCGACGGCGCCGGTCGGCATGCATGTCGCCAATGGGATGTACGGCCTTATCCTGATCGAGCCGCCCGAGGGTTTGCCGCCCGTCGACCACGAATACTACGTAATGCAGGGCGATTTCTACACGACCGGCAAATACCGCGAAAAAGGCTTGCAGCCTTTCGACATGGAGAAGGCGATCGAGGAGAAGCCGACTTACGTGCTGTTCAACGGCGCCGAAGGCGCGCTCACGGGCGACAACGCGCTCCGGGCCAAGACGAACGAAACCGTGCGCATCTTCGTCGGCAACGGCGGACCGAACCTCGTCTCGAGCTTCCATGTGATCGGCGAAATCTTCGACCGCGTGCAGCAGGAAGGCGGCACGAAAGTGCAGGAAAACGTGCAGACGACGCTGATCCCGGCCGGCGGCGCCGCAATCGTGGAATTCCACACCGAAGTACCGGGCAGCTACGTGCTCGTCGATCACTCGATCTTCCGCGCGTTCAACAAAGGTGCCCTCGCCATCCTCAAAGTCGACGGTCCCGAGAACAAGGCGATCTACTCGGGCAAGGAAGTCGATTCGGTATACCTCGCCGAACGCGCCGAACCCAATCTGGCCGCGGTGACGCAAGCGACGAAGGCGGCCTCGGCCGGCAATCTCTCGAAGGAAGACCAGATCAAGGCGGGACAGGCACTCTTCTCGGGGACGTGCTCCGTATGCCATCAAGCCAATGGCGACGGATTGCCGGGCGTGTTCCCGCCGCTCGCCAAATCGAGCCTGATCGCCGAAGACCCGAAACGGCCGATCCGCATCCTGCTGCGCGGACTCACGGGCAAAGTCACCGTCAACGGCAAGGATTACAACTCCGTCATGCCGCCGATGGCACAGCTCAACGACGACGAAGTCGCGAACATCATCACTTACGTGCTCAACAGTTGGGGCAATCCGGGCGGCCGCGTACTTGCCGACGAAGTCAGAAAGGCGCGTGCCGAGGGCAACGCTCCGAGCACGAACAAAGGCGAGTGATGCCGCGCCCGCTCGCCGCCGCTCTGTCGGTCCTGCTCGCTGCGAACGCGTTCGCCGGCGCCGACTACGCGCCCGTTCCAGGCGGCACGTTCGCCAGCGTGCTGCCCGCCGACGCCAAGGCCGCGGATGTGGTCGTCGCGTCCTTCCGCTTGCGCCGCGAGCCCGTCACGAACGGTGAATTCCTGAGCTTCGTGCGCACGCATCCGGAATGGCGCCGCGATCGGGTGCCCGCGGTGTTCGCCGAGGAGCGCTATCTCGCTCACTGGAACGCACCGGACGCATTGGGGCCCGAAGCCGACTCCGCCCAGCCCGTGACCGAAGTGAGCTGGTTCGCCGCCGAGGCGTACTGCGAGACGGAAGGCGCGCGCCTGCCCACCTGGAACGAGTGGGAATTCGCTGCCGCCGCCGACGAAACGCGCCCCGACGCGCGTCAGGACCCGGCCTGGCGCGAGCGGATACTCGCTTGGTACGCGCAGCCCTCGTCCGGGCATCGGCTCGGCCTCGTCGGCGGCGCCGCGAACGTGTACGGCGTTCGCGATCTGCACGGACTCGCTTGGGAATGGGTCGAGGATTTCAACGCACTGCTCGTCGCGGAGGACAGTCGCGACCAGAACGATCCGGACCGCCTCAAGTTCTGCGGCGCGGGTGCGCTCAACCTGCGCGACCGGGAGAACTATGCCGTGCTCATGCGCGTCGCGTTGTTGTCGTCGCTGAAGGCGCGCGACGTCACGGCCAGTCTCGGATTTCGCTGCGCCAAACCGGAAGCCGCACGATGACCTCGCGATCCGTATGCAACCTCCTGCTCTTCGTCTGCGCATGCGTCTTGGCTCCGTGCGCATTCGCGGATCTGCCAGGAAGCTCGATCTACCGGCTCGACGTCCCGCTCGTCGACCAAGACGGACGTGCGTTCGCGTTCGCCGAGCGCGCCGGCAAACCGCAGCTCGTCAGCATGTTCTACACATCGTGTCCCTACGTGTGCCCGCTCGTCATCGAGACGCTCAAGAAGACGCAAGCCGCGCTGACGCCCGAACAACGCGCCAAGCTCGCGGTACTGCTCGTCAGCTTCGACCCCGACCGCGACACCCCGGCACGACTGGGTAGCGTGTTCGACCAGCGCCATCTCGATCGCAGTACGTGGACGCTCGCCCGCACCGACGCAAAAAACGTCCGCAAGTTCGCGGCCGTGCTCGACATTCAGTTTCGCGCGCTGGCCACCGGCGACATCAATCATACGAGTGCGATCGTCCTGCTCGCTGCCGACGGGACCATACTCGCGCGCACGGAGAAACTCGGCGAGGCCGATCCAGAGTTCGTGGCGGCCATCGGGCACGCGCTTCGCTGAACGTGCGCGTGCTTTCATGGGAACAGTGCATTTTGACAGGTTCCCCGACCTCTCTTTCCGGCTAACATTCATTGCGTCCGATGCGCTGCTGCGCGCGACGCCCGGACGGTGAGGACTTGGCACTTGGAGATCGGCAGCATGCGCAAGCTATTTGCGCTCGGCCCCAGCAACGAGCCCTATCGGGACAAGCTGAGGGAAATCCTCGTCGACGATCTGTACCGGCGAGCGCTCGTGCCGTTGCTGCTGTTCGTGCCTATCCTCTACGTGCTGTACCGGGTGCTGGCCGAAGCGATTCCGGCGCGGCCGCTGATCGGCTGGATCTTCGTCGCCATGATCGTGATCCTCATACCGCGCATGGCCACCGTCCTGTTGTCCGATCGCCTGAAGGCCCGTGTTCCCGATCCGCGCATGCGCGAAGCCGTGTTCGCGGTCGCCGCCGCCCTGTTGGGTTTGTGCATGGCGGCGATCAATATCGTCGCTGCGCCGATCGTCACGTCCGAACAACTCGCGCTGATGGCGATCGTCGCGGCCGGCATCAATTCGATCGCCATCATCAGCATGAGCCCGAGCCTCTCGAGCTATCTGTTCTACATGGTGCCGAATATCGCCTCGATGGCCGTCGCGGTGCTGATCGGACCGAAGCTCGAATACGGCGGGTTGCTGCTGTTCCTGATCTGCACGAATCTGTTCTCGCTCGTTTTCATGGCCACCTA
Source organism: Rudaea sp. (assembly GCA_035650835.1). GTDB lineage: Bacteria > Pseudomonadota > Gammaproteobacteria > Xanthomonadales > Rhodanobacteraceae > Rudaea. The sequence goes on along the minus strand of DASRGX010000035.1, from coordinate 3,708 downwards.
CGTCCACGTGGCGATGTGCCGCGCGATCCTGCTGCGGCTGCGCATCGACGACGCGAATATCGCGCTCAAGGACATCAACGCTCGGCTCGAAACGGAAGTGGCCGAGCGCGCGGCCGCTGAGGCGGCGCTCAAGCAGCGCAATGTGGAACTCGAGAGCGCCAACCGCAAACTGGCGTTGGCGCATACGCAAATGCTGCAATCGGAAAAGCTCGCATCGGTCGGCCAGCTCGCGGCCGGCATCGCGCACGAGATCAACAATCCCCTGGCGTTCGTACACTCCAACGTCAACAGTTTGGACACGTATACGAAAGACATGCTCTCGATCATCGACGCCTACGAAGATCTCGCCCACGCCACGACCGATCGCGAGCTCGCGGAACGGCGCGTGAAGCAGCTCAAGCATGCGTCGAACATGGATTTCCTGCGCGAGGACATCCCGTCGCTGATCCGCGAATCCGCCGACGGCCTTGCGCGCGTCGAGAAGATCGTGCGCGATCTCAAGGAATTCACCCATCTCGACCAGGCCGAATGGCAACTCGTCGACGTGCACGACGAGCTCGAGCGCACGCTCAACATCGCCGCGCACGAGATTCGCCCGCGCGCCGACGTCGTGCGGGCCTACGGGCAATTGCCGAAGATCGAATGCTTGCCTGCACAGCTCAATCAGGTGTTCTTGAATCTCATCGTGAACGCGGCGCAATTCATGGAGAAGCGCGGCACGATCACGTTGCGCACGGGATGCGATGCCGACTCCGTGTGGATCGAAGTCACCGACGACGGCAAAGGCATCGACAAGAAACACCTCGGCCGCGTCTTCGACCCGTTCTTCACGACGAAGCCGGTCGGCGACGGCATGGGTCTCGGTCTCGCCGTCTCGTACAACATCGTGCAGCAGCACGGTGGCTCGATCGAGGTCCAAAGCGAGCCCGGCCGCGGCGCGACATTCACGGTGCGCCTCCCGATCGGCCGATCCGTGCACTGATCCGCGAGCGGAAATTTCATCGAGCGGAAACGAGTTTTTCTCACGCCCGACCAAAACCGCATTGCATTCTGCAATGTGCGCGTAAGTTATCGTGCAAATTGAGAAATTCGCCTTATCAGGCTGGAAATACTGACGAAATCGGTGCTAAATAAGATGCCGTCGGACGCTGCCGTTGCGGCACCGAACTGCGGAATCAGGAGGGTTTCTGGATGAGTCAGATCGCTACCCGGCGCGGCCGCGCCGCCGCCAAGCCTTTGCCTCCGCCCCCGCCCGTCCTCGAACCTCTCGAGCAGTTGCTCGCAGCAATGGTCGCGGTCGAGGCCGGTGATTTCTCGACGCAACTGCCGCGTCACTGGGACGGCATCGCAGGCAAGCTCGCCGAGAGCTTCAACGTGATCGTCAATCACAACCGACGTCTCGCGCAAGACCTGGCGCACGTCGGTGAGAAAGTCGGCCGCTTGGGGCAAACCCGTCAGCGTCTCGTGCCCGCGAACCGGCAAGGCGCCTGGGCCGAAATGGAGCTGTCGATCAACAACCTCATCGACGACCTCGTGCGTCCCGTCGAGACGATGACGGAAGCGATGGCCGGCGTCGCCAAGGGCGATCTCACGCGCACGGTGCCGCTCGAAGCGGACGGCCGGCCGCTGCAGGGCGAGTTCTTGCGGTCGGCGAACATCGTCAATCGCATGATCGACCAGATGAAGGAGTTCAGCTCCGAGGTGACGCGCGTCGCGCTCGAAGTCGGTACGGCCGGCCTGCTCGGCGGCCAAGCGAAAGCGAAAGGCGTCTCGGGCGTCTGGAAGGAACTGACCGACTCGGTCAACCAGATGGCGAACAATCTGACCGCGCAGGTGCGCAACATTTCCGAGGTGACGATCGCGGTCGCGAACGGCGACCTCTCGCGCAAGATCACGGTCGACGTGCGCGGCGAAATCCTGCAGTTGAAAGAAGCCATCAACACGATGGTCGATCAGCTGCGCAGCTTCGCGTCAGAAGTCACGCGCGTGGCGCGCGAAGTCGGCACCGAAGGCAAACTCGGCGGCCAGGCCGTCGTGCCCGGCGTCGCCGGCACGTGGAAGGACTTGACGGACTCCGTCAATTCGCTCGCCTCGAACCTCACGTCGCAGGTGCGCAACATCGCCGAAGTGACGACGGCCGTGGCGCGCGGCGACTTGTCGCGCAAGATCACGGTCGACGTACGCGGCGAAATTCTGCAACTGAAGGAGACCATCAACACGATGGTCGATCAGTTGAACGGCTTCGCGGCCGAAGTGACGCGCGTGGCGCGCGAGGTCGGCACGGCCGGCCTGCTCGGCGGCCAGGCGCAGGTGCCGGGCGTCGCCGGCACCTGGAAGGACTTGACCGACTCGGTCAACCAGATGGCGAACAACCTGACCGCGCAGGTGCGCAACATCGCCGAGGTGACGATCGCGGTCGCGAACGGCGACCTCTCGCGCAAGATCACGGTCGACGTGCGCGGCGAGATCCTGCAGTTGAAGGAAGCCATCAACACGATGGTCGATCAGCTGCGCAGCTTCGCGTCCGAAGTCACGCGCGTGGCGCGCGAAGTCGGCACCGAAGGCAAGCTCGGCGGCCAAGCCATCGTGCCGGGTGTCGCCGGTACGTGGAAGGATTTGACCGACTCGGTGAATTCGCTCGCCTCGAACCTCACGTCGCAGGTGCGCAACATCGCCGAAGTGACGACGGCCGTGGCGCGCGGCGACTTGTCGCGCAAGATCACGGTCGACGTACGCGGCGAAGTCTTGCAGCTCAAGGAGACCATCAACACGATGGTCGACCAGTTGAACGGCTTCGCCGCCGAAGTCACGCGTGTGGCGCGCGAGGTCGGCACCGAAGGCAAGCTCGGTGGCCAGGCCGAAGTGCCTGACGTGGCCGGCACGTGGAAGGACCTGACCGACCACGTGAACTCGATGGCATCGAACCTCACCTCGCAAGTGCGCAACATCGCCGAGGTCACGACGGCCGTCGCGAAGGGCGACCTCTCGCGCAAGATCACGGTCGACGTGCGCGGCGAGATTCTCCAGCTCAAGGAGACCATCAACACGATGGTCGACCAGTTGAACGGCTTCGCCGCCGAAGTGACGCGCGTGGCGCGCGAGGTCGGCACCGAAGGCAAGCTCGGCGGCCAGGCCGTCGTGCCCGGCGTCGCCGGCACGTGGAAGGATTTGACGGACTCGGTCAATTCGCTCGCCTCGAACCTGACCTCGCAAGTGCGCAACATCGCCGAGGTGACGACCGCCGTGGCGCGCGGCGATTTGTCGCGCAAGATCACGGTCGACGTGCGCGGCGAGATTCTGCAATTGAAGGAGACCATCAACACGATGGTCGATCAGTTGAACGGCTTCGCGGCCGAAGTCACGCGCGTGGCGCGCGAGGTCGGCACCGAAGGCAAACTCGGCGGCCAGGCGCAGGTGCCGGGTGTCGCGGGCACGTGGAAGGACTTGACCGACAACGTCAACTCGATGGCGTCGAACCTGACGGGGCAGGTGCGCAACATCGCCGACGTCGCCACGGCGATCGCGACGGGCGACTTGTCGCGCAAGATCACCGTCGACGTGAAGGGCGAGATCCTCGAGCTGAAAAATACGATCAACACGATGGTCGATCAGCTGAACGCCTTCGCCTCGGAGGTGTCGCGCGTCGCACGGGAAGTCGGTACTGAAGGCAAGCTGGGCGGCCAGGCGGCCGTTCCAGGCGTCGCGGGC
>DASRGX010000034.1:0-2399 GCA_035650835.1 Rudaea sp. | reverse complement strand
CGGAGGTCGATCCGGACTGGCACTGCGAATGGAACGGCGCGCCGCTCGAGCTGCCCGGTGGCGGAACGCTCTGCCTCGTGCGCGGCGCCACTGCCGGAACGCAGCCGTTGCCCGCTTTCGTCGTGGGCTACCGTCGCGGCGGCGAGAAATTGAAACCTGCCGGCAAACCGCACACGCGCGAGCTGCGCCTGCTGCTCCAGGAACTCGGCGTTCCGCCGTGGGAACGCCCGCGCCTGCCGCTCGTCTTCGCCGACGGCGAGCTGGCCGCCGTCGGCGACATCGTCTTGAGCGCAGCAGGCCAAAACCTCCTGGAGCGGCTCGGCGCCCGCATTGTCTGGACTCGTCCGCACGAGACCTTGTGACGATTGATTCTGTCATCGGGCTGCGGTAGCGTGCGCGCCATGCCGCAGAGCGACGCCAAGCCCACCGCACCGGCCGAATCCCTCACGGCCGCGCCCAGCGATTCGAGCCAGATCGCCGACTTCGAGAAATCCCTCGACGAGCTCGAGCGTCTCGTCGCCCGCATGGAACAAGGCGACCAGAGCCTCGACGAGTCGCTGCGTTCCTTCGAGCGCGGCGTGGCGCTCTACCGCAATTGCCAGGGCGCGCTCGAGCAGGCGGAGCTCCGCGTCAAGCTGCTGCTCGATCCGCACGCCCCCGACGCCGCCGAACCGTTCGAGCCCGATACGCCGTGACGCGCGCTGCGATCCGGTCCCTCGCGTGACGGCACCGCCAGCCGCCCTCGCCGCGCTGAGCGCGCGCGCCGACACGGCGCTCGCCCGCGTGCTGCCGCCTGCCGACGAGCCGCCGATCGATCTGCACCGCGCCATGCGCTACGCCGTGCTCGGCGGCGGCAAGCGCCTGCGCCCCGTGCTCGTCTACGCGGTCGGCGAGGCCCTCGGAGCGGCCGCCGACGCGCTCGACGCATCCGCGGCGGCGGTCGAGATCATCCACGCCTATTCGCTCGTGCACGACGATCTGCCGGCCATGGACGACGATTCGCTGCGGCGCGGCCAGCCGACCTGCCATGTCGCGTTCGGCGAGGCGATGGCGATCCTGGCCGGCGACGCGCTGCAGGCGCTCGCGTTCGAAGTGCTGGCCGCCGATCCGGCACCGCGCGACCCGAGTATACATGTGGAAATGCTGCGCACGCTGGCCGCGGCCTGCGGCGCTCACGGCATGGCTGGCGGGCAGGCGCTCGATCTGGCCGCCGTCGGGCGCAAGCTCGCGCATGCCGAGCTGGAACGCATGCACGTGTACAAGACCGGCGCACTGATCCGCGCGAGCGTGCGCCTCGGCGCGCTGGCCGCGGGTTGCCGCGACGAAGCGGTACTCGCGGCTCTCGAGCGCTACGGACATTGCATCGGCCTCGCATTTCAGATCCGCGACGACATCATCGACGTCGAGGGCGACACCGTCACGCTCGGCAAGACCGCCGGCAAGGACGCCGCCGCGGCCAAGCCCACCTACCCGGCGATCCTCGGCATGCAGGCTTCGCGCGCCGAGCTCGCCGAACTCACGGCAGCGGCCATCGCCGCGCTGGCTCCGCTTGGGGAACACGCCCACGGCCTCGTTGCGCTCGCACGCTACGTGGCGGAACGCGAGAGCTGAAGCACGGCGGCGCGACGCGCCGCCGTGCGCTCATTTGACCAGCCGGATCGCGAACGGATAGCGGTACGCGACGCCTTCGTTCGCCTTGATGCCCGCGATGATCGTGAACACGAGCCAGCCGATGAAGACGAGGAAGAATACCGGCACCGTGAGCAGCGCGCCGATGCCGAACGTGATCAGCGTGAATACCCACAGCCCGAGGCAAATGATGAACGCCGTGATGTTGAAGTTGAGCGCTTCCTTGCCTTGATCGTCGACGAACGGCATCTCGTTCTTCTTGATCTGCCAGATGATCAGCGGCCCGACGATGGCGCCGAAACCCGTGATGAAAGCCGTCAGCGCGGACAGGTGCGCAAACATCGCCCACTGCCGCGCTTCCTGGGTCGGCGTGCCTGCGGCAGGCGGCGGTGGAGTCGTGATCGTTTCATTCGGAGGAACGCTCATATGGACCTCTCGATGCGTGGATTCGCACACCGACACTAGCCGCCGCGATGGCGAGGCGTCAAGAGACGGAAGTCGGCCTCAACTTCCCGCCACGGTCATGCGCTCGACGAGAATCGAACCCGTCAGGATGTGCGAGCGCGGATCGACGTCGGCGCCGATCGCGGCGATTCCGGCGAACATGTCGCGCAGGTTCGCGGCGATCGTGATCTCCTCGACGGCATGGACGATCTCGCCGTTTTCGACCCAGAAACCCGAAGCGCCGCGCGAGTAGTCGCCCGTGACGATCGACACGCCCTGCCCCATGACCTCGGTGACGACGAGGCCGGTGCCGAGCTTTTTGAGCA
>DASRGX010000033.1:0-3127 GCA_035650835.1 Rudaea sp. | reverse complement strand
GCCGCTCGCGATGCGCATGGGCGGCCCGCGCGAGGCGCTATGGCACGCGATCATCCGCAAGAACCACGGCTGCACGCATTTCATCGTCGGCCGGGATCATGCGGGTCCCGGCAAAGGCGCCGACGGCAAGCCGTTCTACGGTCCGTACGACGCGCAGGAGCTCGTGCGCAAGCACCAGGACGAGCTCGGCATCGTCATGGTGCCGTTCCAGGAAATGGTGTTCGTGCAGGAGCGCGCGCAATACGTGCCGGCCAACGAAGTGCAGCCCGGCGAGACCGTGCTCAACATCTCGGGAACCGAGCTGCGCCGCCGCCTGCACGAAGGCCTCGACATCCCCGAATGGTTCACGTATCCCGAAGTCATCGAAGAGCTGCGCCGCACGCACCCGCCGCGGCACAAACAAGGTTTCACGGTGTTCTTCACTGGGCTTTCGGGCGCCGGCAAATCCACGCTCGCGAACGCCCTGCTCGTGCGCCTGCTCGAGCTCGGCACGCGGCCCGTCACCCTGCTCGACGGCGACGTCGTGCGCAAGCATCTTTCGAGCGAGCTCGGTTTTTCGAAGGAACATCGCAATCTCAACGTGCAGCGCATCGGCTTCGTCGCGAGCGAAATCACGAAGAACGGCGGCGTCGCGATCTGCGCGCCGATCGCGCCGTATGCGAAGGCGCGTGCCGAGGTGCGCGAGATGATCGAGGCGCACGGCATGTTCGTCGAGATCCACGTCTCGACACCGATCGCCGTCTGCGAAACGCGCGACCGCAAGGGTCTCTACGCGCTGGCGCGCGCGGGCAAGCTCAAGGAGTTCACGGGCGTCAGCGATCCCTACGAGGTGCCCGAGGGCGCGGAGCTTCGTATCGATACGAGCGATATCAACCCTGACGAAGCGGTCCAGCGCATCGTCCTCAAGCTCGAAGCACTTGGGTTGATCCGCCCGCGCGCTTGAGTGGATTGCGATCGTTTCTGCGAAGAATCCGCCAATCGGTTGATTGTTCAGCTTTTCTCAACGAAAGCCGGCCATTGAGCGCCGGCTTTTTTATGCCGATGAGTCGTTTTGCATCCCTTGGGTCTTGACATCTCCTGCTTTGGTGTTATAGTTACATACAACACTAGCACTACAGCGCACCACACAGGAGATTCCCATGAGCGTGCAACCTGTACTGATCCGCGGCGGCCTACTGCTCGCGTTGAGCCTGGGCCTGCCGTTCGCCGTTCTGCACAACGACGTCACAACCGCTTCGGCAGCATCGGCGGCCACCCCCAACCCCGGAACCCGCGCCCCAGCACCGGTCGTGCTGCCGACGATCAGCGTCCGCCCGAGCGCCGAAGAGATTGCTTTGGCGATGCGCGGCGATGACGCTGCAACCGAGGCCACGGGCGGCTTCGTCGAGGTCAGCCAGCCGCGCGTCGCGGGCGAAGCGCCCGTGTCGCTGCACAGCGTGCACCTCGGCATGCCCTACTACTCGTTCGGCAAGGCGCTGCCGCACCTCAGCAAGGAATGACGCATGAGCATCACCTGGAACGACAACGCGCCGATCTATCGCCAATTGCGCGACCGCGTAGTGGCGATGATCTTGGACGGCGTGTTGAAACAGGGAGACGCACTGCCCTCGGTTCGCCAGGTCGCCGCGGATTTTCAGCTCAATCCGATCACGGTGTCCAAGGCTTACCAGGAATTGGTCGACGAACAGTTGGTGGAAAAACGGCGAGGACTCGGCATGTACGTGACGGAAGGGGCGCGCGACGCGCTGTTGCGATCCGAACGCGAGCGTTTTCTGCGCGAAGAATGGCCGATGCTCTACGCACGGCTCAAGCGCATGGGCATCGATCTGAAAACGCTCATGGAGAAATCGGATCATTCGGGAGCGCAAGCATGAGCGCCGTCGTCCACGCGCGCGGCCTGAGCAAGCGCTACGGCGCCACGGTCGCGCTCGACAACGTGAATCTCGATATCGAACCCGGACGCATCGTCGGCCTGGTCGGCCCGAACGGCGCCGGCAAGACGACCGCACTCAAGGCGATCCTCGGGCTTGCCGAGTTCGAAGGCGAGCTCGCCGTGCTCGGCATCGATCCGCGCGCGCGCCGCTTCGAACTCATGCAGCAGGTTTGCTTCATCGCCGACGTCGCCGTGTTGCCGCGCTGGCTGCGCGTCGGCGACGCCATCGACTTCGTCGGCGGCGTGCATCCGCGCTTCTCGCGCGAAAAGTGCATGAATTTCCTCGGCCGCACGAAGATCGCCCTGACACAGCGCGTACGCGAGCTCTCCAAGGGCATGATCGTGCAGCTGCACCTCGCCTTGGTCATGGCCATCGATGCGAAGCTCCTCGTGCTCGACGAGCCGACGCTCGGACTCGATATCCTGTACCGCAAGGAGTTCTACCAAAACCTGCTCAACGACTATTTCGACGAGCAGAAGACAATCCTCGTCACCACGCATCAGATCGAAGAGATCGAGCACATCCTGACGGATCTGCTGTTCATCCGCGAAGGCCGCATCGTGCTCAATGCGACGATGGATCAAGTCGGCGAGCGCTTCGTGGAAGTGATGGTGAACCCCGACCGCGCAGACGCGGCGCGCGCGCTCAAGCCGCTGCACGAGCGCCAGGTCTTCGGCAAATCCATCTTCCTGTTCGACGGCATCGACCGGGCACGGCTCGCCGAACTCGGCGAACTGCACAAGCCGAGCGTGGCCGATCTCTTCGTCGCGACCATGAAAGGAACCTACGCATGACCTCCGCCAGTCCCGTCAACACCTTCGCCTGGCTCGTGCGGCGCGAGTACTGGGAGTACCGCGGCGGCTTCTTCTGGGCGCCCATCATCATCGGAGCGGTCTTCCTCGGGCTCATTGCGATCGCCCTCATGACCGCCCAGATGGCCGCCAATCAACACGGCATCCAGATCAACGGCATTCCGTACGATGTCATCAAGCATCACATGTCGGCCGACGAAGCGGCCAAGATCGACGCCGGCATCGGCCTCGGCTTGCTCTCGCTCGGCATCCCGATCGTGATCGGCTTGTTCTTCGTCGTGTTCTTCTACTGCCTCGGTGCGCTCTACAACGACCGCAGCGACCGTAGCGTACTGTTCTGGAAGTCGCTGCCGATCACCGACACGCAAACCGTCCTCGCCA
>DASRGX010000032.1:0-5848 GCA_035650835.1 Rudaea sp. | reverse complement strand
CACGACAACTTCTTCGAAGCGGGCGGCACGTCGCTGCACAGCATCCTGCTCAAGCAGGAGATCAAGGACAAGCTCGGCTACGACGTCTCGATCACGGACCTGTTCGCCTATCCCACCGTCGCGGCGCTTGCGGGGTTCCTGCGCGGCGGCGAAGTGGAAGCGCCGCTGCAAGAGCGCCGTCGATCGTCCGTCGCAGAAGCCGACCGCGCCGTCGCCGTCATCGGCATGTCGGGGCGCTTCCCCGACGCCGCCGATGTCGATGCGTTCTGGGAAAACGTCAAGAACGGGGTCGAATCGCTGCGCACGTTCACGGACGAAGAGCTGCGTGCCGCAGGTATCGGCGCCGAGCTGCTCGCGCGCGCCGACTACGTGAAATCGGGCGTGCTGCTCGACGGCATCGAGGATTTCGACGCGGCGTATTTCGGCTTCACGCCGCGCGAAGCCGAAGTCACGGATCCCCAGCAACGCCTGCTGTTCGAATGCGCGGTCGAAGCGCTCGAGCACGCGGGCTACGGCGACGACGGCGCGAAACGCCCGGTGGGCGTCTACGTCGGCGTCGGCGAGAGCCGCTATTTCTTCGAGCATTTGCTGCCGCAGGCGGAGCTCGTCGAACCCGTACGCACCGCGGCGATCTACGGCAACCGGCCGGATTACGCGGCGACCCGATTGTCGTATCGCTTGAATCTGAGCGGGCCGAGCGTGAGCGTCGGCACGGCGTGCTCGACATCGCTCGTCGCCGTGCATCAGGCGTGTACCGCCCTATTGAACGACGAGTGCGAGCTCGCGCTCGCCGGCGGAGCATCGATCACGCTGCTGCGGCCGCAAGGCTATCTCTATCAGGAAGGCAGCATCGCGTCCCCCGACGGGCACTGCCGCACGTTCGACGCCGACGCGAAGGGCACGCGTTCCGGCAGCGGCGCCGGTCTCGTGGTGCTGAAGCGCCTCTCTCGTGCGCACGAGGATGGCGACACCGTGTACGCCGTCATCAAGGGTTCGTCGATCAACAACGACGGCTCTGACAAGGTCGGCTATACCGCACCGAGCGTTTCCGGGCAGGCCCAAGCGATTCGCGATGCGCTCGCGCTCGCCGACATCGAAGCGGAGTCGGTGCAGTACATCGAAGCACACGGCACCGCTACCGAACTCGGCGATCCGATCGAAGTGCGCGCGCTGGCCAGGGCGTTCCGCAGCGAGCGCCGGCAGTACTGCGCGCTCGGCTCGGTGAAGGCGAACATCGGGCATCTCGATACGGCGGCCGGTGTCGCCGGTCTCATCAAGACCGTCAAAGCACTGCAGACGCAGCAGCTTCCGCCGAGCATCAATTTCCGTCGCGCCAACCCGAAGATCGACTTCGAGAACACGCCCTTCTACGTCAACACCGAGCTCAAAGCATGGCCGGCCACCGACGTGCCACGCCGTGCCGGCGTGAGCTCGTTCGGCATCGGCGGCACGAACGCGCATGTCGTGCTCGAAGAAGCGCCGCCACGCGTTGCCGGGCAGTACCGTCGCGCCCGGCATCTGCTTCTGCTGTCGGCAAGATCGGAAGCGGCGCTGGCGCAATCCGCGGCCAGGCTCGCCGCACATTTGCAACGCAACCGCGATGCCAGCCTCGGCGACGTCGCGTATACATTGCACACCGGCAGAGCGCAGCACGGTTTTCGCAGCGCCGTGCTCGTCGAATCCGTCGACGAAGCGATTGCGGCCCTGACGGCCCACGACGATCCGCGCGTGCTGCGCGGATCGCGCGTCGACGCCGAGGCGCCGTCGCTGATCTTCATGTTCACCGGGCAGGGCTCGCAGTACCTGCGGATGGGCGCAGACCTTTACGCGCGCGAACCGGCCTTCCGCGCGGTCGTCGACGAATGCGCGGAGCTGCTGCAACCGGAACTCGGCTGCGATCTGCGCGCCGTGCTCTTTCCCGCGGACGACGGCGCAATCGACGAGGCCGAAGCCGAGCGGCTGCTCGCGCGCACGGAGATGTCGCAACCCGCGCTGTTCGTGATCGAGTACGCCGTCGCACGCGTGCTCGGACGCTGGGGCATCGTGCCGAGCGCGATGATCGGGCACAGCCTTGGCGAGTACGTCGCCGCTTGCCTGGCCGGTGTGTTCACGCCGGCCGACGCACTGCGCATCGTCGCACGCCGCGGCAAATTGATGCAGGCGGCCGAGACCGGCCGCATGCTGTCGATCAAGTTGCCGGAGCGCGACGCCCAGCCTCTGATCGGAGCTGCCGGCTGTGCGCTCGCGGCGGTCAACAGCGCTGGCGATTGCGTGGCTTCGGGAGCGCCGGCGGATATCGAACGCCTTGCCGCCGCCCTCGCCGGGCGCGGCGTGACGTACGCGGAACTGCGCACTTCGCATGCATTCCATTCGCCGATGATGTCGGCGGTCGCTTCGAGCTTACGCGAGCTCCTGCGTGGCATCGAACTGCACGCGCCCAAGCTGCCGTACGTCTCGAATGTGAGCGGCCGGTTCGTCGAGGCTCATGAAGCCACTGACCCGGACTACTGGCTGCGGCATATGCTCGGGACCGTGCGGTTCGCGAGCGGCATCGAAACGCTCGCCACCGACACATCGACGTTGCAGCCCGAGCGCGTATGGATAGAAGTGGGGCCGGGCACGACGTTGGCCTCGCTCGCGCGCAAGCACGCCGCGCTACAGGGGCACAAGGTGCTCGCGACGATGCGGCACCGGCATGAAACGCATCGCGACGATCACTTCTTGGAACGTACGCTGGCACAGCTCTGGCTCTCCGGCGCGACTGTGGATTGGGGAGGTTTCCACGAAGGCGAGCGTTGCCGCCGCGTCGCGTTGCCGACCTATCCGTTCGAGCGTCGACGTTACTGGATCGACCGCAACACGAGCGCGCCGCCCGTGGCGAAGCGCGTGCGCGCGGATTCGCCGAGCGCGTGGTTTTACGCGCCGGTCTGGAAAGAGCTCGCGCCTGTGCGCGACGGCGGCACCGTTACGCCGGGCGAGCGTTGGCTCGTGCTCTGCGATGCGCACGGCATCGGTCGCGCGCTTTGCGATGAGCTCGAATTGCGCGGTGCGAACGTCGCCGGTGTCGAACTCGGCAATGCCTACGCACGCCGCGGCGAACATGCGTTCACGATGGACGGCGGCGCCGCAGCCGACTACGAGCGTCTCCTCCGCGAGCTCGGCATCGCCGCCGGCGAGGCCGTGCGCGTCGTTCACCTGTGGAGCATCGGCGCCTCCGGCGAGGACTCGACCGATCGCGCATTGCAGAGCGGCTTCGACAGCCTGCTCTCGCTCGCCCGTGAGTTCACGTCGGTCTGTCCTGCAGCGACCGCGACGATCGATGTCGTGACCGACGCCGCCGTGTGCGTGAGCGGCGAGGAAGAGGTCGATGCGACTGCTGCGGCGATGCTCGGTCTCGCCAAAGTCGTGCCGCAGGAGATGCCGCATCTGCGGACATTCCTTGTCGACATCCATTGCGCGGCGCGCGGCGCAACGGCCCGCACCATTGCAAACCGGCTGCTTGCGGAAGCGACATCGACGAAGCGCCGGATGCAAGTCGCTCTCCGCGGCAGTAAGCGGTGGGAGCTCGTCTACGAGCCTTGCGAAATCGTCGGGGAGGACGCGCTTGCGAAGGCGGGCTGGCATTACGTGATCACGGGTGGGCTCGGCAAGATCGGCCTGACGCTCGCCGAGCATCTTGCGCAGCGCGGTGCGGCGGCGCTCACGTTGATTTCGCGCAACATCGCAGCTTCCGAGCCGACGATGGCGCGCCTGCGGAGTCTCGAAGCCGGCGGCACGAAAATACATCTCGCCGCGGGCGACGTCGCCGACGCGGCGCAATTGACCGCGATCCTCGATCATGCCGAGCGAACCTGCGGACGCATCGACGGCGTCGTCCATTGCGCGGGCAAGGTGCACGACGCCATGCGTCCGCTCGGCGAGCTCACGCCGGCGGCGTGTCGCGACGATTTCGCCGCGAAGATCCGCGGCACGCAGGCGCTCGATCGAGCGCTCGCGGGGCGCGATTTCGGTTTCTGCATGCTGATGTCGTCGCTCGCCGCCGTGCTCGGCGGCCTCGGCTTCGGCGCCTATGCCGCGGCGAACAGCTACCTCGACGCTTTCGCGCAACGCAAACACGGCGAAGGCGATCGTCGCTGGCTGGCGGTGAATTGGGATGGCTGGAATTTTGCGGCGGAGCGTGCGCGCACGCCGCGAGGCGAACGCACCGGCATGTCGCCGGCCGAGGGTGTCGAAGCATTCGTGCTCGCACTGCGCCTTCTGGGCATGCCGCAGCTCGTGAATTCCGCCGGCGATCTCGGCCAGCGCATCGAGCAATGGCTCACGCCCGAGGCGCGGCCGAAGCGGCTCGCCGCGCGTCATGCGCGACCGGAGCTGCCCACGCCGCACGTGGAACCCGCCAATGAGACCGAGCGGAGCATCGCCGCGATCTGGCGCGATGTGCTCGGCATCGACGGCATCGGCTCGCGCGACAACTTCTTCGAGCTCGGCGGCGATTCGGTGACGCTCGTTGAAGTGCACAAAGCGGTGCGCGCGGAGCTCAACGCCGAGGTGACGGTCGCGCATCTGTTCCAGTTCCCCACGATCGGCGAGCTCGCCGCGTTCCTCGCCCGCCCGGATGCCGGCGCGATCGCCGAACGCATCGTCGGCAAGCGCATGGACCGGCGCAGAAGAAGAACCGCGGCGAGCGAAAGCTCCGAGGTGCCCGCATGAACGGCGCAGCGCGGAACACGGGAATTTCGCAGCGACTTGCATCGGATCGACAGGACATGAACGACAAGATGAACGGATACGACAACGCGATCGCCATCATCGGCATGTCCTGCCGGTTTCCGGGCGCGAACAGCGTTTCCCAGTACTGGCGGAACATCGCGGCCGGCGAGTGTTCGATCCGCATGCGTTCCGAGCAGGAGCTCATCGCGGCGGGCGTCGATCCCGAGACCGCGCGCGATCCCGAATTCGTGCCGGCGTCGAGCCACATCGACGAATTCGATCTGTTCGACGCGGCGTTCTTCGGCATCGCCTCGACCGAGGCGACCTATATGGATCCGCAACGGCGCCTGCTGCTGACGTGCGCATACGAAGCGCTCGAGCAAGCCGGCTATCCCGAAGGCGAAGGTCGCGGCATCGTCGGCGTATACGCCGGCGCTTCGGCGAGCACGTATCCATTCCCGAGCATGCTCGCGAAGCTCGGCCGCTTTTCCGCGAACGACAAGACGCTCGACGACACCGTCGACCTGCCGACGATTCTCGCCAACGGCAAGGATTTTGTGAGCACGTCCATCTCGTATCGGCTGAACCTGACCGGCCCGAGCGTCAACGTCAACACAGCGTGCTCGACGTCGCTCGTCGCCGTGCATCAGGCGTGTCGCGCGCTCGCCGCGTACGACTGCGACCTCGCGCTTGCCGGCGGCGCTTCGGTGTTCCCGTACAACTACGGTTACCGGCATCGCGAAGGCGGAATTCTTTCTCGCGACGGGCGCTGCTATGCGTTCGACAAGCGAGCGAACGGCACGATCTTCGGCGACGGCGTCGGTGTCGTCGCGCTCAAGCGCCTCGGCGATGCGCTGGCCGACCGCGACACCATCCATGCCGTGATCCGCGGTTACGCCGTCAACAACGACGGCAGCGACAAGATGTCGTTCGCCGCGCCGAGCGTCACCGGGCAGATGGACGTCATCGCCGAGGCGCTCATTTCGTCGTCGATCTCGGCGGAGACGATCACGTACGTGGAGACGCACGGGACGGGGACGGCGCTGGGAGACCCGATCGAGGTGGAGGCGCTGAGCCAGGTGTACGGGTCGTACACGGGACGGCGGCAGTACTGCGCGATCGGGTCGGTGAAGCCGAA
>DASRGX010000031.1:0-7349 GCA_035650835.1 Rudaea sp. | reverse complement strand
GGTCTCGATGCCGAACGCGAGGTCTTGCGGCAGCGGGAAGCGTTGTTTCCATTCGAGGAACGTATCGCCGAGCCCGGACTGGGCGCCGCCGTGCGGCATCGTTTGTCGCGCGAACGCATCGCCGCCGAGCAGCAGGCCGGAATTCGCATCGAACGCGTATTTGAGGAGCCACGGCAGCGTGTCGGTGCGTGCGCCGTCCGGACTGCGCACGTCCAGACCGCCCGTTTCGGCTTCGAGCCAGCCCGGCACCGGCAAGTCAGCGGGATTGGAAACGGTCGGGCGATACGGCGTCACGGCCGGCTCGGACTCGTCGGCACGCACGGCGCCCGCGCACGCGAGCAGCATGCAAGCGGCCCACGGCCGCGCGGAAGGTGCAACTTTCACGCGACGCGCCGGCCCGCGCCGCGTTTCAAATGCACGAGCAGCAGCGAGATCGCCGCGGGCGTCACGCCCGAAATGCGCATCGCTTGGCCGATCGTTTGCGGGCGGCTGCGCTCGAGCTTCTGCAGCACCTCGGCGGATAGTCCGCGCACCTCGGCGTAGTCGAACGCCGGCGGGATCGACGTCTCCTCGTGGCGGCGCTGGCGGGCGATCTCGTCGTTCTGGCGCTCGAGGTAGCCGGCATACTTTGTGGAAATTTCCACTTGTTCCGCGACCGCCGCGTCGGCTGCCGCCGGGCCGAGTGCGGGCACGCGCATGAGATCCGCGTATCCGAGTTCCGGGCGGCGCAGCAAATCGAGCGCGCTCGTTTCGCGCGAGAGCGCCACGCCGAGCACGGCCTCGATCTCGCGACCGAGCGCGTTGCCCGGCGCCGCCCAGATGCCGCGCAGACGCTCGGTTTCGCGTTCGATCGCTTCGCGCTTGCGACAGAACGCCGCATAACGTCGTTCATCGACGCAACCGAGCGCGCGCCCGTGCGCGGTCAGGCGCAGGTCCGCGTTGTCCTCGCGCAGATTGAGCCGGTATTCGGCGCGCGAGGTGAACATGCGGTAGGGCTCGGTCGTGCCGTTGGTGATCAGATCGTCGATGAGCACGCCGACATAGGCTTCGTCGCGGCGCGGCGTCCACGGCTCGCGCCCGAGCGCGGCGCGCGCGGCATTGAGCCCGGCGATGAGCCCTTGGGCCGCGGCTTCCTCGTAGCCCGTCGTCCCGTTGATCTGGCCGGCGAAGTAGAGCCCGTCGACGGCCTTCGTTTCGAGCGAGGCCTTGAGCCCGCGCGGGTCGAAATAATCGTATTCGATCGCATAGCCCGGTCGTGTGATGTGGGCGCGCTCGAAACCGGCGATCGAGCGCACGAGATCCACCTGCACGTCGAACGGCAGCGACGTGGAAATGCCGTTCGGGTAGATCTCGGTGGTCTCCAGACCCTCGGGCTCGATGAATATCTGATGCGACGCCTTCTCGGCGAAGCGCACGACTTTGTCCTCGATCGAAGGACAATAGCGCGGCCCGATGCCCTCGATCTTCCCGGTATAGAGCGGTGACCGATCGAGCGCGCCGCGGATGATCGCGTGCGTGCGCTCGCTCGTGTGCGTGATCCAGCAGCTCACTTGGCGCGGATGGTCCGCCGCGGCGCCCAAGTACGAAAACACCGGCATGGGCACGTCGCCCGGCTGTTCCTTGAGTCCCGAGAAATCGATGCTGCGGCCGTCGATGCGCGGCGGCGTGCCCGTCTTGAGCCGGTCGGCGCCGAGCGGCAGCTCGCGCAGGCGCTCGGCCAGGCGAACGGAAGGAGGATCGCCGGCGCGGCCGCCCGCGTGTGTGGCGAAACCGACGTGGATCTTGCCGGCCAGGAACGTGCCCGCCGTGAGCACGACGCTCGCCGCCCGGAACCTCAGGCCGAGTTGGGTGACGACGCCGGTCACCCGGTTGCCGTCGAGCGTCAGGTCATCGACCGACTGCTGGAAGATCGACAGATTCGGCTGGGTTTCGAGGCGCCGCCGGATGGCGGCCTTGTACAGCGCGCGATCGGCCTGGCAGCGCGTCGCGCGCACGGCCGGGCCTTTCGACGCATTGAGCGTGCGCCACTGGATCCCGGCGCGATCCGCGGCTTCGGCCATGACGCCGCCGAGCGCGTCGATCTCCTTGACGAGATGCCCCTTGCCGATGCCGCCGATCGCGGGATTGCAGCTCATTTGGCCGAGCGTCTCGATGTTCTGCGTCAGAAGCAGCGTGTGCGCGCCGACCCGTGCGGCAGCGAGCGCCGCCTCGGTACCGGCGTGGCCGCCGCCGACGACGATCACGTCGAAATGCTGGTCGTGCTGGTTCATATCGGCTCGATCAGAGATTCGGTGCGTCGGCGACATCGCGTCGACGTGCCGGCCTTGGACGTTCGTGGAAACCGGGAGCGCACATTATACAAGCGCGCATTGTGTGACGGCTGGCACACTTTCTGCGATAGCCCTCATGCACTTCCAGCGCGCACGGCACTCGCAGAGTGATCGAGGTCGGACGCAGGGGTCGGCTTACGCGACGCCGGAAGGAAGCCGGAGGAGTGCGAACTTCAGGGAGAAGGCTGGCGCCCGGCGGTCTTAGGAACAGGGGGAATCCAAGAGGACCGTATGCCGGGCGCCAGTGACTCACCGTGCGTGCGATCGCTCGCACCACTTACAAACTCATCCTACTACAAATTACACCGATCCGGGGTTAGGCAACTGTGAATCGCATCATGTCCTCGACACGTCCGCCGCACGCTTGTGTCAGTTTGCGTCGCAGTACGTCAGCGCGTGTGCGCTGGCGCACAGAATTGTCGCGGAATAGCGATTTTCAGGGTTTGGCATAGCTTCTGCATCGTGTGAACCAGATCGCAAACAGGAGGGTGCCATGTTCGCTACCGCCGCCGCTCTGACCGTCAATCCGCTGTTCCTGCGCCATGATCTCATGATCGAGCTCGGTCGTCTGGAAATGGCCATCGAAGACGTGCGCAGCCACCCGTCGACGCACAGCGTGCAGGAACTCGCCCCGCTCGAGACGAAGCTTGCGCGCATCAACGAAGCGCTGAGCCGTCTTTCCGCCTGAAGCGTTCACCACGTACTCCCTAGCCCCCGGGGCCGTGCGAGCTGCCCTGGGGTTTTTTTTGCTCGACGATTTCGCAATATCCGCCGCCACTTGACACTCGTTTGCAAGGCGTCGCGATCGCGGCTGCTTGCGCGGTGCCGGCTTGGGGTATGCTGTGTTTTCGGGGGCTCCGGAGGTCGCGAATGATCGCACGCATTTGGCGCGGGATAACGCTCAAGGAAAAGGCGGACGACTACCTCGCCTATCTGCGCGAAACGGGCCTCAAGGACTATGCGCGCACCTCCGGAAATCGCGGCGTGTCGGTCTTGCGCCGCGAGCAGGGCGAGCATTGCGAGATCATGCTGGTGTCGTTCTGGGATTCGATGGACGCCGTCCGCGCGTTCGCCGGCGAAAACCCGGACCGCTCGGTCTATTACCCCGAGGACGACCAATATCTGCTGCAGATGGAGCCGCTCGTGCGTCACTACGAGGTGACGGAGCAGATGGCTCCGGAGATCGCCGCCCTCGAGCCGAAGGCGGCTGCCAAGAAACGCAAGTGAGGGCGAGCGGTCGCGCTCAGGCGGCGGCTTTCGCCGCGGCTTCGGCTTCCAGCGCCGCCTTCACGGCGGGCCGCGCGTCGACGCGAGCGTAATAACGCGAGAGATTCGCGAAGCGCCCGAGATCGATCTTGAAGCGCCCGGCCCACCGCAACACGGTGTAGAGGTACGCATCGGCCACCGTGAAATGCGCGCCCATCAGATACTCGCGGCCGGCGAGCGCGGCGTCGATCTCGCCGAAGCGCTGTTCGAGCTTGCCGAAGTAGATCTCGCGGCCCGCGTCGGGCAGCGCGCTGTTGAACAGCGCGCTAAAGGATTTGTGGATCTCGGTCGAGATGTAGTTCAGCCATTCCTGCACGCGGTAGCGCTCGAACGTGCCGTTGGCCGGCGCAAGTCCGCTCTCGGGTTTGCGGTCGGCGAGATACTGTACGACCGCCGGACCTTCCGTCAGCACCTGGCCTTCGTCGGTGACGAGCGCCGGCACGTAGCCCTTCGGGTTGATGCTCTTGAAATCCTTGCCGTCGGCCGTGCGCTTCGCGGCGAGATCGACGCGGACCGCTTCGAACGGCACGCCGAGTTCGCACAAGACGATGTGCGGCGACAACGAGCAGGCGCCCGGGGAAAAATAGAGTTTCATACGCGTCCTCCTTGTTCGTCGTGAAACCCGCCGAAGCCGTCACTTGCGCTTCGGAATGTACAAATCGGTAATTGTCCCTTCGTATACTTCGGCCGCCATGCCGACCGATTCGGAAAGCGTCGGATGCGGATGCACCGTCAGGCCGATGTCGGCCGCCTCGCAGCCCATCTCGATCGCGAGCGCGATCTCGGAAATGAGGTCGCCCGCATTCGGCCCGACGATCCCGGCGCCGACGATGCGGTGCGTGGCTTCGTCGAAAAGCAGCTTCGTGAATCCTTCCGTGCGGCCGATGCCGATCGCGCGACCCGACGCCGCGTACGGAAACTTGCCTACGCCGATCTTGAGGCCCGCGTTTTTCGCGTCGCTTTCGGTCACGCCGACCCAGGCGACTTCGGGATCGGTGTAGGCGACGCTCGGGATAACGCGCGCAAGGAACTCGCTCTTCTGCCCGGCGCACACTTCGGCCGCGACCTTGCCTTCGTGCGTGGCTTTGTGTGCAAGCATCGGGTTGCCGACGATATCGCCGATCGCGAAGATGTGCGGCACGTTCGTGCGCATCTGCTTGTCGGTCGGGATGAAGCCGCGCTCGCTGACCGCGACGCCGGCTTTCTCGGCGTCGATCTTCTTGCCGTTCGGACTGCGGCCGACCGCGACGAGCACGCGGTCGTAGATCTGCGGCGCGGGCGCTTTTTCTCCCTCGAACGTCGCCCTGAGCCCTGCTGCGGTGGCTTCGATGTTCGCGACCTTCACCTTGAGGTGGATGCCGGCGTAGCGCTTGCCGAGACGCTGCGCGAGCGGCCGCACCAGATCGGGGTCGGCGCCCGGCATGAGCTGATCGAGCAGCTCCACGACCGTGACTTCGCTGCCCAGCGCGTCGTAGACACAGGCCATTTCGAGCCCGATGATGCCGCCGCCCACGACGAGCAGCTTCTTCGGCACGTCCTTGAGCAGGAGCGCGTCGGTCGAGTCCATCATGCGCGGGTCGGTCCACGGGAAGCCCGGCAGCTTCACGGCTTGCGAGCCGGCGGCGATGATGCATTTTTCGAAGCGCACGAGTTTCGCGCCGTCGGCGGTCGCGACTTCGAGCTCGTTCGGCGAGACGAACTTGCCGGTGCCCTGCACGATGCGCACCTTGCGCTGCTTGCTCATGCCGGCGAGCCCGTTCGTGAGCTGCGCGACGACTTTGTCCTTGAACGCGCCGAGCTTGGCGATGTCGATGCTCGGCTCGCCGAACGCGATGCCGATGTCGGCGGCATGCGCCGCTTCGTCGATGACCTTCGCCGCGTGGAGCAGCGCCTTCGACGGAATGCAGCCGACGTTGAGGCACACGCCGCCGAGCGTCGCATAGCGTTCGACGAGGACGGTGTCGAGGCCGAGATCGGCGGCACGGAACGCAGCCGTATAGCCGCCCGGACCCGAACCGAGCACGACGACCTGGCATTCCAGATCGGCTTTGCGGCCCGAGCTCGCCGCCGCCTTCGGTGCCGGCGTTTCGCTTTTCGACGGCGCGGCGGGCGCGGGGGACGGCGCCTTCGTGGCAGCGGGGGCCGCCGGCGCCGCAGCCGCGGCAGCCGTTTCGACGACCGCCACGACGGCGCCTTCGGAGACCTCGTCGCCGACTTTCACTTTCACTTCCGTGACCGTGCCCGCGACGGTGGAAGGCACTTCCATCGTCGCCTTGTCCGACTCGAGCGTGACGAGACCCTGGTCCTTGGCGATCGCGTCGCCCGGTTTAACGAGCACTTCGATCACCGGTACATTCGTATAATTTCCGATGTCGGGGACCTTGATTTCAGTCGTTGCCACTGGCGGACTCCTTGTTGCGCGATGCGAGCGCGGCGCGGAAACGCGCGCGCAGCTCGTCGCGTTTGGTGGCGAAATCGGCGATCTCGTTGTTCGATGCGGGCGGCTCGGCGGGCGCAGGAGCGCGCTCGGACGGTTGTGCCGGCGCAGCCGGCGGAGACGGTGGCGCTTCGAGTGCAGCCGGCGGAGACGGTGGCGCTTCGAGCGCAGCCATCGTCTCGATGGGCTTCGGCGGCAACGGTTGCGGCGCCGGCGCCAGCGCTCGCGGCGGGTCCGCGCCGAGAACGAGCTTGCGCAATGCCGCGAGCTCGTCTTCTTCGCTACGCACCTCCACTCGCCGCTGCTCGCCGGCCTCGCGGCGCGCGGCCAACCATTCCGCGTATTTGCGGTTGGCGTAGTCGACCGACAGGCGGAAGTCGGGCAAGTGATGGGCTTCCACGTCTTCGAGCAGGCAGTCGAAGACGATGTAGTCGTCCTCGAGCCAGAGACCGTGGCGCTTGAGCACGATGCGCGACTCGCGTTCCTCCATGAAGAACCGCCGCCAGACCGCATCGGGCTCGCGGCTGAGCTTGAGGTGCAGCGTACGCATCGACGAATGCACGCGCGACCAGGTGGTCTTCGGCAAGTCGAGGTCGACTATGGCGATGTCGTTCGACTCGGCGCTCATGCCATCGCTCACAGCAGGGCGCGCCGCATGTCGCCGAGCACTTGCGCGAGAAACGCCGTGAAGCGCGCCGCTGCGGCTCCGTCGATGACGCGATGGTCGTAACTCAGCGACAACGGCAGCATCAGCCGCGGCTGGAACGCATGGCCGTCCCACACGGGCCTGATCGACGATTTCGACACGCCGAGGATAGCCACTTCGGGTGCGTTGACGATCGGCGTGAATGCAGTGCCCCCGATGCCGCCGAGCGAGGAGATCGAGAAGCAGCCCCCCGACATGTCCGCAGGCCCGAGCTTGCCGTCGCGCGCTTTCGCGGCGAGTGCGCTCGTCTCCTGCGCGATCGCGACGATGCCCTTCTTGTCGGCGTCGCGCAGCACGGGCACGACGAGGCCGTTCGGCGTATCGGCGGCGAAACCGATGTTGAAGTATTTCTTGAGCACGAGGTTCTCGCCGCTCGCGTCGAGCGAGGCGTTGAAATCCGGGTATTTCCGCAGCGCCGCGACGACCGCCTTGATGATGAAGGCGAGCATCGTGAACTTGATGCCGGCTTTCTCGTGCTCCTTGTTGAGCGCGACGCGCAGCGCCTCGAGGTCGGTCACGTCGGCGTCGTCGTGCTGCGTGACGTGCGGAATCATGACCCAGTTGCGCGCGAGGTTCGCCCCCGAGATCTTCTTGATCTTCGACAGCGGCC